>NZ_CP139145.1:3960365-4265009 GCF_034048115.1 Pseudarthrobacter sp. IC2-21 | reverse complement strand
TGGTGACAAAGAAATGCTCCACTACGTCGTCGCCGCGCAGCTGGGCGCCCTTGATGCCCTTGCCGCCGCGCTGCTGGGAACGGTAGTTGTCGCTGCGGGTGCGCTTGACGTAGCCGCCGCGGGTAATGGTGACAACCATTTCCTCTTCGGGGATGAGGTCCTCGATGGACATGTCGCCGTCGAACCCCATCAGGATCCTCGTGCGGCGGTCATCGCCGTGTTTGGCCACGATCTCGCCGAGCTCCGTGCTGATGATCTCGCGCTGGCGTTCCTCGGAGGCCAGGATCGAGTTGTACTCGGCGATCAGGGCTTCAAGTTCGGTGTGGCGGTCCTGAATTTTCTGGCGCTCCAGGGCGGCCAGGCGGCGCAGCTGCATGTCCAGGATGGCGCGGGCCTGCAGCTCATCGATGTCAAGCAGCTGCATGAGGCCGTCGCGTGCTGCTTCGGTGGTGTTGGACGCACGGATCAGGGCGATCACTTCGTCCAGCATGTCCAGTGCCTTCAGAAGCGCGCGCAGGATGTGCGCCTCTTCCTCAGCCTTGCGCAGGCGGTACCGGGTACGGCGTGCGATGACGTCCATCTGGTGCGTTACCCAGTGGCGGATGAACGCGTCCAGGCTCAGCGTGCGCGGAACCCCGTCCACGATCGCGAGCATGTTGGCCGAGAAATTGCTCTGCAGTTCGGTGTGCTTGTAAAGGTTGTTCAGCACCACCTTGGCCACGGCATCGCGCTTGAGCACGATGACCAGGCGCTGGCCGGTACGGCCGGAGGTTTCGTCGCGGAGATCGGCGATGCCGGAGATTTTGCCGTCCTTGACCAGCTCGGCAATCTTGATGGCCAGGTTGTCCGGGTTGGCCTGGTACGGCAGTTCGGTCACCACCAGGCAGGTGCGGCCCTGGAGTTCCTCAACGTTGACCACCGCGCGCATGGTGACCGACCCCCGGCCGGTTCGGTACGCATCCTCAATGCCCCTGTGGCCCAGGATGGTTGCCCCCGTGGGGAAGTCCGGCCCCTTGATGCGCAGGAGCAGCTCTTCGAGGAGCTCCTCGCGGGTGGCTGTCGGGTTCGAAAGGTACCACTGGACCCCGTCCGCCACCTCGCGCAGGTTGTGCGGCGGGATGTTGGTGGCCATGCCCACGGCGATGCCGGAGGAGCCGTTGACCAGGAGGTTGGGGAAACGTGCCGGCAGGATGGTGGGTTCCTGGTTTTTGCCGTCGTAGTTGTCCTGGAAGTCGACGGTTTCCTCGTCGATGTCCCGGACCATCTCCATAGCCAGCGGGGCCATTTTGGTTTCGGTGTACCGGGGGGCCGCAGCGCCGTCATTGCCGGGCGAGCCGAAGTTTCCCTGGCCCAGCGCCAACGGGTAGCGCATGGTCCAGTCCTGGATCAGGCGGACCAGGGCATCGTAAATGGCGGTGTCACCATGGGGGTGGTACTGGCCCATGACTTCGCCCACCACGCGGGCGCACTTGTTGAAGGAACGCTCGGGGCGGTATCCGCCGTCGAACATCGCGTACAGCACACGGCGGTGCACGGGCTTCAATCCGTCGCGTACGTCCGGCAGGGCGCGGCCCACAATAACGGCCATTGCATAGTCAAGGTAGGACCGCTGCATTTCGGTCTGAAGGTCCACCTGCTCAATACGGTCGATCAGCAGATCGCCTTCAAGCACGTCTTCCGGAAGGTCAGCGGAATCCGCCGGGTTCTCGGGTGTCTCGTCACTCATCGTTTATATTTTCCGTTTCAGGTATATGTCGGTAATGGAATATCTATCCGTAAAACCGGCTAAATATCCAGGAACCTGACGTCCTTGGCGTTCTGCTGGATGAAGTTTCGGCGGGACTCCACGTCCTCGCCCATGAGCGTGGAGAACACCTGGTCAGCGGCCAGGGCGTCGTCCATGGTCACCTGCAACAGGGTCCGGTTGTCCGGGTCCATGGTGGTATCCCACAACTCGGTGTAATCCATCTCGCCCAGGCCCTTGTAGCGCTGAATGCCGTTGTCCTTGGGAATACGGCGTCCGGCCGCCTGGCCGGAAACCAACTTGGCGTCCCGCTGCTTGTCGCTGAATACGTAATCATGCGGGGCGTTGGACCACTTGATCCGGTACAGCGGGGGCTGCGCCAGGTATACGTAGCCGTTTTCGATGAGCGGACGCATATAGCGGAACAGGAGCGTCATCAACAGCGTGGTGATGTGCTGGCCATCGACGTCAGCATCGGCCATCAGCACGATCTTGTGGTACCGCAACTTGCTGAGGTCGAAGTCCTCGCCGATGCCGGTACCGAACGCCGTGATCATGGACTGGACCTCGGCGTTGCCCAGGGCCTTGTCCAGCCGGGCGCGTTCCACGTTCAGGATCTTGCCACGCAAGGGGAGGATGGCCTGGGTCTCGGGGTTGCGGCCGCGCTTGGCGGAACCGCCGGCGGAATCGCCCTCCACGATGTAGACCTCACAACGGGCAGGATCCTTCGAGGAGCAGTCGGACAGTTTTCCGGGCATGCCGAATGACTCGAGCGGGCTCTTGCGCCGCGCGTTGTCGCGGGCCTTCCGGGCGGCCATCCGGGCCTGGGCCGCGGAAATGGCCTTGCGGATCACGTCCCGGGCCGGGCCGGGATTGCGTTCCAGCCAGTCGCCCAGTCCGTCAGTGACCACGCGTTGGACGAAGCCTTTGACCTCGGAGTTGCCCAGCTTGGTTTTGGTCTGGCCCTCAAACTGCGGCTCTGCCAGCTTTACCGAGATGACAGCGGTCAGGCCTTCACGAATGTCGTCACCGGTGAGGTTGTCATCCTTTTCCTTGATGATGTTCTTTTCGCGCGCGTAGCGGTTGATGAGCGAGGTCATCGCCGCCCGGAAACCCTCTTCGTGCGTGCCGCCCTCGTGGGTGTTGATGGTGTTGGCATAGGTGTGGACGCTCTCGGAATAGGCGTTGGTCCACTGCATCGCCATTTCCAGTGCGATCTTGCGTTCTTTGTCCTCAGTTTCGAAGGCAATGACGTCCTCGTGGACAACGTCAACCTTTTTGCCTGAGTTCAGGTGTTTCACGTAGTCCAGCAGGCCGTCGTTGTACTGGTACACCACGGTGCGGTAATCGGCGGGGACTTCGCCCTCGGTGACAACGCCGTCCAGGTCAAGATCGTCCCCGGACTCGGACTTCGCGGCCGCCGGGCGCTCATCCGTGAGGGTGATGCGCAGGCCCTTGTTCAGGAAGGCCATCTGCTGGAAGCGTGCCCGGAGCGTCTCGAAATCGAACTCGGTGGATTCGAAAATGGTCGCGTCGGGGTAGAACGTCTGCGTGGTGCCGGTCTCGGTGGTCTCTTCACCCTCCACCAGGCTCCCCTGCGGCTTGCCGCCGTCGGCGAAGGACATCCGCCAGACGTGGCCCTGGCGGCGGACCTCGGTATCCACCCGGCTGGAGAGCGCATTCACCACGGAGATGCCCACGCCGTGAAGGCCGCCGGAGACTGCATACCCGCCGCCGCCGAACTTGCCGCCCGCGTGCAGGATGGTCATGACCACTTCAACAGTGGGTTTGTGCTCGGTGGGGTGCATGTCCACGGGGATTCCGCGGCCGTTATCAACGACCTTCACGCCGCCGTCGGCCTGCAGGACAATCTCAATGTGCGTGCAGTACCCGGCCAACGCCTCGTCGACGGAGTTATCCACCACTTCATAGACCAGGTGGTGCAGGCCGCGCAGTCCGGTGGAGCCGATGTACATGCCCGGGCGTTTCCGGACGGCTTCAAGGCCTTCGAGGACGGTAATGTCGCTTGCACCGTATTCCCGGGGTGTCACCGCTTCCGCCGGAGTGTCGGGGATATCCTCCACGGTGCGTTCCACTGCCTGGGTATCTGTATTGTCGTTAGCCACAGGTGCTGTCGACTCCTCTTTTTCGATGATGGCCGGCGTCTGCTCTCCCAAGGAAAAGCGGCCGCCGACAGGCACAAGCTGATGGCCCTGGCGAGTGGGTCGACGTGCAGAACCGAAGTCCGCCTGCTGTGTGAGCGCGGAAAACGGACACAGTCAACGTTTCGCCGGCGCCCAGTTATCTACTGTGATTCTACCGTGAAAGAGGCCGCAACCCCGCATTCTGGAGGCCATGCCCATCCCCGATGTGCCCGTGTGAGGCCGTTGACCGCCGCTTGGGCGCCCTTAAGGTCCCGCCTCCGGGTGCCTATACGCCCCTTGGCCCTTAGAGCGCCCTACACGCCGCCGGACCAATATTCAAGAGCCGACGACGGCGGCTAACCGTAGGTATCGCGCGGACCCCGGCCGTTGACGGTGCGGCCGCCCTTGCGCCAGCTGGGTGCCGTGGGTCCCAGTACCTGGATGCTGGTGACCACACCGTCGCCAAGTTCCGTGCGGAATTTCTCCAGCAGGCTGATGCTCAGCAGCCGCAGCTGGGTGGCCCAGGCGGTCGAATCGCAGCGCACATGCAGGGTGGTGTCGGTGAAACTCTCCGGCGTGCAATGGGCGGAGATTTCCGGGCCCACCAGGGTGGCCCACTCCGCCATGACGGAGCCGACGGCCACCGGCGAGGTCCATCCCCGTTCGGCCACGAGGCGTCCCACCACTTTGCCGAGGCCCAGGGGATCCCGCCCGGTGGCGTGGAACTGGCTGAATCCGCGGGTGTCCCTGATGCCGCGTTTGGCCTTGGCGGTCCCCGCAGGAGGAGATGACCTGCGGCGGATTTCACCGCGGGCGGCCGCTGCCTCGCGCATTCTGTTCAGTGCCGCCTGCGGGGCATCGATGTTGTCAGGATCGCGGCCGGGCTGCAGCCCGCTCTTCTCATCCTTATTCATCGATTCCTCCCGGGATGACCTTCACCCGCCGGCCGGACAGTTCGGCCGGGATATCGGCGTCGACGGCGGCGGTCACCAGGACCTGCTCCGCGCCGGAGACTATTGCCGCCAGTTTACGCCGCCGCTGCACATCGAGTTCGGCAAAAACATCGTCCAGGATGAGGATGGGCGCCGAACCGCCGGTGCGGGCGTCATCCAGCATCACATAGTAGGAGGCAAGCCGCAGGGACAGGCACATCGACCAGGTTTCACCGTGCGAGGCATAGCCCTTGGCGGGCGCCTCGCCGAGGATCAGTTCCAGCTCATCCCGGTGCGGCCCCACGAGGGAAATTCCGCGTTCCAGTTCCTTCCGGCGTGAGCCGGCAAAAGCCTGGACAAAACGCTCCGTCAGTTCTTCGACGCTCAGGTAGCTCAGTTCCTCTGCCGCGGCGGACCCGGCTGCCGCAGACCCACTGCCCGCACCCAACCCTGCACCGCCGTCGTCGTCCATCAGGTTCTGGAGGGTGGACCGATACACGGCCCCGGCCTCCTTTGAACCATCCGTGAGCTGGGCGTATGCCTTGGCCAGATGCGGACGCAGCCGCTCGACAAGTTCGAGCCGCGCGTGCAGCAACTCGGCGCCGGCCCGGGCCATATGCTGGTCCCACACGTCGAGGGTGGCTTCATGGGCGGGCGTGAACTTCCCGGTCCGCGCGGATTTGAGGAGCGCGTTGCGCTGTTTGAGGACCCTGTCATAGTCCGTGCGGGTGGCGGAGTGCCGTGGAATGAGGCTGACCAGCAGCTCATCCAGGAAACGGCGCCGGTTTGATGGATCTCCCTTGACCAGCGCGAGGTCTTCCGGAGCGAAAAGCACTGTCTGACAGATTCCCAGCAGATCCCTGGCCCTGACCGGGTTGCTCCGGTTGATCCGGCCCCGGTTGGCGCGGCTGGCGTTGATTTCCAGTTCCAACACCGTGGTCTGTTCACCACGGACCACCCTGGCCCGTACCAGCGAACGGTCCGTCCCGAACCGGAGCAGCGGGCCGTCGGAACTGACCCGGTGTGAGCTCAGGGTGGCCAGGTAGCCGATGGCCTCCATGAGGTTGGTTTTACCGATTCCGTTTGATCCCACCAGCACGGTGACGCCGGGGCCGAGGGCAAGGTCAACCTGGGCGTAGCTGCGGAAATCGGTCAGGGAAAGGTGTTCTAGGTACACGCGGTCTTCAGAATTCTGGGAACCAAGGCTCCCGGGTGGAGGCTATTTGGCGGGACGGGTGGCATGCCCGCCGAACTGGTTCCGCAAGGCGGATACCATCCGCATGGCGGGAGAGTTGTCCTCGCGGGAGGAGAAGCGGGCGAACAACGCTGCCGTGATGGCGGGGGCAGGGACGGCGTTGGCGATCGCTTCCTCAACGGTCCAGCGGCCTTCGCCCGAATCCTCGACGTAGTCATCAATGGAAGCCAGTCCCGGATCCTCGTCCAGTGCCTTGACCATCAGATCCAGCAGCCAGGAGCGGACCACTGTGCCTTTTTGCCAGGCCCGGAACGTTCCGGGCAGGTCATCCACAATGTCCTTGGCGGCCAGCAGTTCGTAGCCTTCGGCGTAGGCCTGCATCAGGCCGTATTCGATGCCGTTGTGGACCATTTTTGCGTAGTGGCCGGCGCCGACCCCGCCCACATGGACAAAGCTGTCGGCGCGTTCGCCTTCGGGACGGAGGGCATCAAAGACCGGCAGCGCGTACTCGATGTCGGCCGCATCGCCGCCGGCCATCAGTCCGTAGCCGTTCTGCAGGCCCCACACACCACCTGAAACACCGCAGTCCGCAAAGCGGATGCTTTTTGCCGCGAGTGCGGCACCATGTTTCTGATCCTCGGTGAAGCGTGAGTTGCCGCCGTCGATCACCAGGTCACCGGCGTCGAGCTTGTTCCCGAGCTCAGTGATGACGGCGTCCGTGATCTCGCCGGACGGGACCATGACCCAAATGAGCCGCGGCGCCGGAACGGCGGCGATGAGCTCGTCCACGGATGACACATCGGTGACGTCGGGGTTGCGGTCAAAGCCCGTGACCTCGATGCCACCCTTGCGCAGCCGTTCGCGCATGTTGAAACCCATTTTGCCAAGGCCGATGAGTCCGATGTGCACGTGAGTCTCTTTTCTGCGCGGGGTTGGCGGGTGTTGGACGGGTCATCCCAACTAGGTCGCACCAAGTGTCGTTTTGGACGCCCATAACGACACTTGCTGCTACTTAGTTGGGGAGGCGGACGGGCATCACGAGGTAGCGGTAGTCATCCTGGTCCTCACCATCGGCGTCCACCTGGGCCGTGATCATGGCCGGCTTCGGCGCCGTGGTGAAGGAGAACCTGACGTACTTGGTTTCAATGACCGCCAGCCCCTCCACCAGGTAGTGCGGGTTGAAGGCAACGGTGATGTCCTCGCCCGAAAGCTGCGCCTCAAGTTCTTCGGAGGCCTGGGCATCCTCGCCGGTGCCGGCATCCAGGTGCAGGAGTCCCTCGGTGAACGCGAGGCGCACCGGGGTGTTGCGTTCAGCCACCAGGGAAACGCGGCGGACTGCCTCCACGAGTTCCTGCGTCTGAACTGTCGCGTGGATGGGCGTGGAATCCGGGAACAGGGAACGGATTTTTGGATAGTCGCCGTCCACCAGCAGCGACGTGGTGGTCCGTCCGCCGCTTTCGAAACCGATCAGGCGGCTGTCATCGTCGGCCAGGGCGAGGTTGATGTCGCCACTGTTGCCGAGGGTTTTGGCCACTTCGTTGAGGGTCTTTGCCTTGACCAGGGCGCTGGTGGAGATGCCGGGAGTTGCCGGCTTCCACGGAACTTCCCGCATGGCCAGACGGTAGCGGTCCGTTGCGAGAAGGGTGATGAGATCGTCCTCGATCTCCATCCGCACGCCGGTAAGAATCGGCAGGGTGTCATCCTTGCTGGCGGCAATAATGACCTGGGAAACCGCCTGGGAGAACGAATCTCCCGGCACCGTACCGCTGATGGCAGGCAGCGCCGGCAGGGGCGGATATTCAGCTTCGGGCATGGTGGCCAGGTGGAAGCTGCTGCGGCGGCAGGTCAGCGTGACTTTGTTGCCGTCGGTCTCCACGTCCACGGGGGCGGAGGGAAGGCTCCGGCAGATGTCAGCCAAGAGGCGGCCGGAAACCAGGATGGTCCCTTCGGTGTGGATGTCAGCCGGAATTTCCAGCCGCGCCGAGGTTTCGTAGTCAAAACTCGACAGGCTCACGGTGCCCGCTTCGGCCTTCAGGAGCAAACCCGATAGCACCGGAACCGGTGGTCGCGGAGATAACGACCGGGCTGTCCAGGTGACGGCTTCTGCCAGGACGTCCCGTTCGACTCTGAACTTCACGGAAGGGTGCCGCCTTTCATTGCTGCTGCCATATCTGAACCCGAGCTCCTTAGGGAGCCTGAAAGTAGTCGCGCTCCAACCATGGAACCTGCATGGTTCCCGGCGTGCTGAACCACAAAGAAACCCAAGGATGGGAGCGCTGCTGCCAGCTTAGCCGCAAGACCGGGGATTAACCCATCCCCGGCCGTACCGGCTGGCTCGCCGGGGCCACCTGGCCCTGGTCCGTTCGGGGTGCGGATCGAGATTGTTGTTTGAGGGAAATCATTTTCTTGGGATTAGTAGTGTTAATAACCCCTGTGGAAACTGTGGATAACTCGATCCGGCCGCAGGATCCAGCGGTTAAGCCCTGTTCATCCATTGTGGGCGAGCCTAGTTTTAAACAGGCTGTGGATGGGGATAACAATTTTTGGGTTTTTGCTGATCCACAGGCGCCTTAAGGGTTTTAAGCCCATTAAGCAGGGTTGTCCCCTTAAGTATCCACAGGGTTATCCACATGCACCTGTTAATAAGGTAGGGAGGCGCCGGGTCAGGAGTCGCGCTGCTGCTGTTTGATCCGGTTGGTGAGCTCGGTGACCTGGTTGTAAATCACACGGCGCTCAGCCATCAGCTCACGGATCTTGCGGTCAGCATGGATCACCGTGGTGTGGTCGCGGCCGCCCAGTTCCTGGCCGATCTTGGGCAGCGACATGTCGGTCAGCTCACGGCAGAGATACATGGCGATCTGGCGGGCTGTGACCAGGGTCCGGGTCCGGGACTTGCTGCAGAGCTCTTCCATGGTGAGCTTGAAGTAGTCAGCTGTCTGGATGAGGATTTGGCTCGACGTGATCTCCTGGGCGCCGTCATCAGTGATGAGGTCCTTCAGGACCATCTCCGCGAGGGCAACGTCGACGGCCTGGCGGTTCAGGCTGGCGAACGCGGTCACGCGGATCAGGGCGCCCTCGAGCTCGCGAATGTTGCTGGAGATCTTGGACGCGATGTACTCCAACGCATCGTCCGGCGCCGAGAGGCCTTCGCTGAGCGCCTTCTTCCGGAGGATGGCGATGCGGGTTTCCAGTTCCGGCGGCTGGATATCGGTCAGCAGGCCCCATTCGAAACGGGACTTCATCCGGTCCTCAAAGCCAGCAAGCTGTTTGGGGGGCAGGTCGGAGGTGATGACCACCTGCTTGTTGTTGTTGTGCAACGAGTTGAACGTATGGAAGAACTCTTCCAAAGTCCGGTCCTTGCCTGCGAGGAACTGGATGTCATCGATCAGCAGCACATCCACGTTCCGGTACGTGGTCTTGAAGCTCGCACCCTCGTCGTCGCGGATCGAGTTGATGAAGTCGTTGGTGAATTCCTCGGAATTCACGTACCGAACGCGGATTCCGCTGTATAGCCGCCGGGCGTAGTGGCCGATCGCGTGCAGGAGGTGGGTTTTGCCCAGACCCGAGTCACCGTAAATAAACAGCGGGTTGTACGCCTTGGCGGGCGCTTCGGCGACAGCCACGGCGGCAGCATGGGCAAAGCGGTTGGAGGAGCCGATCACGAAGGTGTCGAAGACGTATTTGGGATTCAGCCGGCCGAATTCGTGGGATGTGCTGGGCAGCATGGGCTGCGGCTTCTGTTCGATCAGCTGATCCGCAGAATAGGACGGTTCGACGACGGGTTCGGGCTCTTTATGGATGGGCACAAGGTCCGTGTCCACATCGATGGCGCAACGAATGTCTTCGGAGAAAACGTTGTGAAGGGCGTCGTCCAGGGCTTCTTTTACCTGGGTCTGCAGGACTTCGCGGGTCAGTTCGTTCGGGACGGCTACCAGGAGGGTGGATCCGATCAGGCCCTGGGCCTGCGCCAGGATGACGAATCCGCGCTGCCGAGGCGAAACGCGGTCATCCTGCTCGAGGAGGCTCACCACGCGTCGCCAGGAACTTCCGACAGTATTGGCGTGGTTGGCTTCGTCTACTGTCATCAATCGGTTCCTCAAACTTGCTTGCCTGCATTACGTTGCAGCCCAAGTCCGGAACCAGGAGTCTGGTTCAGCTTCATCCACAGGGTTATGCACAGTCCGTGGATAATCGGCTACTGAGCCACTCTAGGGGATCAAAACGCCAGAAGATAGCTGGGAAGTAGCTTGTGGATAATTACACGGGTGTGGTTCCAAAACTGGCCGTGTGAGCCACTTCATCCACAGGCTGTGGGGACACGTTAGCCACAGCCCCGGGCACCCACCGAGGCCCCCGTCAGTTTGACTCTGGCAAGCCGTTTGCCCTAGTGTTGTGAAGTCCTTTGTGTACGCTTTCTGTCCCCATCTGAATCTCTCCAACGCCTTGCGTTTGAGCAGCCGGGGGAAGCGTGCATATACAAAACTTAGCGTCGGCCAGTTCTTCCCAATTACTGATCGGGTGGGCGCACCTTTGATCCACTGGAGTAACTAACGTGAGCAAGCGGACTTTTCAGCCGAATAACCGCCGTCGAGCCAAGAAGCACGGCTTCCGCCTTCGTATGCGTACCCGTGCCGGCCGCGCCATCCTGGCAGCCCGTCGTGGCAAGGGCCGCACCGAGCTGTCGGCCTAATAACTGACTCGTCGGTTTACATTTCTTTGCGAGTTTAAGGTGCTGGCCACCCGTAACCGTTTAAGGACTGCAACTGATTTTTCAACAACCGTACGTTCCGGTGTCCGCAATGGACGCCGGAACGTAGTGTTATATGCGGCAGCCTTGGCTGCCGACGAACCCAGCCGGATCGGGTTCATCGTTTCCAAGGGTGTCGGGAACGCTGTGGTCAGGAACCGCGTTAAGAGGAGACTGAGAGAAGCCGCTGCCGGCTCGCTGAGCGAGTATGGTACCGGTTTCGCCATAGTGGTGCGGGCACTGCCTGCTTCCGCGGACGCCAGCTGGGACCAACTGCTGGCGGACTATAGGTCTGCACTGGAATCGACCACGAGCCGGTTGGGCAGCCGCCTTCCGCGGGCTGCTGTAGGCGGTTCAACCGGTACAACACAGGAAGGGACACAGCGTGCATAAGGTGACTGCCGCCGTCGTCCGCTACCTTCTTCCCGGCGTTACCGCCGTGGGCACGTTCATCTGGAACCTGCCCAAAAATATTCTTATCCTGCTGCTGATGGCCTACCGCAAGGTGATTTCGCCCTTGTACGGCCAGGTATGCCGCTTCTTTCCTTCATGCTCGGCCTATGCGCTTGAGGCAATCACGGTCCACGGGGCCGTGAAAGGAACGTGGCTCGCAGCGCGGCGCCTGGTGCGCTGCCATCCGTGGAACTCCGGCGGAGTGGACCATGTCCCCGCCGGCCACCGCCACTGGCCTGAAAACCGGACCCCCAGAATTGTTGTCCTGAACAACCCGGACAAGTACCTGGCTGCTCAGACTGATGGAGAAGGCCGCACTGCGGCCTGACGAATAGGGATATCGTATGGACTTCTTTGAAACAATCATGTTTCCGTTCAAGTGGCTTGTGTCCGTCATCATGGTGGGATTCCATGAGGGCCTGACTGTCATTGGCCTGCCTGCGGCCAACGGCTGGACGTGGACACTGTCCATCATCGGCCTGGTGCTGGTGATCCGTGCGGCGCTGATCCCCGTTTTCGTCAAGCAGATCAAGGCGCAGCGCGGTATGCAGCTGCTCCAGCCCGACCTGAAGAAACTCCAGGACAAGTACAAGGGCAAGACCGACCAGCTGTCCCGCCAGGCCATGGCGCAGGAACAGATGGCCATGTACAAGAAGCACGGCACCAACCCGTTCTCGGCCTGCTTGCCCATGCTGATCCAGATGCCGTTCTTCTTCGCCCTGTTCCAGGTGCTTTCCGGTATCAGCAATGCCAAGACGCAGGGCAAGGGCATCGGCGCGATGAGCCAGGAACAGGTCATCCAGTTCGACGAATCGAGCATTTTCGGCGCGCCGCTGTCCTCCGCACTGTTGCATGGCGGGGCCACGAACGTTTCCGTTGTTGTCCTGAGCATCGTGATGATTCTGGCCATGACGGCCTCGCAGTTCATCACGCAGAAGCAGATCATGGCCAAGAACATGTCCGAAGAGGCCATGGCCAGCCCGTTCATGCGTCAACAGAAGATGATGCTCTACATCCTGCCGGTCGTGTTCGGCGTGGGCGGCATCAACTTCCCGATCGGTGTCCTCATCTACTGGACCACCACCAACCTCTGGACCATGGCGCAGCAGTTCTTCGTTATCCGCCGGATGCCGACGCCGGGATCCCCCGCTGCGAAGGCTCTCGCCGAGCGCCGTGCGGCCAAGGGCCTGCCGGCCCTGCCCATTCTGGGCGGGAAAAAGGCCGACGCCGAAGCGGAAGCAGCTGCCGCCGCGGCAGTTATCGAGCAAAAGGGACAGCGTGTCCAGCCCCAGCGTAAGAACAGGAAGAAAAAGTAATGTCAGCCGAAAGCACTGAAAACGCCCTTTCCGACGAGATCATTGACGATCAGGACGAAGCCTCGACGGACACTGACGACAACCCTAAGGGTTCCGCTGCCAGCCGCCTCGAGGAGGAAGGCGACGTCGCTGCAGACTATTTGGAAGAGCTCCTCGACATCGCCGACATCGACGGTGACATCGACATCGAGGTCCGGAACGGACGGACCTACATTTCGATCGTCACGGAGGACGAGACCGATAGCCTGGACAGCCTGGTGGGCGAGGACGGAGAAGTCCTCGAAGCCCTGCAGGAACTCACGCGGCTGTCCGTGCTCTCCGCGACGGAGAACCGTTCACGCCTGGTGCTGGACATCAATGGCTACCGCCAGGAGCGTGCCGGCCACCTCCAGAAGATAGCTGAGGATGCAGCAGCCAAAGTGAAGGAGACGGGTGAGGCCGTGGCTCTGGAGCCGATGAGTGCCTACGAACGAAAGATCGTTCACGACGCCGTTGCTGACCTTGGCCTGGTCAGTGAGTCCGAAGGCGAAGGCGCCGGCCGCCACATCGTCGTATCCGCCGACTAGAGAATTGCTGATCCCGTTAACCATGGTTGATATCACGGCAGCTGAGCTGCTGGCGGCTGAGAAGATCTTCGGCGACCGCCTGGACCTCGCCAAGCGCTACGTTGAACACCTCGCGACATCGGGGACGGAACGCGGGCTGATCGGGCCCCGCGAGATTCCCCGCCTGTGGAGCAGGCACGTGCTCAACTGTGCGGTCATCGAAAGTGAGATCCCCCAGGGCAGCCGGGTCGCCGACGTCGGAAGCGGTGCAGGTCTGCCGGGATTGTGTCTGGCCATTGCGCGGCCTGATCTTGAGCTCACTCTGATCGAGCCCCTGGAGCGGCGCGTCATCTGGCTCCAGGAAGTGGTGGACGATCTGGGCCTGACCAATGTCACTGTGATGAGGACCCGCGCGGAGCTGGCTGTTGGCATGGTGGACGCGGATGTGGTGACCGCGCGGGCAGTGTCTGCGCTGACTAACCTGGCTGGTCTGACGATTCCGCTGCTTGCCGGCCACGGCGAGGTTGTGGCCATTAAGGGCCGCAGCGCCGGGGAAGAGATTGAGAAGGCCGCGAAGGTGATCCGCAAACTCGGTGGTGTGCAGACGAGCGTGCTCACGGTGGGTGAAAACCTGCTGGAAGAGCCAACGACTGTGGTGCGGATCGTAGTGAACAAGACCCGAAAGATTGCCTAGTCCTGGCCCGGTAACCTAGGTCTGCTGGGCGAAGCGGTTAGGCTAGACAACGGCAGGAACAGCAGAACGAGAGTGAGTGTGTCCCAGTGACCAGTAGCGAAGCCCACACACGACGGATCCCCCCGTTTGTGTCTTTGGGGTCGGCACGTTCCTTTGCTGGCATGGGTTCCGCACCGGTGCGCGGCGAGAATCACCCAAATCCGATTGCAGCCGTAGCAGCTGTTTCACGTGAAACGTCGGGCAGCAAAACAAACGTCATCGATACCATGGACGACTCAAGCCCGATTGCCCGTGAGTTGGCGCATGAGACCAAGCGCCGGGAGCGTCTGGTGGGCCGGAAACTGCCCAAGCCGGATAAGACGAGGGTGTTCACTGTATCCAACCAGAAGGGCGGAGTGGGTAAGACAACCACTACCGTGAACATTGCCGCGGCGCTAGCTGCCGCAGGCCTCAACGTGCTTGTCATCGACATTGACCCGCAGGGCAACGCCTCCACCGCGTTGGGTGTTGAGCACCATGCCGACGTGGACAGCATCTACGACGTCCTGATCAACGATTTCCCGCTGGCTGACGTCGTTGCGCCCTGCCCGGACATCGGTAACCTGATTTGTGCGCCCGCAACCATTCACCTGGCCGGCGCCGAGATTGAGCTTGTTTCGCTGGTGGCCCGTGAGCAGCGGTTGCGCAGGGCCATCGACGTCTATGCGAAGACCCGTGCCAAGAATGGTGAAGAGCGTCTTGATTACATCTTCATCGACTGCCCGCCGAGCCTGGGCCTGCTGACAGTCAACGCCTTCTGTGCCGCCGGCGAGGTGCTGATCCCGATCCAGTGCGAGTACTACGCGCTTGAGGGGCTCAGCCAACTGCTGAAGAACATCGAGATGATTCAAAAGCACCTCAACGCAGATCTGGTGGTTTCCACCATCCTCCTCACCATGTACGACGGCCGTACCAACCTGGCAGCCCAGGTTGCGGCCGAGGTCCGGCAGCATTTCCCGGACCAGGTCCTGGGCGCCGTGGTACCCCGCTCGGTGCGCATTTCAGAAGCACCGAGCTACCAGCAGACTGTGATGACATACGATCCTTCCTCCAGTGGCGCACTGTCCTATCTGGAAGCCGCAGCGGAAATCGCCGAGCGCTAGAATCTTCAAGAACTGCAACAACCGGAGTCCGGCAGCGCCGGAGTCTTCCATCGGAGGGATTTATCCATGAGCGAAAAGCGACGCGGCCTTGGCCGCGGTCTTGGCGCACTCATTCCAAGTTCCGCCGCTGGCAACGGGTCGGGAAACGGGACACCTGCATCGCGGCCCGTCGACCTGTTCTTTCCTGAGGGGCGGAAGAAGGTGGATTCCGCGGCGGACGCCGGTGAAGCGTCAGCGGATTCGTCTGTTCGGTCGCCGCTGGCTGTGGTGCAGGAAAAGCGTACCGAGGACGCTCCGCTGACTTCCGACGTGATTGAACCAAAGAGCCGGGCGGTTACGAAGCCGAACAGCAAGGCAGCCCCGGAACCTGCGTCCGCGAAAGCTCCGGCCAAGGCCCCGGCCAAGAGGCGCCCCGCAGCCACGTCCGATGAAGCCGTAGCTGTTCCGGCGGAACCAGCGGATGCCACTGGGACTAATAAAGTGGTTGCTGCTCCCAAGGACGAAAGCGCCGTCGATGATAACGGCGTTGATCTGGTTGAGGTCCCAGGCGTCCGGTTTGCCGAGATCCCGGTTACCGACATCCATCCGAACCGCAAACAGCCCCGCTCAGTCTTCGATGAGGATGACATGGCGGAGCTCATCCACTCCGTGCGCGAAATCGGTGTCCTCCAGCCAATTGTGGTCCGAACATCAACCGAAGTTGGTGGCGAACCCTTTGAGCTCGTCATGGGTGAGCGCCGCTGGAGAGCTGTCCAGGCCGCTGGGCTGGAGACCATCCCCGCGATCGTGCGGGACACCACGGATGATGATCTTCTTCGGGATGCCCTCCTGGAAAACCTGCACCGCAGCCAGCTGAATCCCCTGGAAGAGGCGGCGGCGTATCAGCAGCTGCTGGAAGACTTCGGGACGACGCACGAACAGCTCGCGGACCGTATTGGCCGTTCCCGCCCGCAGGTGTCCAACACCCTTCGCCTGCTGAAGCTTCCACCCCTGGTGCAGCGCCGTGTGGCGGCGAGTGTTCTTTCAGCCGGCCATGCCCGCGCGCTCCTCGCCTTGCCGGACGCGGCAGCTATGGAAAGACTTGCGCAGAAGATTGTGGCTGAGGGTATGTCGGTGCGGGCGACCGAAGAGGCCGTGACGCTGTACCAGGATCCCGCAAAGCCAGCCAAGAACAACATCCCGCGTCCGGGCGCCCGTCACGAGCGCCTGGACTATCTGGCGTCGTCGTTGTCCGACCGGTTGGATACCAACGTAAAAATTTCCCTGGGAGTCCGAAAGGGCCGCGTCAGCATAGAGTTCGCCAGTGTTGAGGACTTGAACCGGATCATGGATGTTCTAGCTCCCGGATCAGATAACTAGCAAACATCAGCGCGAAGCTGCGAGGGCCTGTTTCACGTGAAACAGGCCCTTCGTTTTGTCTTCGCCCCTCCCCGGCGGGGCAGGGAGTCCTCCTGGCTTGCTGTGTTGTGGTAGCTGCTACGGCGCGGGCCCGGATATTGGCCGAACGAGCCGCCGGTGTGTTTGAGGAGTGTGCTTCTTGCTGGGAACGGAGAACGCGGCGCGATGGACGTGCCGCGGGCGCTTTGTTTGTGCGTCTGCTGGGTGGGTCCGGAGTGGCGGACGGCGGGGCGGGCTGCCGGCTGGCCGTATCGGCTCCACTCCAGATCACACTGGTCTCACTTGGCCGATGGATACCGATGGGCTGGCGATTGCCTTGTGTCCTTGAGCCATCCCGCTACATATAGGTTTCGTGGTACTTTCGTCTGAGGATGATAATTGGGAACGGCCGTCCGGGAGTCTTTCTGGCTCCTTGTGGCATGCGTGTTTGGTTCTGGCGTGGCTGTGACGTGATGGTGGCTGGCCATGTGACCGAGGTTTGGGCTGTGGGCGTCCGGGCGATCTGCGCTGTGGGCAGTTCCCCGACTGACCAGTTGAGCGAGTTCGAAGACTTGAATACCTCGTCTCACAAGGAAGCGCCGCACTGTTTCACGTGAAACACTGATGCTCGAAGTCGGCTTGACGACACAAGGCCAACCGAAAAGACTGCACACAATCTCTGACAAAGTCAGAGAGTCAGAGAATCAGAGAGTCAGAGAATCAGGAGGTGTTAGTGCAGGCGCTTTGCGCGTACTGCCGTTCTTGTTGGTGTTGGAGTGCAGGTAGATGACCTGGAGCTACTTGGCCCGCTATTCTACGGGCCGCTCTCTTGTTCCGCGAAGGTGGAGCATGGAGCCAGTCCGCAGGGCCATGAGAGTCCTCGCTTCTTTCAAGGTGGATAGAGAACGCCGTGAGTGATGTAAACAGCCCAGCGAAGAAGGTATCGGACCCGCCAACTCAGTATGGCCAAGAGGCCCGTTCATCCCCGATAGATAGCTGTCGCTCGTCGCTGCAAGCGCACGGTACTCAACCCAGCCCAGAACCCTGGACGTTCCAGGTTCCGAGCTACCGACAGCGAGCGTTGCTCATGTTTCACGTGAAACAATCTGCCGACGCGCATGGCTCCATTGTCTATTGCAGAGGACCTCGAGGTTGGGTACAGATACAGCTAGCCCGTTGAAGTGCTCGCGGCACTAGGCGAACTGATAGCAGCATCCCAGTAGCGGGTCGAATCAAGGAGTTGCTCTTCCCAGTTCTTCGGCTATCGGGGCACATGCTCCAATTGGCAACACCATCCGAGGAGACCCCGAAGCCGGGCATTCCCCCTCGGGGAGGCAGGAGGAGCCTTGAGGCCCTTCGGCTAAGTACAGGCCCACTGCGTTGTCCAGGCCCGTTGCCCTGTCCTGTTCAGGTCCGGCGCTCTGTCCCGATGAGGCCGGCCCCGCTGTCCTGTTCAGGCGCGCCCAGGACGGGACGGCCCACAGAGAGCCGTTCATGGACCGCTGCGGCATGGACTGATGCAGAACACGACTGAGATCACTGAAGGGATCAGCAGGACTGGCCGGCATACCAAGGGGCGCTTGGTGGACCGCCTGGGCACTCCCCCGGAGCTGGCTTGTCGGTGGGAGTCAGGCAAAAGCCTAAGGGGGCCCCATGTGCAGGCGAGATGATTTGCTTCCGCCAGTTCCTCAACTAAACCTGGGTAGCACCGGCCGGCACGGGTAGTCCCCCGCAGCGTTATGGACCTGCCCACAAGAGTGGAGAGGTTCTCTTTCGACCAGGTCATGACATCGGGTGCCACGGCTCTGACCCGTGACCCAAGGGGCTGAACTACTACCGAAGCGGCGACCGTGAGACTCACTTCCCCGGCATCAACTACGGTGTCCCAGGCCGCTCGTTCAGATCGGTCCATGTCACTTGTCGTCAATGCGTCTTACACCCTGCACGTCGTCCTGCTGCACTGGTTCACCCGCCGGGAGCACGAGGTGAGGGAGTGATTGTCATCGTGCGGGTCGCAGAGCCATACGGCTGGCGACAAGTCTCCAAGGGCTGATGCGGCAGTCTGTATGGTCGGACTCCATCTTGATGGATACCTTTGGACCTCAAGAATTCGTCCGTTGGAGAGGCCAGAATTTCACAGCACGCGGATCCGGCGTGAGGAGGTGGGCAGTTTGACTGCGGTGGATATCGCTGTGGATAACTTTGTGGACAGCGACAGGTGAGGTGGTGGATAACGTGTGAGATTTCTCCCTTCCAGTGAACCCGAGCGCTGCGCGATATCGCAAGCGGCGGCCGCGTTGCGTGGGATGTTTCACGTGAAACGGACCTCCCGCTCACATCGGATGTGCGTATGCACAGACACTATGCCGTAATGGGCTGATTTAGCACCTATTTGTGGAGTAGATCCGACATTCCGCGTCGGAAGAATTCCATTCGCTCCAGCCGCCGAGTGCGGGCCGTACCGGCGGAGATGCCTGAAGCATATGGAGTACGAGCTCTGCGCGTAGTGACCTGTTTCGGAAGGCTGTGGATAAGTGTGTTGACAGGCCTGTGGATAGTTGTGTGGATAACTCCTGGGGATAAGACGATGATGTCGGTAAATACCCACTCGTGGCGCGTCCGTTCGGTGCTGTTGGAAGGGCCGAAGTTGCCAGCAGCAGCGCGTATGTCCGAGCTCGCGGCTGGGCCCATCTCTAAGGCATCGGCGCCCATGCCGCCCTGGTCACACCAGTCGGACATCTGACTTCGGGCCGATCCCGTGCACTGCGGACACTAAGGCGTGTGCAGCGTCGTAGGTATCGCGGTACCACACCTGCTTGTTTGCCTCGAGGCTCCTCCCCTACACAGTCGATTTGAGGGCGGCGAACCTCGCAGGCGGCCCGTGAACAGGACGGCATGCCTTCGTCGACTGACTTTCCATGGATACGGGCTACTTCTTCGACGGCTTGCCGGCGTGCCCAATGCGGATGCTCGCGCTGGCTCCATGTGCCCCGGACTGCTGAGTCGAGACTGTGCCCGGACGGTACGATATTCGACAGTGACTGTGCCGGGGCGCTTGGAGGATCTCCTCGGCTTTCCGCCAGAGTTTCTCATTGTCTCGGAGGGCCGTTGCGGTTCCGAAGAGGAGAATGCCAGCACGATGATGTTTCACGTGAAACCGTCAGGCACATCCGTAAGGACGTATGCGTCTGGGCTCTGCGACCAGTAGCTCTTCGACCCCCAGCTCTTCGACCGTTGGCGGCTTCCCCTGGGCCTACCTTCTTGGGACTGAACCCCACACCGTCGCAGCAAGATCATGACTGCTTTCTACGGCGTTCACGTTTCACGTGAAACATACGGAGTCGGAGTCTTACAACCACGTAACCAAAATGGGCCCCTCGGTCCTTGCGTTCAACTCGTCTGTCTTGCCCGTTCGTGTTCAATGAAAGTTGGCGCGCGACAATGCGGCATGAAACGACGATCGGGTAGAACAAGAAATTTGGAGTTCAGCAAAGGTGTCACGGGGTTCGCTCGCGCGGTATCGGCCCAGGGCCGTCAAACCTCTGCGGCATAGTGTCGAAAGAACTGCTATCGAGAAGGCTGGCGTTCCTTTGGGTTCGGTGGAAACAAAGGGCTCTTGAGAAATGCGCAAAGTATTGCTCGTCGAGGGAAGACGCGCGGGCGGCATACGGGTACCGGATCCCCCGAAGGTCTAGGGACGATGGCTCTATTTCGACTCGCAGCAATCGATCTGAGAACGATTGTCGCGTCCTCTATGCGCTGTCATATGCCGCGTGAGGCACCGATGGTTCGGAACGAGTTTGTCGTAAGGGCCAAAAGAACGGGGCCCAGCAGAGCCCATAGCGGGGCGGTCCAGCCGGCGTTTGTAGACCCTCTCTGACTACACCGATCCCATGTATGGCGGGGTATTGCGCCGGGGAGTGGAAGCCCATGTCAGAGGTGAGCAGCGCTGCAGCCTCATGAATCTTCTACTGCTCTCCCGCCGACATCAACGGAGGTCCACCCCTTCATATCGTGTTGGAGACCGCACGTTTGGGGACCAGCAGGGGGTGTTGGAAAACAGAAGACGGGGCACTAGCCACGGAGTGGGCATCCCACCGCCTGAACTCCCCTCTATCGCTGAGCTGTATTTGCGGTGCGGACGCCGCTACGGTGTCCCCGCAACACCACATCTCAACAGTGCGTCATGACATTTGTAGGATAATTGGGCTCCCTAGTGGAATTCTTGAACGGCAACGCCGAGGTTCCTAGTTCTTTGATCGTCCCCTATTCACTGCCTGGTCAATGTCAGCTTTTGCTGGAAGTGGCCCTTTGACCGCTTATGTGTGGGCCTATGCGCGGGGAACAGCCATAACAAGCTGGAATCCTGGCTGACTATCAGGTGCTGAAACGAGATACAGCTCTCTCATCGCCTCCGGTCTGGCACTTGGTCGGAGGTGTTTCACGTGAAACATTCGGAATTTGATTTTGATCCAGTGCCCAAGTTCATTGTCCTTAGCAATTCGCGCTCTATTCTGGCTAGGGTTCTGTTTCACGTGAAACAATTCTCCGCTGACATGCAGGGTGCAGGCCGCGCAGAGGTCCTGATGTGGTCCAGATACTGACGACTGCCAGTCGCAGAGCAGGACGGCGGTGTCGTCGCCAATGAATACTAAAGATGCCAAACTGTGGCGGGCGTCGACGTACACCCAGCCGGGGTACTCAGAGGGCGGATCCCCCACTCCTGTCCTGGACTTCGCCGGTGATGAGGTCCCCTTCCCAATGGCCTGGCGCGGCGGGGTCCTCGACCTCGGGTGGGCGCCCGGAAATCATGTCTGATTCGGGTTGAACGCTGTCCCAGGTTAGGCCCGTAGAAGCGCAACCTTGCGCTCAGAGCAAAACGGGCAGCCGGGGGGCCCGTTTTGCTCTGAGGAATTCAAGTCAGAATGATGATCCTCGTGTGTGCGCGTTGCCGTATTCTGAGCACCGAAGTAGCTGAGCACATGGACGGTTGTACGCCGGCGGGGCACCGGAGTAGTGAGCCAATGACCGGGCAGCCCATCACTGGACTTACGGATAGACACTGACCCTCCCCCGGGATACGGGGCAGACCTACGTATCACTGGTCAGGGAGCTCCTGGGATGTTTCACGTGAAACATCCCAATTTGCCGCAGTCCGCGCCGCAAATTGTTTTCGAATACTGTTTCCTGATTTGCACACTAGTCAGACCCTTGAGTCACAAAGGGAATACTGAGCGCGTTCGGATTTTCCGGGGGCTCTCGTGGATTGCTGGACGAAGTTGGAGCTGTAAACAACCGGTATGAGTTCCATAAACGGACTACGAAGTGGTGCCTGACACACGTGTGGCCACCACTTCGACGAAGCGGCGGCCACAAGCGTCTGAGCGATCTATTTCAATTATGAAAGAACGTCAGCAAATTCCTTTTCGAAGTACTGCTTGGGCCGGGCTCCGATGACAGTGCTCTTCACCTCGCCACCCTGGAACAAGTAGACCGCCGGAATGGAAGTGATGCCGTACTCGGCAGCGATGCCAGGGTTGTCATCGACGTTGACTTTGACAACGTCGACCTTCTCGCTGTACTCAACCGAGATCTCATCGAGGATCGGTCCCAGCTTCCGGCACGGGCCGCACCATTCAGCCCAGAAGTCCACAATTACCGGCTTTTCGGCTGACAGGACATCTGTGCTGAAGCTTGCGTCTGTTACGTCTTTTGCGTTGCTCATAGCGTTTGTCTCTCTCTTCGTGTGCGGTGCCGCGTGTTACGCGTGCAGGTCTGCGAGGTAGTGCTCCACGTCGATGGCTGCGACACAGCCGGACCCTGACGCGGTGATGGCCTGACGGTAGGTGGGGTCCACAACGTCGCCGGCGGCGAAGACGCCCGGGATGCTTGTCCTGGAGCTCCGGCCGTCCACCGCAATGGTGCCCTCCGCCGTGATCTTCAGGGTGTCTTTGACGAGGTCGGTCCGCGGATCGTTTCCGATCGCGACAAACACGCCGGTGACGGCGAGGTCCGTCACGGTGCCGTCCTGCAGGTTCTTGATCTTGAGGCCGGTGACCTTGTCCTGGCCGACGACGTCGTCCACGGTGCTGTTCCAGATGAACGAAATCTTCTCGTGAGCCAGTGCGCGGTCAGCCATGATCTTAGAAGCCTTGAGCGAGTCGCGGCGGTGCACAACGGTCACGGACTTGGCGAACTTCGTAAGGAAGAGCGCCTCCTCCATGGCGGAGTCTCCCCCACCAATGACAGCGATGTCCTGACCTTTGAAAAAGAAACCGTCGCAGGTTGCGCACCAGCTAACGCCGTGCCCGGAGAGGCGCTTTTCGTTGGGGAGCCCCAGCTCCCGGTAAGCGGAGCCGGTGGACAGGATGATGGCCCGTGCCTGGAACGTTTCGCCTGTGCCGATGGTGACGGTCTTGATGTCACCCTCGAGATCCAGCGCGGTGACGTCCTCAAACTGGATCTCGGTCCCGAACCGGGCCGCCTGCTTCTCGAAGTTCTCCATGAGGTCCGGCCCCATGATTCCCTCCGGGAAGCCCGGGTAGTTTTCGACATCGGTAGTGTTCATCAGCTCGCCGCCGGCGGTCACTGAGCCCGCGAGCAGAAGGGGCTTCAGGTTGGCCCGTGCGGTATAGACAGCGGCCGTGTATCCAGCCGGGCCCGAGCCGACGATGATGACATCACGTACTTCGGACGCGGTGTTTTCTGCGTTGCTCACTGAACGGTGAACCTCTTCCTTAGTCGATGCGCCGGATTTCCTGACCGGCCACATGGCACAACTGAATGTTGGTGGTGAATATTCCGCGACCGCATTCCGGGCCGCGACCCCAGGGCCGGACCGGGTGGTGCAGGCAACGGCCCGCGGTTCCGCTATTGAACCTTGATTTCCGCCAATCGGATCCCGTAGCCGTAGCGGGTCTTCGGTGCAGCCAGCCTGGGTAGCGTCTTGATGGAAACAATTACATACTGCGCCTTGACCGGTTCGGCCAGGGGCATGGTCAGGTCGGTGGAGGTGAAGCTGTTGGTTCCCACCAGTTTGGCACCGTCCAGCGACGGACGATCGTTCGTGTAGACACTGAGGTTGCCGCCGGATGCTCCGAGCTGGGTCAGCGTGACGGATGAAACCGTTGCCGGGCTCTTCAACTTCACGAACAACGGCACGCCGTCGGGGGCGAGTCCGCCCCAGGCTTCCGTGGCAAACTCCATGTCGGACCAGTAGCTGGCAGCGTTGCCATCAAATGCCTTCACAAGATCCACATCGTAGGTGGCTGCGAAATCGAAATTACCCTGGCGGGTGATGTTCTCGATCGCAGGCGGCACCGCCGGCGGTGCTGAGGAACTGGCGTTCGGAGTCGGGGTGCCCGTATCAGGAGCCGGGGTCCCGGTGGCTACGGGTGACGGGTTGGCCTGGGGGCCTCCGTTGAAGAGGCTGCCCAGATTGGTGAGGGCGAACACCAGCCCCGCGATCAATACCACTGCAAGCAGGCCGCCCACGAGCCACCGCATGGACCGGGGCTCTCGCTCCGGCTCATCATCTTCGTAGTAGTCGCTGGAATCGTCAGTGGGGGGTACCGCGGCAGCCGCCGGAGCGGTTTTACGGGCCAGCGACGGGAAGGCCACAGCCGAACGGTTGGACTGTTTTGTGGGCTCGGGCTTCACGGCATCGCCTTGGCCGGTGTCCTGGTCTTCGGCGGAATAGTCGTCCTCGGACCACAGCGAAACCTTTGGTTTGTCCGCCCCGGTCCGGTGGTCCGGCTGGCCGCCTGTAGCGCCGGCCCGGGGCACAACACCCGTGCCGGTTCCACGTCCCGTCCCGGAAATAGGCTGCTGGTCGGCGGGCTGGACCTGCTGCGGAGCCGTTTCCTGCTGGCGCGAAGCGGCCGCACCACCGGCAATGCCGGCAGCCGCCCCAGCCGCGCCCGCCGCAGCCGCACCAGCCGAACCTGCGGCAGGCCCGGCGCCACGCGGGGCGCCGGCAGCAGGGCGTGTGGCCGGCCGAATCGGGGGCCGGGCCGGAACTACGGGCGGGACGTTGGGTGCCGACCGGTAAGGGTCCACCTGCGGGGGGTGAGTGTCCGCGTAATTGATGTAGCCGGCGTCGACATTTTCTTCGTCGTCATAAGGCTCGGGCTCATGCGACCGTGGCTGGCCGAAAATTTCGCTGCCCAGGGTGTCCGTGAAAAACGGTTCAACGTAGGGGGCATCAGAGGCAACCACGAGGTCGAGCAGATCCGCCGCGGACGTGTGGTTGGTAATGAGGTACGTGGCTGCTTCGGTGACGCCGAGGTCAAGGACCTGCACACTGCCGGGACGCTCACCGGTAGCCACCTCGCGGGCACTTTGGGCCACCTGCTCGGTGTTGTCCGGGCCGGCGACCAGAATGCTGACCGGACGGTTGAGCACCTGGTCCACCCCGTCCAGCACCAGATCCTGGTCGTGTGAGGTCAGTACCGTGGCAGTGACCTTGTAGCGGCCGCCGAGTACTGATCCAACGTCGATCGGGTGGGACACGTGTTCCTCCTAGGCTGTCCGGGCATTGGTGGCGTCGACGAATCCATTGCCGGCCGGAGCCGGACAAACGCCGGCCGGCTAGCCGGATTACACCTGGCCGCAAATACCCCTGTTCAGGTTCGATCCTAGCCGATTGGCCATGGCCGCCGCGGGCGACAGGCAGCCGGTGACGCCGCTGAGATTACTTTTTACGGGGCCGGCGGGGCCTGAAATGCGGGTTCCTGCCGGGCTGCCCCTGGAAGGTGCGCCGGCCGGGTAGCGGAATCTCTTCGCGCAGCAGGCCGCCGCGTGCGGTGGCGGGAACGTCTTCGGCCGGCAGATATTCACCTGAGGGTTCGGTGCCCTGTTCCGGGGAGACCGCCGTGCGGGCCGCAGGTGCCTGGCGTTCGGGTGCCGGCCCCGCGCGGAACGAGGTGGCGTCGAATTCGCCCGAGATGCGCGGAATGAGACCGGTATCCACCGAGACCGTGGCGCGTTCCGGCGTCGGACGTTCCGCACCGGAACCGGAACCGGAACCGGAACCGGAAGCGGACGACGACGGCGTGCCCCCCGTTGTGTCCGACGGTCCGGTTCCGCCGCGCCCCAGCCGCCCGAGCAGGGGACGCAGCAGATCGCGGAGTTCGGAGACGTGGAAGATCTTCAGCAGGAAGACGTAGACCACCAGCATGATGGGTCCGACCACGATCAGGGTCACCAGGGCGGCGATCCGGTCGCTCCAGGCAAAGCCGTCTGCGCTGTAGCTGCCCATCAGCCAGAGGGCGCCGGCACCGGCAACAGCCGAGCCGAGCGCTGCATAGCCCATCCGGATGTAGGAGTTGGCGATGCGCGGACCGTCGAGGTGGCCGAGCAGCCGGCGCAGGAAGTAGGCGCTGATGACCACGGAGAGGATGTTGCCCACCATGTAGAGGATGGCGATCGCGTAGATGATCTGGCCCACGGGCATGAACTGGATGGCAAAGGCGCCTGCCACGTAGACCACCGCCAGCAGGAGCTGGACGTAGAACGGGGTGCGGGCATCCTCGTTGGCGTAGAAAACGCGCGACATCATGAAGTTTGCGCTCATGAACGGAGTGCTCAGCGCCAGGATGGTGAGCGTCTGGGCCAGCATGACCCCGTCCTGCCGGAGTCCGCCGGAGAAGAACATGCCCAGCGGTCCGGCCAAGGCAAAGAGCGCCAGTGCACCAAAGACCGTGGCTACGGCCATGGTGCGGAGCCCGTGCGAAAGCGCATCGCGCAGTTCGTTGCGGTTGCCGTCCTGGGAGGCGCGGGTCATCCGGTTGAAAAGGACCGTGGCGAGCGAAAGCGCAATGATCGAGTGCGGCAGCAGATACAGCTGGCTGGCCACCTCGAGCACGGCGTTGCCGGGCAGCATCTGGGCGGCCGGGTCCCCCGCCTCCTTCAGCCGCAGGCGCTCGGCACCGGGAATGGTGGCGATACGCATGACATACAGGAAGGCCAACTGCCCGACGGCGGCGGTCAGGAGTGTCCAGACACTCAGCTTTGCTGCCTGGCCGAGCCCCACTCCGCGCCACCCGAATTTCGGCCGGAGGCCAAGTTTCAGGCGGAAGACCGGGACCAGCAGGATGGCGGTCTGGGCGATCACCCCGATGGTGGAGAACCCTGCCACGAGCAGGGTCTGGGTGGAAGTCCAGGTGTCGAGGTTATGCGGGTTGACGGCGTTCTGGCCGAAGATCCAGATGAACATGCCCAGCCCGGCGATGCCCACCACGTTGTTCAGGATGGGCGCCCACATGGCCGGCCCGAAGGCGCCGTTGGCGTTGAGGACCTGCGTGAGCAGGGCGTACAGGCCGTAGAAGAAGATCTGCGGCAGGCACCAGAAGGCAAAGGACACCGCGAGGGCCTGCTGCTGGGGTGAGTAGCCCTGGGTGGTCAGCTCAATGACCCAGGGCGCGGCGAGCGTGACCAGGGCCGTCAGGCCCAGAAGCAGGAGCACGGCCAGCGTCAGCAGCCGGCTGATGTAGTCCGCTCCCCTGTCGGGGGCCTTGCTTGCCTTGATGATCTGCGGCACCAGCACGGCGTTGAACACGCCTCCGGCCACCAGCAGGAAGATCAGGTTGGGCAGGTTGTTCGCGTTGATGAACGTGTCATTGACCGTGGAGCCGAGGCCCAGGGCGGCACCCAGCATCCAGGTCTTGCCGAAGCCGAGGAAGCGCGAAACCAGGGTGCCGGCCGCCATGATGGCGCTGGAGCGGGTTTCGCTCGCGCCGGCGGGCACTTTCGGTTCCGCAGGAACACTCGGTTCGGCAGGCACGATTGGTTCGGCAGGAACACCCGGTCCGGCTGCCGGTCCGGTGGAACCCGTGCGGCTTGCGCTATTGGAGGGAGGATTGGAAGCTGACATCGAGTTCATCGTCTCACCCGGACGCTGTTTGTTAGGCACCGGAGCGTCCCGCTCCAGAGCATCGGCCGGCCCTGGCCTGCGGCGAAGGCCTTAGAGGTGTTCGGGGAGGACGTCCCGGGCAAGGTCCGCGATGCGGCGCTCATTGGGAAAGGACAGCTTCCGTGCGAGTTCCCGGATGGGCACCCACGCCACATCCACGGCTTCATGGTCAGGATCGTTTTCAATGGTGAGCTCCCCGCCCGTGGCACGCAGCAGGTAATGGTGCACTGTCTTGTGGACGCGGTGCCCGCTGACAGTGAACCAGTAGTCGATGCTGCCCAGCGGGGCCAGGATGTCGCCCTCAATGCCGGTTTCCTCGGCAATCTCACGGACGGCCGCCTGCTCGTTGTTTTCGTCGCCCTCGGGGTGGCCCTTCGGCAGGCACCACTCCAACCGTCCGCCCCTGTTAAGGCGCGCGATAATGGCCACCCTCAGTTCGGCGTCGGACGTGTCCACCACGACGCCTCCGGCGGAGATTTCCTCCACGGTGGGAAGCGAGGCCGGCGCCGAGTGCAGGGCGGGCGCGACGTGGGCACCGATTGCCGACGGCAACGGTGCGCTTGTCCTCCTGCCGGGAGCGCTCGGTACGGGATGGGCCATGCAGTCCACTCTAACGACTCTTGCCCGTTCTTGATGACCGGAACATGACATCAAGATGGACCGGACATGACTCACTTTGGGCGCCGCTACGCGAATCGGGGTGATCTTGAGCAGATTTTGGCCTGCTAAGCCGCAGGTTTCTGACAAGCTTAAGTAACTATGGCGCACGCACATCACAAGACTGATTCCCACACCGTCGATTTCCAGGTGGACCCGGTGGTCCTGGAGCTCGGCCAGCGCTTCGTTGATGCCGGACACGAACTGTCCCTTGTGGGCGGTCCGGTGCGGGACCTGTTCCTGGGACGCGCGTCGCTGGACCTTGACTTCACCACGGACGCCACCCCGGACCAGACAGTTGCCCTGATTAAGAAGTGGGCAGACAACTTCTGGGAAATTGGCCGCGCCTTCGGGACGATCGGCATGCGGAAGTCCGGCTTCCAGATTGAGATCACCACGTACCGGGCCGAGGCGTACGATCCTGAGTCGCGCAAGCCGGTCGTGGCTTTCGGCACCTCACTGACCGATGACCTGCTGCGCCGGGACTTCACCATCAACGCGATGGCCCTCCGCCTGCCCTCCCTTGAACTCGTTGACCCGTTCGGCGGCGTGCGGGACCTCCACTCCTCGGTGCTGGCAACGCCTGGTTCCCCTGAAGACTCCTTCTCCGACGACCCCCTCCGCATGATGCGCGCCGCCCGGTTCGCCTCACAACTGGGCATTTCGGTCCACCCGGACGTTCGCGTGGCCATGGTTGGGATGGCCGAACGCATCACCATCATTTCTGCCGAACGCGTCCGGGACGAGCTGATCAAACTCATCTGTGGCGCCGCTCCCCGGACTGGCGTGGACCTGCTGGTTGAGACCGGTCTCGCCGAGTTCGTCCTGCCGGAAGTGTCCGCACTGCGCCTCGAATCGGATGAGCACCACCGCCATAAGGATGTCTATCAGCACTCGCTGCAGGTGCTGGAGCAGGCGGCCGGCCTGGAAACAGACGCCGACGGCGCGGTGCCGGGTCCCGACTTCGTGCTGCGGTTCGCAGCGTTAATGCACGACGTCGGCAAGCCGGCTACGCGCCGCTTCGAACCGGGCGGTGCGGTGAGCTTCCGCCACCACGACATGGTGGGATCCAAACTCACCGCCAAGCGGATGAAGGCCCTGCGCTTCGACAACGACACCATCAAGGCCGTGGCCCGGCTGGTGGAACTGCACATGCGCTTTTACGGTTACGGCGAGGCCGGCTGGAGCGACTCTGCCGTCCGCCGCTACGTCACGGACGCCGGTCCCCTGCTGGAGCGGCTGCACCGGCTGACCCGATCGGACGTCACCACCCGTAACCAGCGCAAGGCTGAACGGCTCGCCTTCGCCTACGACGACCTGGAAGACCGGATCGCCGCATTGCGCGAACGGGAATCCCTGGAGGCAGTCCGCCCGGATTTGGACGGAGCACAGATCATGGCCCTCCTTGGGCTCAAACCTGGTCCCGTGGTGGGCCGTGCGTACAAGTTCCTGCTGGAGGAACGGATGGAGCATGGCCCGCTGCAGGCGGAGGAGGCCGAAGCCAGGCTGCTCGCGTGGTGGGCACAGCAGCCCGAAGCGGCACCTTCGCCTGCAGAAGAACCAGAGCCGGCTGCCGGCGTCGAACTTTCCCCCACTGAGGAGTCCAAATGACTGACCCGAACACCGCGCCCCGCCCCCAGCTTTGGATCCTGCGCCACGGCGAGACGGAATGGTCAAAAAGCGGGCAATACACCGGGCTCACCGACCTCCCCTTGACGGTCGAAGGCGAGCAGCAGGCCGTGGAAGCCCGGAAAATCCTGGACCAGGTGGACTTCGACCTCGTCCTGACGTCACCGCTGCGCCGGGCAAGGCGCACGGCTGAACTTGCCGGCTTCCCCGATGCGCAGCACGAGCCGCTCGCGGTGGAATGGAACTACGGGGACTACGAGGGCATCAGCTCGGACCTCATCCGAAAGGACAACCCGGATTACCTCATCTGGACCCACGGCGTGCCCAACGGAGAATCCCTGGACGAGGTGGCGGCCCGCGCGGACAAGATTGTTGCCCGCGTGCTGGAATCCGGACTCGACAACGTGCTGATTGTGGCCCACGGACATTTCTCCCGGATCCTCACGGCGCGCTGGCTTGAATTGGCCCCCACCGAAGGCCGCCACTTTATTCTGGGCACGGCCAAAGTGTGCACCCTTGGATGGGACAAAAAGACACCAGCTATTGTGCGCTGGGGACTCTAACCAGGCCTTTCCTGAAATTTATTTAGAATCTTTCCGGAATTAACTGGCGGACAGCGACGAAGGTAGGGTATTTTTATTTTCAGCCCCAGAGCGATTCCGCCGGGGCACGGCGCCCGTTGCCAGGCCAGTCTGCTGGAGCAACGGCTGACAGAAAAGGAGGTTGGGAGAAATGATTACTTTGACTAGCGGATGGAAGATGACCATCACCGCCACCCCGGCCTTCGCTGCTGCTGCGCGCCGTTTTTCTGGAGTCGTTGCCTCCTAGCCCCGCCTGACCGCCGCATGGCGGCAGTTCGGGACCTGGATACCACCCGCCTCGGCGCTCTCTTACTGCCAGGACTCCGTTTACCGGGACTCCCTTTACTGCCGGGCCGGCGGTGACAGCAAAACACCTGGTGTCGTTCCTTTCACAGCCGCCTGCCGTCTGCCGTCATTTCACCCGAACATTCGCATTTGCGATCCGCTAATTAGCCCGGGCATTCCTGTGCCTCATTACCGCCAATACTGAAGCGAGCCTCATTGGCGCTAATTGCCATGCCCATTTCCCCCGGAAAGGAGGTGAGTGCTTTGATAAAAAAGATCAAAAAGGCGTTGTTTCTGCTTCGCTTCCCAGTCCGAACCGGGCGCCGCGAATTCAATGTTGAACTGTTGAACCAACACCGGGAAGATGCCTACGCGCTGGTGCACCAGCAGACGGCCGGGCTGCGCTGAGGCGGGGGCCGAAGCAAAACGGCACCCGCCCGCACGGGCCCTGTCCCGGTAAGCTCAGGGGCATGCAGGAGACGAAGCCGCCGGCGCGCCCACAGCGTGCCCGCCTGGTTGTTCCCAGCCGCAGTGACCTGTTGCTGAAGAACTTCACGGAACTGATTGGCGGGCCCATGGGCGCCCGGTCGGCGCCCGGCATCGTCTCCCCCGGGGTGTTTACCGTGGAACGGGTCCTGATCATCCTGACAGTGCTGGCCGCTCTGTGCGCTCTGGTGATCAAGGGCTACTGCCGTGTCAACGGCTGGCAGAGCCCGGGCCAGTTCTATTCCACCTGCTATTCGGATTTCCCCGACCTCTTCCGGAACCGGTCCCTCGGAGAGGACCCGTTCGCCTTCCTCAGCCCGGGCCATCTCTTCGAGTATCCGGTCCTCACCGGTTTTATTGCCGCCGTCACCGCCTGGCTCATCCCCGGTCAAGGTGTCACTGATAGCCGCACCCTCGGCTATTTTGACGTTAATGCCGCCCTGATAGCAGCCCTGTGGATCGTTGCAGTCCTGGCCACGGCCCGACTGTCACAACGGCGCCCTTGGGATGCGGCCATGGTGGCGCTCGCGCCGGGCATTGTGCTCGCCGGAACCGTTAGCTGGGACCTGTGGGCGACAGGCCTGCTTGCTGTAGGGATGCTGTGTTTCGCGCGGGAACGGCTGGTGCTGGCCGGCGTGCTGATCGGGCTCGCCGCAGCAGCCAAGCCCTACGCCGCCCTGGTTCTGGCCGCCGTCTTCCTGCTCTCCCTCCGCACCGGCCGGCTCAGGGCATTCTTTCTGACCGCGGGAACAGCCGCGGCCGCCTGGGTGACGGTCAACATTCCCGTTGCGCTGGCCAATCCCGCCGGCTGGACGTACTCTCTCGGATTCCCGGTGTCCCGGGAGGCGGGCTACGGCTCGGCGTGGTTTGCCTACAATCTGGCGGCACGCCGCCTGCGCTGGCCCGTTCTTGACCCGGGTGCCGTCAACGTTCTGGCCCTGGCCCTCTTCCTGCTGGCCTGCGCAGCTGTCGCCTACATTGCCCTGACGGCTCCCCGGCGCCCGCGGCTGGCGCAGCTCGCGTTCCTGCTGGTGGGCGCCCTCATTCTGACAAACAAGGTGTACTCCCCGCAGTTCGTGCTCTGGCTCATTCCGCTGGTGGCGCTGGCCAGGCCGCGGTGGCGCGACTTTCTGGTGTGGCAGGGGATCGAAGGCCTCTATTGGGCTGCGGTGTGGATGTACCTCGCACAGGTTTCGAGTCAAGGTCCCACGCAACACAACATTGACATGCCCTACTACGTTCTGGCGGTGGCAGCACATATGCTCGTAACTGCATATTTGATGGGTCGGGTGGTTTGGGACATCTATGATCCGAACTACGATCCTGTGCGCAGGCACCATCTCGATGACCCGCATGGAGGTCCGTTCAACGGGTTGCCGGACCGGTTGCGCCTTACTCCCCTGAATCCCTCGAAAGCAATCCTCACCGGAAGGGCGAAGCACCATGGCTGATGTCGCCGTCGTAGGTTCCGGTCCCAACGGACTCGCCGCAGCCGCAGTGATGGCCCGGGCCGGGCTGTCAGTAGAAGTCCTGGAAGCTGCGGGGACGATCGGCGGAGGTACCCGCACCACCGAACTGATGCAACCGGGCCACCTGCATGACATTTGCTCGGCGGTGCATCCCATGGCCCTGGCATCCACCTTCTTCCGCGATTTCGAACTGGAGCGCAGGATCAAGCTGGTGGTTCCGGAGCTCGGGTTCGGTTCACCGCTCGATGGCGGGAGGGCTGCGCTCGGCTATCACTCGCTGGAGCGCACCGTCGAGGCACTCGGCCGCGACGGCGCGGCGTACGGGAAGCTGCTCGCTCCCCTGGTGAGCCGCATCGACGGCGTCATGGACGCCACCCAGCACCAGTTACTGAGGATCCCGAGGGATCCAGTGGCGGCTGCACTCTTTGGGCTGCGGACATTCGAACAGGGGACTCCGCTGTGGAACGCCCGCTTCCGGGAGGAACTGGCGCCGGCCCTGCTGAGTGGTGTTGCGGCACACGCTGTTTCGCATCTGCCGTCATTGGCGGCGGCGGGGGCGGGCCTGATGCTCACCGCTCTGGCCCATGCGCAGGGATGGCCCATTCCCCAAGGGGGTTCGGCTGCTATTGCCGAGGCCCTCGCGGCGGACATCCGGGCCCACGGTGGTGTAATCCGTACCGGGGAACCCATCGATAGCCTCCGGCAACTCGGTGGGGCGCGTGCAGTCCTGCTGGACGTTGCACCCCGGGGACTGCTTGAGATTGCCGGGGAGAGCATGCCCGCAAAATACCGGCGCTCCCTCGAGGCATTCCGCTACGGGAATGGTTCCTGCAAGGTGGATTACATCCTGTCCGGGCCGGTTCCGTGGGCTGCTGCCGAGCTGGCTGACGCCGGCACAGTGCATGTAGGCGGCACGCGGAAGGAAATGTCTCGGGCCGAGAACGAGGTTTCCGCGGGGAAGCATCCTGAGCGTCCCTACGTCCTGGCGGCGCAGCCCTCCCGGTTCGACAGCAGCCGGGCCCCCGCAGGGCGCCACATTCTGTGGGCCTATTGCCACGTCCCCGCAGGCTCCACGCGGGATATGGGCGAGGCGGTGACCAACCAAATTGAACGTTTCGCGCCAGGGTTCCGGGACGTGGTGGTGCAAACCCACGTGACCACGGCGGCCGAACTGGCAAGTTACAACCGGAACTACATCGGCGGGGACTTCAGCGCGGGCATCATGGACGTTCGCGGGCTTCTTCAAAGGCCCGTTGTGTCCCCAATTCCCTGGCGGACACCCCTGCGGGGAGTGTATTTGTGCTCGTCCTCCACGCCGCCGGGCCCGGGCGTCACAGGGATGCCGGGATTCTTCGCTGCTAAACATGCACTAAAGGACATATTCGGCCTTGACGTGCCGCCGCTCGGGCTTCAGCCGTAGTTCGGGCCTGGCGTGGTGAACGGGCTTCCGCAGGGATGTATCGCGGATGGTCAACCCCATGACAAAACGGGGCATAATAACGCCGTGGGGAACTCAAAGAAACTTTCACTTGCCATAGCTGGTCTCATTCTCGGCGCCTCCCTGGTGTCCTGCGACGACGGCAGAGGGGGTGCCGTGGCCGCGGCCAAACAGTTCGCGGCCGCGGTGTCCGTGCTCGACGTCAGCCCCGTCGCCTTTGACGGCAAAGACTCCGGCGTGGCCAAGCAGCAGGTTCAGGACATCTTCAAATCTCTTGACCCGGACAGGCCCGCCGTGGAAACCGGGGAACTGTCACTCGAGGGCAACACCGCCACCGTTCCGCTCAACTACACCTGGAAGATCGGCTCAGGCGAGTGGAAGTACACCACCTACGCTGAGTTTAAGAAGTCCGGGGACAAGTGGCTCACCGCATGGAACCCGTCATCGCTGGTCCCGGAGCTCGCTGAGGGTGAGATCCTCACCAAGGGCACGCAGTCGCCTCCGCGGGCAGACATCCTCGGCGCCGGCGACGCGAAGCTGGTTACATACCGCCCGGTGGTCAAAGTCGGCATCGACAAACCACTGCTCGGCGCGGCAGATCCGGCCGCGTCCGCCACCAAGTTGGCGGAACTGGTGGGTGTGGATGCCGCAGCCTACACACAGCAGGTTTCGGCGGCCGGCGCCCAGGCCTTTGTCCCGGCCATCACCCTGCGTGAAGAAGGCCGCAACATAACCGACGAGCAGATCGCGGCGATCCCCGGTGGCCGGGCCATCAAGGAAAGCCAGCCGCTGGCTCCGAGCCGTAGCTTCGCACGGGCAGTCCTCGGTTCCGTGGGCGAGGCCAGTGCAGAACAGATTGAAGCCTCGGCCGGGGCGCTGAGCGCGGGCGACGTGACGGGCATCGGCGGGCTCCAGCAACAATACGACGCCCAGCTCCGCGGAACCGACGCCGTGGTGGTCCGTGCACACAGGGCAGACCTCACCCGCGAACAGATCAACGCCGCGGGCACTGATCCCCGCCGCGTGGTGTTCCAAACCGCACCCAAGCCGGGCACGCCGCTGAAGACCACCCTCGACCCCACCCTCCAGGCCCTGGCGGAGAGCACGTTGGCCGGCGTGGGGCCGGCCTCGGCCATCGTGGCACTCCGACCCTCCTCAGGCGCGGTCCTGGCGGCCGCTTCGGGGCCGGGAAGCAATGGGTATAACACCGCGATGCTGGGCCAGTACGCACCCGGCTCGATCTTCAAGATGGTCGATTCGCTGGCAATGTTCCGTAACGGACTGACACCCGATTCAAAGGTGGAGTGCACCCCCACCCTCGAGGTGGACGGCCGCACCTTCAAAAACTCGGAAGGCTACCCGGAAAGTTCGCTCGGATCGGTAACCCTCCGCGATGCCTTCGCCCACTCCTGCAACACGGCGTTCATCGCAGCGCGGGACAAAGTCACGCAAGCCCAGCTTGAGGCGGCCGCGGTGGCCATGGGTGTGGCCGTCGAAGCCCCGAAGTTGGGTGCCGCGGCGTTCCTGGGTTCCGTTCCCGGCGAGGCAGGCGGCACCGAACACGCGGCGTCCATGATCGGCCAGGGCAAGGTGCTGATGTCCCCGCTGGCTGCGGCCATGATGGCGGGTTCCGTAGCCAAGGGCTCCCCCGTTTCACCGCAGCTGGTCCTGAACCCGGACGCCGGCGCCGCGGGAGGCACCCCCGGTGAACCGACAGCGGAAGCAGCGTCGCCGTCGTCGAGCATCACGCCCGAGGCCCCGGCGCAGGCATCAGGCAAACCGATCACAGCCGAGGAAGCCGCGGCACTCTCCGACATGATGCGCGCAGTGGTGACCTCCGGCCACGCCGGTTTCCTGGCCAGCGTGCCCGGAGCCCCGGTGGGCGCCAAGACCGGCACCGCGGAGTACGGCAAGGAAACACCGCCCAAGACGCACGCCTGGATTGTGGCCGTCCACGGCGACCTCGCTGTGGCCGTGTTTGTCGAAGACGGCGGGTTGGGCGCGACCACGTCCGGGCCGCTGCTCAAACAGTTCCTGACCACAGCCGGCTGACCCAGTACCGGGCCGGCATGGGAAGATTGAGCACGTGGCTCATATTGACGTTTCCGGCATCGACTACTTCCTTTCCGACGGCACCCAACTCCTGAACGGCGTGACCTTCAAGGTCCCGGACGGCACCAAAACTGCGCTGATCGGGCCCAACGGCACCGGCAAGACCACGCTGTTCCGGATCATCTCAGGCGATCTTGTCCCGGACGAAGGGGTTATTGGACGCTCTGGAAACATGGGCATCATGCGCCAGTTCGTGGGCCAGGTCCGGGACGATTCCACCGTCCGGGACCTGCTGGTATCGGCTGCACCGCCCGCCCTGGCGGCCGCCGCCCGCGAGGTGGACGAGGCTGAGCTCGCCATGGTGGAGCTCGACGACGAGCCCTCCCAGATGCGGTACGCCCAGGCTGTTGTGGACTGGGGTGACGCTGGCGGCTACGACGTCGAAACCGTCTGGGACGAGGTGTGCATGGCCGCGCTGGGACTCCCCTTCGACCGCGCCCAGCACCGCCCGGCGTCGAGCCTTTCCGGCGGTGAGCAGAAGCGTCTGGTCCTCGAGGCACTGTTCGCCGGTCCTGACGACCTCCTGCTCCTGGACGAACCGGACAACTACCTCGACGTGCCCGGCAAGCGCTGGCTCGAGGACAAGCTGAACGAGTCCAAGAAGACGGTCTTCTTCATCAGCCACGACCGCGAACTGCTCAACAACGCCGCCGGCCGGATCGTGACCCTCGAACCGGGGATCAACGGTGCCGGCGCGTGGGTCCACGGCGGCGGCTTCGGCTCCTACGTGGACGCCCGCGCCGACCGGAACGCGCGCTTCGAAGAGCTGCGCAAACGCTGGGACGAGGAGCACGTCAAGCTCAAGGAACTCGTCAACATGTACAAAAACAAGGCTGCTTTCCGCTCCGACATGGCCAACCGGTACCACGCAGCGCAAACCCGACTGGCCAAATTCCTGGAAGTGGGGCCGCCCGAGGCGCTGCCTATCGAACAAAACGTGCAGATGCGGCTCAAGGGCGGCCGCACCGCCAAGCGCGCCATCGTGGCGGAGCAGCTTGAACTCACCGGGCTGATGAAACCGTTCTCCACGGAGGTCTGGTTCGGCGACCGCGTTGGCGTCCTCGGCTCCAACGGGTCAGGCAAGAGCCACTTCCTGCGGCTGCTCGCCACCGGCGGGACCGACCCGGAGCGTGAGCATCTGCCCGTTTCCGACGTCGACATCGCCGAAGTGCCCCACGAGGGCACCGTGAAACTCGGCGCCCGCATCCGGCCCGGTTTCTTCGCCCAGACCCACGTCCGGCCGGACCTGCTCGGCAAAACCCTGCTGGAAATCCTGCACCGCGGCGACGAACACCGCTCCGGGCTCGGCCGTGAGGCTGCTGCCGGTGCGCTGGACGGATACGGCCTGGCCGGGCAGTCGGAGCAGAAGTACGAGTCCCTCTCCGGTGGCCAGCAGGCGCGGTTCCAGATCCTGCTGCTGCAGCTCTCGGGAGCCACGTTGTTGCTGCTGGACGAACCCACGGACAACCTGGACCTGCACTCGGCCGAGGCGCTGGAGAAGGCCATTGACCACTTCGAGGGGACCGTCCTGGCCGTGACGCACGATCGCTGGTTCGCTCGCACTTTCGACCGCTTCCTGGTGTTTGGTTCCGACGGCAAGGTCTACGAATCCGCCGAGCCGGTCTGGGACGAAAAGCGGGTCGAGCGCGCCCGCTGACCCTCCGGCCCTCCGCCGTCGGCCCCACCCCAGGGACGCCCGCAACGCCCGCCCCGGCCCCGCCCCCCGGGACGCTCTCTCACTTAATGCGGTTTTCGGACCGACGCTCTCTCACTTTCCTGAAGAAAGTGAGAGAGCGTCGGTCAATTAAGCGCATTAAGTGAGAGAGCGTCGGGCTTGGGGTTTTGTGGCGGTTGCTAGCATTCGAGCATGAAGACCGACATCTCCAGTACCTCGGCCGGCCCCTCCCTCACAGCAGCTGCCGCGGCAACGTTTGTGGTCTTCGGAGTCAACGGCTTTGTGTTTGCCAGCTGGGCGGCCCGGATTCCTGCGGTCACCGAAACGCTCCACCTCACGTCCGGCCAGATGGGCAGCCTGCTGCTGTGCACGGCGGTCGGGTCGCTGCTGGCTCTTCCGACGGCGGGACTCGTGGTGGGTAGGATCGGCACGGCCAACGCCGTGCGCGCCGCCGGATTGCTGGCCGCGCTGGCCGGGGTAGGGATCGCTCTCTCCCTGTCGGCTGAGTCGGTCCTGGGTACGGCCATTTCGCTGTTCTTCTTCGGCATCGGCATCGGGCTGTGGGACGTCTCCCAGAACATCGAAGGTGCCGACGTGGAACACAAGCTGCGGCGGACCATCATGCCCCAGTTCCACGCCGCCTTCAGCGGCGGGGCGTTCGTGGGCGCCCTGATCGGTGCAGGGTTGTCCACCCTCGGCGTGGGCCTGCCCGAACACCTGCTGGTCATTGCCGCGGTGGTGGTTGTGGTGGCACTGGTGACTCCGCGCTATTTCCTTCCGCACGAACCCGAACCGGTCCGCCTCGAAGGCGAAGCCCAGGCCGTGAAGGGCCCTTCGCCGTGGCGCGACAGCCGAACCCTGCTGATAGGTGTGGTGGTCCTCGGGGCAACCCTCACCGAGGGCGCCGGGAATGACTGGATCGCCAAGGCCACAGTGGATGGCCTGGGCACCACAGAGTCCACCGGTGCGCTGATGTTCGCCCTGTTTGTCCTGGCCATGACAGGCATGCGGTTCTTCGGCGGCCGCGTGATTGACGCGTACGGCCGCGTCGCAGTGCTTCGTGCCAGCATGGCCGCGGCAGCTGCAGGACTCGGCCTGTTTGTGCTCGCCGGAAACGTGTGGCTGGCCGGGATCGGCGCCGCACTGTGGGGTGTCGGCGCCGCCCTGGCCTTCCCGATGGGAATGTCCGCCGCGGCCGATGATCCCAGGCATGCCGCCGCGAGGGTTTCCGTTGTCTCCACTTTGGGTTACGTTGCATTCCTCGCCGGGCCGCCCCTGCTGGGATATCTGGGCGATCTCACCGGCATCCACCTCGCCCTGCTGGCCATCCTCGCGCCCATTGTGGTGGCCCTGGTCCTCGCCGGGGCCGCAAAGCCGTTGATCCCTGAACTCAGTCCCGCCCGGGATTAGGGTAGGGGAATGCACACCAACAGGCGCCCAGGACCGGGGTTCATCAGCCGTCTTGACCGGCGTCTGGTCCGGAGGGTTTCCGCGCTTCCCGGGGGGACCCACGACACGTTCTTCCGCAGGCTCTCCGCCGCCGCGGATCAAGGCAAGCTCTGGATCGGTGCAGCCGCGATCATGGCACTGTTCCCCGGCCGGACCCGCCGCGCAGCCGTACACGGGCTGATCGCCCAGGCCGTGGCATCGGCGGTGACCAACGCCGGTTTCAAGACCCTGCTGCCCCGCACCCGGCCGTTGCCGGAGCACCTGCCGGTCTTCAGGTTTGTCCATCCGCAGCCCACCAGCTCGTCCATGCCGTCCGGTCACTCCGCCTCAGCCATCGCCTTCGCCGTGGGAACCGGCCTGGTCCGGCCGGTCCTCGGTGCGGCGCTGGCGCCGGCGGCTGTGGGTGTGGCATATTCCCGAGTTCACACCGGGGCCCACTGGCCCTCAGATGTGGTTTTTGGGTCCGCGATCGGTGCAGGTGCTGCCCTGCTCACCCGAAAGTGGTGGCCGGTGCGGCCGCCGTTTCCCCAGGTCACGCGGGCGGAAACGGACGCCCCCAGACTCCCGGGCGGTGAGGGCCTGAGCATTGTGGTGAACACGCTCGGCGGGTCCTACAAGGAGGAGACCGCTGCGGCCCTGCAGGAAGTATTCCCACAAGCGTATATAAAGACCGTGGATCCCGAGGAGAGCCTGGAGGACGCTATTCAGGCCACCGCAACGCACCCCGGCACCCTGGCACTCGGTGTGTGGGGCGGTGACGGGACCGTAGGCACTGCCGCAGCCGCCGCCGTCGAGCGTTCCCTTCCGCTGCTCGTGCTGCCCGGCGGCACCTTGAACCACTTTGCCCGGGACACCGGCACCGGGAGCCTCAAGGAGGCGGTTGCGGCCGCCACAAACGGTGAGGCTGCGGAGTCCGATGTGGGCAGGGTGACGGTGGAACGCGGGCTGGCAGGAAACCCGGAAACGGCCGAACTCATCATGGTGAACACCGCCAGTGTGGGCCTGTACCCGAATCTGGTGCGCCGCCGTGAACAGCTGCAGCCGGCCCTTGGCAAGCCGTTGGCGGGGGTGGTGGCTATGTTCCGGACCTTCGCGGTGGGAACACCCACCGTCCTGATGGTGGACGGGGTCCGGCACAAGGTCTGGATCGCGTACCTGGGACGTGGCCGCTACTATCCCCGTGACCATGCGCCCCTGTACCGGCCCGTTCTGGATGACGGCGTACTGGACGTCCGGATGATCACCGCTGATGAATCCTTCGCCCGGTTGCGGCTGCTGTGGTCCGTTCTCACGGGAACCGTGGCAACCTCCCGGATCACCCACCTGAGGGAGGCCACGGAGGTTCTGATTGAATCTGCGGGTTCGCCGATGGCACTGGCTGTGGACGGTGAAGCGCTGGCAGGCGTCCGCAGTGCCCGGTTCCGCGTTGAGCCGCGGGCCCTGACGTACTATTCGCCGCGGCCCTGACTCCCGCCCGTCCCGGTGAAACCGGCCCCGGATCATCCGTGGGGATTACCCTGATTCGACCCTGAATCATCCCTTAGAGAGGCGAAACGGAGCGTGGGCGTGGGTAGCGTGGGCAGTGCACACCAAACTTCCGCAGCCGAGAGGCTGCCGTTCTAAGGAACCCGTCCATGATTGAGGCACAAGGCCTGACAAAGGTTTACGGCGAAAAGACCGCCGTCGCCGGAGTCAACTTCACTGTCGAGGCTGGCCGGGTCACCGGGTTCCTCGGCCCCAACGGCGCCGGCAAATCCACCACCATGCGCATGATCATGAGCCTGGACCGGCCGACGTCGGGCAGCGTCACCGTCAACGGGGCACCCTTCGACCGGCACGCCGCCCCGCTGCGGGACGTCGGCGCGCTGCTTGATGCCAAGGCTGTTCACACCAGCCGCTCCGCCTACAACCACCTCCGGGCCATGGCCGCGACACACGGCATTCCGAAGAAGCGCGTTCATGAAGTCATTGAAATGACGGGCCTGGTGGAGGTGGCCAAGAAGAAGGTGGGCGGCTTCTCACTGGGCATGGGACAGCGTTTGGGTATTGCCGCTGCACTGCTCGGCAACCCGCAGACCATCATCCTTGATGAACCGGTCAACGGCCTGGACCCCGAGGGCGTTGTCTGGGTCCGCAACCTGGTCAAGTACCTGGCCTCAGAGGGGCGCACCGTGTTCCTCTCCAGCCACCTGATGAGTGAGATGGCAGTGACGGCGGATCACCTGATCGTGATTGGCCGCGGCAGGATCATCGCCGATGCCCCGATCAAGGACATCATCAACGGCAAGGGCAGCGCCCGCACCCGCGTCCGCACCGACCAGCCGGACCAGCTGATGCGCCTGTTGGCCGGCGACGGCGTCTCCGTGGAACTGCAGGACAACGAGCTGCTTGAGGTCAGCGGCCTCGACCCGCGCCAGATCGCCCGCGCCGCCCTCGACAGCCACACCATGATCTACGAACTCACGCCGCTGCAGGCAAGCCTCGAGGAGGCCTACATGGAGCTGACCAAGGATGAAGTCGAATACCACTCGCTGATTACCGCGGGCGCCGCCGAGGCTCCCGCCCAGTCCGGAGGCAACTAAGCCATGAGCTCCACCACCCTCGACCCCAACCCGTCCCGCCGTGGCGCACATGCTGCGCCCGCCGGGCCCCTCTCCGGCGACGCCACCAGCACGGGTCCCGGCCCCTCGTTTCCCCGTGTGCTCAACTCGGAGTTCATCAAGTTCCGGACACTCCTTTCCACCCTGATCCTGCTCGCCAGCACCGTGTTGGTGGTGGTGGGCTTCGGCGCGCTGTCCGCCTGGGGCACGGGCTCCTTCGCCGAGCAGGCCCTCAAGGACCCCGAGGCGGCGGCTTCCTTTGCCGCCCAGGGCGGCAACCTGGCCATCGGTGTGCCGACGTCCGGCATTGCCTTCGCACAACTCATCCTGGGCTCCCTCGGCGTCCTGCTGATGAGCTCGGAATTCACCACCGGGATGGCACGTTCAACATTCGCGGCCGTGCCCCGGCGGACTCCGGCCTTCGTGGCCAAGCTGCTGGTGGTGATGGTGACAGCGTTTGCGGTGACCGCCATCTCCGTGTTCATCGCGGGCCTTGTGGCCGTGCCGATCCTGGACAACTACAAGCTGGACCTGGACCTGGCCAGCTCGCAGTCGGTGAAGATGCTGCTGGTCAACAGCGTCTACGTGGCGGCCGTCGCCGCGATTGGCATGGCGCTGGGGTCCCTGCTGAGGAATTCTGCGGGCGGCATCATGAGCCTGGTGGGCCTGTTCTTCGTGGCCCCCATTGCCTTCCAGCTGATCCCGGGCGATTTCTTCGTGCAGGCCCGCAAATACCTTCCCGGTAACACCGTGGAGCCGATGACGGCCGTGAACCACCTGCCGGACACCCTTGAAGCCTGGCAGGCAGCACTGGTCCTCGGCGCCTGGGTGGTGATCCCGGTGGTGCTCGCCGCCGTCGTCCTCAAGAAACGCGACGTCTGACAGCCTGGGCTCCGAGCATGAATGAAGCCGCAGCGGTGAAGGACGCCTGGGCCGGACAGGCCCAGGCGTCCTTCGCCGAAATCACGGCCAGGCGGCGCGGCCGGATCCGGCGGTACCTGTACCTCCATCCTCGCGTTATGGACGCGGTGGTGGTGGCCACGTACACGGTGCTGGTTGCCCCCACCGTGGTGGATGCCATCCTGAAGGGTTCGTGGCTCGCCGCGGTGCTCCTCGCTGCCGTGGCGTGCGCGCTCTTCCTGCGACGCTCCTACCCGGTTGCCCTGGCAGCGTTCGTTGCGGTGACGGAAGTGGCGGTGACCCTGCTGCACCCGTGGGGCTCGAACGTCTCCGCCGGGCTGTGGTTCTCCCTCTACGCCGTTGCGGTGGTGCACACCCGCCGGTTCGCCCTGGTGGCCATGACCGCGGCCACGGCCCCGCTTGCCCTCCTGTATCTTTTGGCCGCCGTGGGCCCCATGGAGAATTCCTTCGTTCATACCGCCGGCAATCCGGGGGATTTCCACCTCCTGACCAGCATTGCCACCGGAGCCACCATTGCCCTGTCCAACGTCATTGCCACCGGGATTGGCATCTCGGTGCGGCAACGCCGCGAACATGAGCTGGAGGTCGCTGCGTGGGCATCGCGTACGGCCAGCCTGGCCTCAGTCAATGAGCGCAACCGCATCGCCCGGGAAATGCACGACGTCGTGGCCCACTCCCTGACCGTGATGATCAGTCTGTCCGACGGCGCGGCAGTGGTGGCCCGGAAGAGCCCGGAACGTGCCTCCGAGGTGCTGGGCGAGGTGTCGCGTACCGGCCGGACAGCGTTGGCGGACATGCGCCGCGTCCTGGGTGTGCTGAGGGATCACAACGGAGCCCTCGCACCGCGGGCGCCCCTTGACTCCGGTGAAGGACTCGCCAAATTGTTGGAAGGGTTCCGCACTGCCGGACTGCCGTTGCACTATTCGCATAGCGGACCGTCCCTCCCCCGGGATCCGTCCTTCCAGTTGACTGTCTACCGGATCGTGCAGGAATCCCTCACCAACGTCCTGCGTTACAGCCGCGGCCACAGCCGGGTGGACGTGAGCATTCTCCGCGCCGGCTCGTTGGTCACCATTGAAGTGCTCGACGACGGCAAGGAACTTCCCGGCCCGGCCGCGGCCGAGCCCGGCGCACCAGGACCCGCCCAGGCGCTGGGTTCGGGGCAGGGCCTGCTGGGGATGGCCGAACGGGCCCGGATCTACGGCGGCACCGTGGAGGCCGGCCCCACCGCCCGGGGCTGGCGGGTCCGGGCTGTGCTCAGCTCGCCCGACGAGGACCTTCCCGATCGGGACCCTGTCCCCCAACTGCAAGGCAGAGCATGACTCCGACACCACCGATCACCGTCCTGCTGGTGGATGACCAGCCGCTGTTGAGGATGGGCTTCCGCCTGATCCTGGAGGGCGAGGAAGACCTCAGGATTGTGGGCGAAGCGTCCGACGGAGCAGAGGCGGTGCGGCAGGTGCGGGAACTGAAGCCCGACGTGGTGCTGATGGACGTGCGGATGCCGGTGCTGGACGGCATCGAAGCAACCCGCGCCATCACGGCAGCCGGCGCCGCGGCGCGGGTCATCATCCTCACCACTTTTGACGTGGACGAATACGCGTTCGCCGGCCTCCAGGCGGGGGCCTCCGCGTTCCTGCTCAAGGACGTGGCGCCGTCGGAACTCATCCAGGCCGTCCGGGTGGTGGCCAGCGGGGACGCCGTGGTGGCGCCCCGGGTCACGCAGCGGCTCCTTGAAACGTATGTCCGCGGCGCTGGGCGGCCGGCCGCCTCGACCCAGCGCGATCCGCTACTGGAAGACCTGACTCCCCGCGAAACCGAGATGCTCGAAGCCATGGCGGAAGGCCTCTCCAATGCCGAGATCGCGCACCGGTATTTCCTGTCCGAAGCCACTGTGAAAACCCATGTGCGCCGGATCCTCACCAAACTCCACCTGCGCGACCGGGTCCAGGCCGTGGTCTACGCGTATGAAACCGGCCTCGTGGTCCCGTCCAACCCGGACTACTGACGCACAGCTCCGGCACAGCCACACCCTATGCAGCCGACAGGCGCGCCGGGTTGGATTGAGGCATGAGCAATCACGTTCCCCATCCCAACCACGATCGCGGCCTCGAGTTCGATCTCTCCACCCTCATGAGCCGCCGTTCCCTGGGCATGTTGTTTGGCGCGGGCGGCGCGGCAGCGGCACTGGCAGCATGCACTCCGGGCGGATCGGGCAGCAGCGGATCGGGCAGTGCGGCGGGCACCCCGACGTCGGCCGCCACAGGAGGTGCCGCGTCCTCCGCTGCAGCCGGCACGACGGCGTCGCCCTCCGCTTCTCCGACGCTCACCCGGGCGATCGCCGAGTGCGGCGTGGAGATTCCGGCGGAGACCGCGGGTCCGTTCCCGGGTGACGGCTCGAACGGGCCCAACGTCCTGGCTGCGTCGGGGGTGGTGCGGCAGGACATCACCTCGAGTTTCGGGACCGGCAGCGCGAAGGCAGAGGGTGTGCCGCTGACCTTCACGCTGACCCTGCTGGACAACGCCAACGGCTGCGTACCGTTTGCCGGGGCCGCCGTCTACGCCTGGCACTGCGACCGGGAAGGACGGTACTCGCTCTACGATTCGGGCCTGTCCAACGAAAACTACCTCCGCGGCGTCCAGGAGGCGGACGCGAACGGCCAGGTCACGTTCAACTCCATCTTCCCCGGCGCCTATTCGGGACGCTGGCCGCACATCCACTTTGAAGTTTTCGAGTCCATGAGCAATGCGACGGCGGCCGGGCAGGTGCTGGCGGTCTCCCAGATCGCCCTGACCAAGGCCGCCTGCGACGACGTCTACGCCACGCCGGGCTACGAGTCCAGCGTGGCGAACATAAAACGGACCACCCTGCAGAATGACAGCGTCTTCCGGGACGACGGCGCCATCTACCAGCTGGCAACGATGACCGGCTCAGCGGCCACGGGCTACACGGCCGGCCTGAACGTCACGTTGTAGGTGTGCGGGGCGCGGGGACCGCCCGTGGGTGCGGCGTTAGACTCGAAACCATGCCTTCACCTTCCGCCGCCGCAGACCACATCCAGGACCTCGCCGCGTACGTCAGCGCGTCGCCGTCGAGCTTCCACGCCGTCCACGAGGCCGCGCGCCGGCTGGACGAGGCAGGGTTCACCGGACTGGACGAGCGGGAGCCGTGGGGCGGCGGCGCGGGGGCCTTCTACCTGGTCCGCGACGGTGCCCTGATTGCGTGGGTGGTGCCCGAGAGCGCGGGGCCCACCACCGGCTTCAACATCCTGGGCGCGCATACGGATTCGCCGTCGTTCAAGCTGAAGCCCAAGCCCACCACGGGTTCGTTCGGCTGGCTGCAGGCCGGTGTGGAAGTGTACGGCGGCCCGCTCCTGAACTCGTGGCTGGACCGTGAGCTGCAGCTGGCGGGGCGGCTGGTCATGCTCGATGGCACCCAGCACCTCACGGCCACCGGCCCGCTGCTCCGGTTCCCGCAGCTGGCCATCCACCTGGACCGCGCGGTGAACGACGGCCTGACGCTGGACAAGCAGCGGCACATGAACCCCGTCTGGGGGCTGGGAAGTCCTGCCGATTTTGACCTGCTGGGTGTTCTGGCGTCCCATGTGGCGGGGGCTTCGGTGAACGCGGCGGAGATCGGCGGGTACGACGTCGTCATCGCGGACACACAGGCGGCGGCGGTTTTCGGGGCCAACAGTGAGTTCTTCGCGTCCGGGCGGCTGGACAACCTTTCCGCCACGCATGCGGGGCTGGCGGCGCTGATCGCGCGCGCTGCTTCTCCTTCTGCCGGTGGGCCCGTCGCCGTCCTGGCGGCGTTCGACCACGAGGAAATCGGCTCCAATTCACGCTCCGGGGCCTGCGGTCCCATCCTCGAGGACGTGCTCGTACGCGTCTCCGACAGCCTCGGCGCCACGGTGAGCCAGCGGCGGCAGGCGTTGTCGGCGTCGTTCTGTGTTTCCGCGGACGCCGGCCACGCCGTTCACCCCAACTATCCCGAACGGCACGATCCGGCCAACCACCCCGTCCTGAACGGCGGCCCGCTGCTGAAGATCAACGCCAACCAGCGCTACGCCACCGATGCGCCGGGCGCGGCCTTGTGGGCTCGGCTCTGTGGTGAGGCGAACGTGCCGTACCAGGAATTTGTCTCCAACAACGTGATGCCGTGCGGCTCCACCATCGGGCCGCTGACCGCAACGCGCCTGGGGATCCGGACGGTCGACGTCGGCGTGCCCCTGCTTTCGATGCACTCCGCCCGCGAGCTCTGCGGCGTGGAAGACCCCCACCGGCTGGCTGTTGTCACGGAGCTTTTCTTCCGGACTGCGGCTTAGCTTTTCGGCCGGGCACCACAAAGCTGGTGCGGATACCCACATAGTCCTGCCGTCCCGGTAGTGGATGCGCAGCGTCATGCCTACGGTTGACCCAACGGATGCCCCGTGGGCATGCGGTCCGTGGTTCCGGTCCGCATGAGGAAAGACCCGACAGTCTCGCCACCCGCAGGACACCGGTAACACCTAACTGAACGCGACAGTCAGGTGCCGGGAAACCGGTGCCGCTGGCAGGGCAGGGGAGTGCAGACCCCGGATCTTGCCGCTGCGTGGTTGTGCCGCGACTGATGGAGCCGAAATGAAGTCTGCACGTAATTTGTTCCATACCTGGCCTTTGCCCGCCGCATCTCTTCTGAATTCCACGGCGTCATGACGTCCACCGGCACCCTCCGCGGCCTTTCTCATGCTCCTGGCTTCGCTCGGCCCGATACTCGGACCCGATTCAAGAGACCCGCCTCCGCAGCCCGGCCAGAGCCGACATCCGAGTGGGTCACTTTGGGTGGTGCGCACGTCTGCCTCATGGATAGCAAGCAAGCCTTGGACACAATCATGGACCGCGCCAGGACCACAGCTAGCCGACCGTTGGCGGTTGCGTCAGCGAATCTCGACCACATCCGGCATTTCGGCCGAGGAAGCCGCTGGCAGGGGGCCCTTGAAGAGGATCAATCACCTTTGGAGTGGTTGACCCTTCTCGACGGGGCGCCTCTTGTCACACGCGCCGAGCAATTGACCGGCCGGCAGTGGCCGCGGCTCGCTGGAAGTGACCTGATTGAGCCCATCCTGAACGAGGTGGAACAGCGCGGCCTACGCCTCGGCATCCTTGGCGGCAGAGGGGAAACCCACAAACTCATTCGGGCAAGATTTGCCAAAGACCGGCCGGCCCTCCTGGTTTCCGGCTGGTGGGCCCCGGACCGCACTGCCCTGAATGATGGGACACAATCGCGGGCTATTGCTGCTGAGATCGCCGCGGCCGGAGTCGATGTTCTTCTTGTCTGCCTGGGAAAACCCACGCAGGAGCTGTGGATTAGGAAGCATGGGATTGCCACCGGTGCCAACGTCCTGCTGGCATTCGGTGCCGTGGTCGATTTCTTGGCGGGCAGCCGTGCACGCGCACCAAAGGTTGTGACCGAACTTGGCGCGGAATGGGTATGGCGGCTGGCCCTCGAACCCCGTCGGCTCGCCGGGAGATACCTGGTTGAGGGTGCTCCGGCCTACATGACACTGCGTAGATACAGTGATCAGGACCCGCCAACAACCACGGGGCAAAAGAATCTGCCGGCAAAAAGATCGTTGCCCGGAGCCAGCCTCGACTTTGTTTCGGGAAGGAATGGCCGCTTCTGCAACCCCATCGAGCACACCGACGTGGCGGTCATTGTGGTTACCTACAACAGTTGGGAGGATCTGCCGGGTCTTATTGCGGACCTACGGCTTCAAACCGCTGATCAGTCCATCAAGGTTGTGGTCGCTGACAACTCGCCCACGTCGGAGACCTTGGATTGTCTGTTGTCTGAAGCGGACGTTCTCGGCTTCTCTACGGGCGGAAACCTGGGCTACGCGGGGGGAATCAATCAGGCCGTCAAACGAGCCGGAACAGCTGATTCCTACCTCATCCTAAACCCGGACCTGCGTACTGAGCCTGGCTCCATCAGGGCACTGCGGGAGCGAATGGCTGTTTCGTCCGCCGGAGTGGTAGTGCCGTTGTTGTCTGGTCCCAACGGAGCCACTTATCCTTCGCTCCGCCGGGAGCCTACGGTCCTTCGGGCCGTGGGGGATGCGGCCATGGGCGGTCGTCTGACGGGCCGGCCGGAGTGGCTCGCGGAAACCGACTACGATCCCGACAGCTACCGCCACGCGCACAGGGTCGGCTGGGCCACAGGAGCGGCGTTGTTAATCCGGCGCGACGTCCTTGAATCTCTGGGGGACTGGGATGAGCAGTACTTCCTTTACTCAGAGGAAACCGACTACTTCCGCAGGGTACGGCAGGGCGGCTGGGATGTGTGGTTCGAGCCATCGTCGCGGATGCACCATCGGGGTGGAGGCTCGGGCTCCTCTGCCGCCCTCAACGCGTTGATGACCATCAACCGGATCCGCTACATCCAAAAGTTCCATTCACTCGGTTACGCCCGTGCCTTCAGGCTGGCAGTAATTCTCGGGGCGTTTCTTCGGTGGTCGAAGGAACGAGAGTCGCTGAAGGCAGCTTGCTGGAAAGCCGGGTGGGTCAAGCTGCCGCGTGCATCCAGAAGTGTTGTCACGGCGACGGAACTGGCCAGTTCACCTTTTCCACTAGGTTCAGTCATTATTCCGGCGCATAACTAGGCCGCCGTTATCGGACGGACGTTGAGTTCCCTGGCGGAAGCGCTGTCGAGCGGACGAGTAGAAGTCATAGTTGTCTGTAATTGCTGCACGGATGATACAGCCGCCATTGCGGCGACTTTTCCGGGAGTCCAGGTCCTAAGTTTGCCGGTTGCATCCAAGGTGGCCGCCCTTAATGCTGGAGATGATATTGCATCGAAATGGCCTCGGGTCTACCTCGACGCCGATGTGGACTTGCCCTCCGTATCGCTCCGTCAGACTCTTGAACGGTTATCCGAGCCCTATGGGCCATTGTGTGCGCGTCCCACATTTACATACGACACAGCCGGCGCAACGAAGTCAGTTGAGGCCTATTATCGGGCACGGGACAAGATGCTGGGAACACGGTCTGCAATGTGGGGCGCAGGCATTTATGCGGTGAACCAAAGAGGCCATGAAAGGTTAGGCAGTTTTCCGGAAATTATTAATGATGACTTGTTGATTGACCGTCTGTTCATCGGCCATGAAAAACAGATTGTGGACGGCCACCCCGTCAGAGTGAGAACACCTCGAAATTCGAGGGCTTTGTTAGCAACCTTGGGGAGGACTTATCGCGGTAATGCGGAACAGTCCGGAGGTGCAACATCGACAACCGTTAAACAGCTGGTGATGACCATTCGGGGCCTAGGATCTGCCCGGGATGCGGCAATATATGCGGCATTCGCTCTTGTCGGCCGCGGAATATCATTCGTCTCCTCCGGGTGGGGCACGGATTTTACGAGCCGCCAACCAGCTTCCTCGGGACTCCGATCGCAGCCTGGTGTCTTTGGGAGACGATGACAATGGTAACCACCGCGAATGACACTCGTATGTCAAAGCTGCCAACCAATTCCTCGAAATTGGACAAGTGGCAACTCGTCATTGTGCTCACACTTTCCCTGGGCGCAGCGTTAATCTGCGTAGGGACGCCTGGCATCGGCTTTGACGAAGCAGCAACCTGGTGGGCTGCAAGGCTCGAATGGCCGGACTTAGTGCGGCTTTTGGGGAATCAAGACAGGAATTTTGGCCCCTACTACGCTGTGATGCATATCTGGATGGAGGTTTCTGACTCATTATGGTGGTTGAGGCTTCCTTCGGCCGTCGGCGGTGCTTTGGCAGTAACCGCCACGGCCGGTCTAGCCAGGCAAATGTTCGGTGCCCGGACGGCGTGGATCGCCGCCCTGCTTCTGGTCAGCGCCTATTCGTGGGTGAGGTTTTCCCAAGAAGTCCGGCCATATTCCTGGTCGTTGGCAATAGCCACATTTGCAACTTGGGCTTTTATCACCCTCGCAGAACGCCGTTCCCGGAGACTTATAGCCATATACCTCATATTGATGGTGTTGCTGCCCATCACCCATTTATTTGCTGCTATGGCCGCCGGGGTGCAGTTAGTGTATGCCCTCGTGACCAGAAAAAGGGAGTTGGCGCTCCTGGCCGTTGGTGGCGCGTTACCAAGCCTCGTTGCCGCCGTCCTGGTTATAGGACAGATCAAGCAGGTTTCATGGCTTAGCGTGGTCACACCACTCGAAGCATTGCGCGAGCTTGTAGGTCAGAGCAAGGCAATTTGGTACGTACCAATCGCTTTAGCCGCATGCGTTGGACTTGCGGCATACAGGTGGCTCCAGAGGGGTCGGAGCACGGGCCCCGCGGAGGTTGCGCTGTTTATCTCGTGGTGGGCGGGTCCGCCATTTTTGTTGTGGATCGCATCTGTCACCGTCACACCCGTTTATTCAGCCAGGTACGTGTTCTGGACGCTTCCAGCGATGATTTTACCGGCGGCCCTCTTGATCAGCAGGATGCTTGATCTTCCGAAACTAAGGATCCCCGTGCTCCTGACCGTAGCTTGTCTTATGGTCCTTGCCTTGCCTGGCCAGGTCAGTGCACGCGCCCCAAACGGACACGTGTGGGCACCGCAAGTGTTGACTTCGGTCATTATTGACCAGAGCCGGCCTGGCGACGCCTTGGTAGATCCAGGATTTTTGGCGCTAACAGTCAAGTATCACTTGAACGACCACCATCTGCCAGAACCGCTGGTCGAACGGACAGCCCAACTCGAGGGCAAATTCGTCGACCAACAGGTGCCCCTGGAACAGCAGGCGGAGCGACTCAAGAACTATGAGCGACTATGGGTGTTGGACGAGATCATTAGCGAGCGGCCGTTGCCCGTCGGGTTTTGCCGAAGGGACTCTTGGGAATCAGACTTTGCCATTGCACGGCTAACGCTGGCAGGCAGATGCGATTGACCAGTGTACCCACTGACGTTCGCGGAGTCGGAGGATTCTTATGAGGACTAGGTTCTGGCATACGGCCTGGCACGTGCTGATGGCACGGATATTCCTGCTCGCCCAGCGGAACTCCGACCACTTGCCTAGTTGGGTGAAACGGCGGGTGCGCGAGGTCATGGGTGGATCAATCACCATCGACCTTGATTCCATAGAGGACTGGTCCCGGCCACTTTTACAGGGGCCGAACATAGATCCGCTTAGTTGGCCTAAACCACAGTACGACGAGGCCGGCCCCATCGCCATCGGGCCGCATCGGCTTGATGATAAAGCCACTGACATTCGTTGCCTGCTCGCAACCGAATCTCTTGATGCTGGCGGGATGGACGAGGTCGTAGGATTTTTGGCCCGCGGCTTACCTAAGTTTGGATTTCGCGTCGCTGTCCTGCACACGCCAACTGATAGATTAAGCCCGCCGGGACGGCTCGGGCGACTTCTTCGAGACGAGGGAGTCGAAGTCGTCGATCTCGAGAAGGAAAACTGCGAAACCTGGATCCGCAACTGGGCCCCCGACGTACTGAGCGTTCACGGCGCACCCGAGTGGGTTCTTGAGGCGGCGGTGGCATGTTCAGTTCCGACCATCGAAACGCTCCATGGAATGCACAACCAATTCAACGTTGCCGCCTCTGAGGTTGCCGGACGGCGGGAGAAGCTGACTGGTCTAGTCAGCGTGAGCGAGATGGTCCGCCAGCAGTACCTGTCAATCGACGATAAATGCGACCCAGAGACCATCGTTACCATTCCAAATGGCATCATCGCTCAACACCAGCAAAGGATACCCAGGCAGGATGCGCGTAGGCTGCTGGGACTGGGCGACGAGTATCTTTTCGTCTCGCTATCAAGGCATTGCGTGCAAAAGAATACCTATGGTCTGGCAAGCGCGTTCTCCGAGGTTGCCGAGGCGGTACCGGGGGCGCACCTCCTCATTTCCGGACGACCGGACGACATCGCCTATGCCGGTCAGGTGGCGAGACTCAAGGGCAAAATGCGGCATGGCGCCAGACTGCATCTGCGCGATCACACCCCACATCCTGGCGTTCTGCTCTCGGCAGCCGACGGATTTGTCCTGGATTCCTTTTTCGAAGGGTGGGCGCTCTCCTCGATGGAGTCGCTAACAGCTGGCGTCCCGGTGATTATGAGCGACGTGGGGGGCGCCCGCGAACAGTTAGCCGGACGCCCCGATTGGGGTCTGCTCGTCTCGAACCCGCTGGGCAATCCATTGCGAGTGGATTGGGAGAGCATGACGGCGGCCAGGTTCCGCCGTCAGAGCAATCAGGAGGAACTTGCGGCGGCGATGATCTCCTTTACCCGGGACAACACCTGGGATTTGTCCGGACGAAGCATAAAGTCGCGGGCTGCTGAGAGGTTCGACGGTGATCTGTGCCTTCGGCGGCACGCTTTTGTGCTGAAGACGGCCGCAGCGGGTCAATTAATCGATCTAGGGGACTTGTGAGCGCGGGTGCGAGGTAAAAGCTTGCGCCTCGCCAGGTTCGGCAGCACCGCCGCAGGATTCGAAGTAGGCGTTGGCGTGTTCCCAGAAACCGGCGGCGGTTTCCTTCTTCTTATCGGAGAGGATTTCGGTGTAGGCGAGGCGGGACTGGTCATCGACTGCCTTGTGCAGGAAGGCGTAGCCCGGTCTCCGGTTAGCTTCCGTGGCGGTCGTGTTTTGGTTCCGGCGGCCCTGCCGATGCTCCGATGTCCGTCGCCGTCGGGGATCCGCCCGAGTTTCTTGATGTCCACATGGACCGGGTCGTGGGGGTTTCGGTGTTCGTAGCAGCGGATTACCCTGCGTGGCACGGTCGAGCCACGTGAGCCGGGCCAGTCCGGACCGATTCTGGACAGGACCCGGTGCACCGTGGAGGGCTGGATACCTAGGAGGTAACCGATTCTGGCGGGTCCCCACTGGCGATCCGGATCGCGATGATCCGTCGTTCCCGCCGCCGGGAGGCCCGTTGCGGGGGACTAAGTGGGCGCCTGGAACGGTCCTGCATCCCGTCTTCACCAGGGGCCCGATAACGGGCGGCCCAGCGTGAGGCGGTCGCGACCGACACCTGGAATCGTTCAACCGCGCGGCGAAGCCGCCACCCGTCATCGACCACGCGCTGGGCCAGCCGGAGCCTGCCCTTGGGCGTGAGGAGCGCGTTCATGGGACATTGAAGACCTCCTTGTGGATCGGACTCTAGACAAGCCCCACTCCACTCGGAGGTCTTCTTTGTCACCTATTCACGCCGAGCGTTCCTAACGTCCGTGGACAATACAACTAGCTAGCCGGCACCTACATGGCCACCTTGTAAGTGTGATGAGAGAACTCACTGGAGAAGGTGTCGGTAAAGGCGCCGTTAACAACAGGAAGGGTCCGGGCTTCACCAACTACTTCCACATTTGCACCGGTGATCCCCACCGGAAGCTTGAAGGACTTGACGCCGGGGACCTGCCCTAAACCGATGCCAGCGAAGATGTACGCTGAGCCCTCATAAGTCTTGAGCATGGTATCCGTGGTGGTGTTAAAGCTGTGCCGAAAAGACTGGGTGTTAATGACTGGCGCGAGATCCGTGATGCTTTTGTTGATGGCCCGAATCTTGCTGAGCCGTTCGGCGTCGCATTCCACCAGGGAGTAGAAACCGCAGGACGTGCCGTTGTTGTGCTGGAAGTAAGCCAAGCCCCTCGCCTCGTGAATGATGGCAGACCAAGCGGCCCCCTCCAACTGTTCCACGGAGATAGTCAATGAGCCTTCATCCAGCAGGAGCGGCATCGCCGACTCGACGAAAACCCAATTCGGATGGTTTCCAGCGGGAGCCTGGTAGGCCCGCATGCGTTCCACTAACCATCCGTACGCTGCGGAGGTTGCGGGCTTTGCACCCTGCGGCCAATGCGACGAATGAACTATCTGGTCGTCCACAAACGGGCTGGTGTACGCGTATTTGTCGACGCTGGCAACGTCGACTGCTTCAATCAGCCCTGCCATGGACCCCTGCGCCCAATAGGTGTCCAAGACACCGTTGGAGTAGTTGGCCATGGTGAAACGCCCGTCATTAAGGGCCCGGATTTTGGCCACCTTTGCCTTCTGGTCGGCCAGGTTGGCGGCGGCGTCTGAACCAGAGCAGCCGAGACCGATGTCGCATTCGTCGGAGACGAACCACCCCACTGCGCGGCCGTCATCTCCAACCTCAGCTGGGGACCATTCGCTTTGGGCGAGGACGAAAATTCCGTTTCGGGTGATTGTCGACAGTGCCGAGCCGTCATGTTCAGCGCCCATGTAGGTGTTAATGCCCATCGCCTTCAACTGCGGAGCATGCTCGGGTTTGCCCATAAAGACGGCGATCGGAAAAAACGAAGGGTTGTTCCAGCCGGTCGCAGCCGCTTTGGGAAACCGGTTGAAGTAGGCCGGTCCCCCTTCCCAAGGAATCCTTGGTAGCGCGGCTACGGAATTGTTGGAGCCGTCCACGGAACCCACATCGAGGGCATGGCAGGCGCTAAGCGTCGTCGACAGCACCAGGGCGAAGATGGCCGACTTTACTATGTTCCCGGATGGCTGCCGTTTGGTGGCGGTCATTCGCGGGGCGTGTGCGTGCATATTGTCTCCCTGCTGATATTTCGGACTCGACAAGTCTTCGTATTTGTAAAACAGGATCGAAACGCGAGGGATGGCCCGCCTGGACCCAGTCGGCGGACTCTTATGCGCTGGAAGTCAATTCTGAGCGGACCAACTGCGCCAGCACCTCTGCGCTCCGGTGGTGCCCGAAAGTCGTGCGTGCCCGCTCACGCCCGGCGACACCGAGGGCCGAGCACTTATCAGGGTCCAAGGCCAGCTTTAGGAGAGCACTTGCGAGTGCCGTCGGATCGCCGGGGCGAACAAGCACCCCCGTACCGTCAGGTACAAGCTCCGGAACGCCGCCGGCAGCAGTTGCCACTACTGGAACTGCCATGCTCATCGCCTCCATGATGGCAACTCCGAGCGGCTCGGAATGGCTCGCGAGGGCGAAGGCATGGCAACGCTCTAGTTCTTGCCGTATTCGTCCGGACGGCACGGCGCCGAGGAGGCGCACATGGTGTTCGAGCCCGTTGTCGTCAATCAGTCGCTGAAGTTTGCGATGGTATCCACCCCCGCCGAGCTCATCCTCCCCGGCGATTGTAAGTTCGATGTCGATCCCACCTTGGAGCATCGTAGCGATCGCTGTGAGAAGTACGTCATGTCCCTTGCTGGGATTGAGACGCCCGCACGAGAAGACACGAAAGGCTCCCACACCTGTCCATGCTCTATAGGTGGTTGTCCTGCAGAATTGGCTGGCGTCAACTCCCATTGGGGCAACTGCAACGCGCACAGGGATATCCGGTCCGAAGAACCGCTTAACCTCGCGGTTCAACTCGTCGGTGATAACTATCGAGAAAGCGGCGTTGGCCCATTTGGTTGACTGGTTAGGGCCGTAATCACTAAGGGGTCCATGCAGCGTCAGGCTATAGGGGAGTCCGGACAAAAGATGCGCGTACAAAGCAATGCTTGCGGCGTTGCCGCAGGAATGGACGTGGACATGATGCCAACCGCGCTCCCGCGCAACACCCGAAAGCCGGGCGCCGAGGGCCAGCCACGCCATCTGTCGGGCCATATTGCGGATGAACCGGGGGTGCAGAACCTGGCCGGGATTCTTCCCTGACATCTCTAAAGCAGCCCGGATGATTTCTGCCATGCGGAGGCTGCCTGGCGACCGCAGCTCCCGCGCCATGGCTACAAAATCCGGCAGTGACGAAGGCACGAGGTAGGTGGTTAACGGTTCGGCCTCCCCGCCCCATTCCTGGTTTATGGCATCCTGACGAGGGCGCCGGGTCGACACGACGTCCGGCTGGATGCGCAGTTGATTGAGGACAGCAACTTCACGCCAAAAAAACCCGTGCGTCTGCCCTGGGAATTCAGGGACGACATACCCAATACGGAGAGGATCCCTTGCTTTCTCTGTCATAGTTCAACCTTGGCCATGCGGTGGTTTTGAGGTACCTCTAGGTCTTTAGATTCGTCCGATATGGGTTCTCGATCCAAGTTCAGCGCCGGCAACGTGAGGTCCGGCGATCGTGCCCCGTCTTCCCTGTACGTGGCCACCTTTTGTCCCCGCCGTCGTTTGCTGGGTCGATCTGGTTCATCCGTCAAGAGCTTCCGTCGGTCCTTGTTTACGGCCATTGAACGGGCAATTGATACGGCACCGAACATCATGACGACACCTGCCAGGAAGACTACGATCAGTGCCCGGAGCCGGCTCGAAAACTGCTCCGTGGCCTTAACCGGAGTTGCCACAACGAGGGACGAGAAGAGATAAGCATCATCGGCGCCATTGACCTTTTGAGCGTCGTAAAGGTAGTCCTGCAAGATCTGCCCCAGCGCCTGAGTTGTGGCGATGGATTTAGCGGGTGTTTCGCCCTCCCCAGTGATGTCCACCAGGAAGCCATTGATACCGCCGACGCCCCGGCTGACCGTGTATTCGTCGCTCAAGCCTTGGGAGGTCAATAAGCCGGCAGTCGAGCTGTCATTCAACTTTGTCAGGAGCACCTGAACGATTAGGGAGGGATCTGATGAACGGAGATAAGGGTTCTTGGGATTGAGGTTCCCCAGTTGGGGGTTCTTAAGAACATCATGCTCGGATGGTATGTCCGGATTGATCATGGCGTACGTCGACGAAGACTCGTAGGAACGGGGCGCAAACTGATAGACGTAGACGGCTGCCAGGACTGTCAGCACGATGATCGGGAGCGCAACAATCCTGTGCAGCCATACGGTCCGGAGAACTGCTATCGGGTCCACGGGCCTCCTCCTTCGGGTGGTCGGCCAGCTCCTAGGCGCGGACCGGGTTTGGAAAGAAACTTTGCGTGCTTTTGGGATGCATCCATCCCATTCCTGATCATCAGCCATACAGCACCTCCGAGTCCCACGAAGACGGGGTAAGTGAGGGCGAAGACAGGGAACGACATTGAATCGAAGGTCAGTGAACAGACACCCGCCACCATGGCTCCGGCCCCTATGGCCCCGGCAAGCGACCTAAGCTGTGGATCACGGGTTGCGTGTGCAGCAGTTAAGGTGCTCACGCCAGGCAGGATGAGGTAGACCATTATGGCTGCCAAGCCCACTAATCCCTGGGTCACGGCTGCATTGAGGTATTGGTTGTCGAGGATATGGATTGCTGAATCAGCGATGTAATTTCCGGGTCCAAGCCCCAGCCAAGGACGGTCTGAAACCATCGCTTCCACCCGTGGGAAGTTGTTGGTCCTTGTGGTGATGGACGGGTCGGAATCCGACGACGCCACTGTGCCCGTTAGCGTGCTTACCAAGCCTGGCACGCCGAGAAAGAGAGCTGCCAGTGCAAGAGGAGCTGCCATCAGCGCCCACAGCCGGGGCGTCCGGGGAAGTAGGGGGATGAAGATGACTAGACCGGTCAAGAGCCCGAGTATCCCTGAACGGGAAACCGTCGACGCTATCGCGAAGACCAAGAGGGACGGGCTGAGTAGCCGGAGAAGGATGCTCCCGCGTCGATCGTAGATAACCCGCCAGATTGACAGAGGCAGAAGCATCGCTGAAACGACGGCGAGTTCGATGGAGTGGAACGTGCTCCCCGCAACTCGCAACAGAGCGCCACGGGATTGAAATGGTGTGTCACCTCCGTTGTAATCAAATCCGGGCATGGCGACTTGGAACCACTCCATGGGATTAATCCTGAAGAAGAACTGAACCACCGCAACCAGGCAGCAGAAACTAGCCCCCGCCAACAATGCCCGGACAAGGACCATTGCATCATCCAGAGTGCGAACAACCTCACCGAGCGCAATGATGATGCCTGAGCTTGCCAGAAGCAAAATCATCCAACGGTCCCCGGAAGCGCGGGCGATTTCCGTGCTCCCACCCGTGATGCCGGCGTAGAGGGCAACGTAGGAAGCGCTCGTGGCCAGGAAGAGAATGCCCACTGCCAGTCGGCCCGGGTGCCTCGCTTCAAGGGGATTATGCAGACCAAAAATGCCGCTGCACACCCATAGTCCGCAGACAATGACGGCCAGGATCATCGGAACAGTTCCGGCCGCACCAATGGGTTTGAACACCATCGAGGATGGAAAGACGAAGATGCAAACAGCCATGGCCCGGATAATGAAGGGAACCCCTGTGCTGACCTGGCTGGCGTCGGGTGAGCCGGAATGGCGTCCGCGAACTGACTGGCACGTGGCGTCCGTGCTCATTGTTGTGCCTCCAAAACGCGGTCTTCCGGCGGGCTGGCGGCCCGATTGGCGCAGACGGACTCGATAGTGTCGGTTACCAGCGCGGCCGTGGCAGTCCATCCACGGGCGCCCCGCGCACCCAGCAGGCTGGCGCGTCCTTCGATATCCGGTGCTGTAACGGCAGCCGACAAGGCCCGGGCAATCGCATCAGGGGTTGGTTTCGCCCAAATCACGTGTGGGGACGAAAGCACGGCACGGGAAAACTCGTGATCATTCACGACCGGGACGTTTCCCGCTGCCATCACCTCCTCTGGGATAAGGCTGATGTTGGTGAATGACAGCACCAAACTGGCGATCGTCCTGTTGTAGAGGACGTTGAGGTCGGTTGACGTTACGGAGCCGTGGTTGGTGATCGGAATCGACCAGTTGGAGACCCTGTCGCCCACTACGTGAATCTCGTGCTCCGGGTGTTGTTTGTGGAACTTTTCGAGCGCGAGCCGGGCGAGCAAGTATCCCCGGCGGTCAACCATGCGTTTGGCGTAGAAAACCACTCCTGAACGGGGCGCATCCTCCGAATTCCGGGGCAGCAGGGTGTATTGGACATCGTCACAACCAAAAGGCACGACGACATCGGGGTCAATTTTGATCTCCGCCCGAAGCCTGGCAGCAATCATGTTGCCTAGGGCAATGTTGGTGAAGCCGAACCGATAGGTGTCCTCCGCGAAGGCGTAAAGTGCCCCTCGTGGGTAGAAATATGGCTCGAAGTCCTGGATAAAGTAGAACCTGTTGGCAGTGGCAGGCGCGCGGGAGGCCACCACATGAGCGGCGCCCCATGAACTGGACACGATGGCGTCCATTCCGGCCATGCCGCTGGTAGCACTGCAGATAGTTGCCTTTAGGTTCTTCCAATGTTGTCGAATGACGGCTTCGTGCCGGCTCACATCGTCGGAGTTCTTGTCGTAGAGAAACAACGTACAGTTGTGACCTCGTTGTTCGGCCTCTTCCACCATCCGAAACAAGGTGGTGTGCCCGCCAGAACCGGCTGATGGTGGCGCACAAACCCACCCGATCTGTAATTTCCTACTTGATGTTGAACTCGGCGTCAGTTGGGACAAGGTACTCGAATCCGCCAAATCCTCGGGACGTACCGGCAATTCAGCGGCAGCGAGGTCCACGTACCCGTTGATTTTTCCCACCAATCGCCGGGCGACTGCCGTGGTGACGCCCGACGGGCCACGAGTGATTATTGTCCGCCAAAGGGCGCCGGCGCGGTTCCCGATCATCGTCATGGGGCACCTCCGACTTTGTCCTTGGGTCCTGCGCCGGACAAAGTGTCAGCGAATTCCTGCAAGGCCGTGGCCCGGACATGGTAGGGAATCCCGGATTTTGCTGAAATCATCACGGACTGAACTCCATGGGCCCTCATAAGCAGTTCGCTGATCTCTTTGAGTCCTAGCGGCATTTCTGCCGAGTAGGCAACACTGTTCATCGATGATGCCGTTGCCTGCGGCCCGCCAAGGACGCCGTCAACATAGGCGCCGTAAAGCATCATTTCGGAGAAGTGGAGTTGCGAAGTCAATGCGGTCTGCCAGGGGACCTGTTGGGTGCTCTCCACCCGACGGAGCAGGGACCTTACTATTCCCGGGTCCCATACGCACGGCCAGCAGATGTAGTCAGTGAGGTCTTCAGGCCCCGGCTGTTCCAAACCCAGCAGAGCGTGAGAAGTCTCTAGCCATTGCCGGTGACGGGGAAGGCCAGAATGAACGGCGCCGGGTTTTCGATACATCGCAAGCTTTCCGTCTTGCTGGAATGAAGACAAGTCAGTGGGAGCCACCAGAACCATGTCCGAATCCATGAGCAGTACAGCGTCCGCCTCCAAATTCGCTGCGGCGGCGAGCTTGACCAGCTGCTGCGTGATCCAGCCTCGCACGGGAAGCCAAGGCTGCCGCGTATTAACCCACATATTCACGTGCGGCAGTCTGCGGATGGTGGGGGGAAGGAACTCCCTGTCGTCGTGGATGATCGTCCGGTCATTGGCGAGCATGCGAAATACCGGAAGGTCCTGCCGGGGCACGATGATGTGGTGTCGGACGTCGGGCGGAGTCCACCGGAGGACAGAGCGATTCAGGTCACGGCAGAGTTCGCTATCCGGAGCATAGCTGGGAGTGATCACGGCGAAGTCGTGCATTTCAGATTCCATATCTCCTCCACAGATGCCACCGGAGGCGAGGTCCTAAACTACGTTGGATGGACCCCCGCCGAGCCGCCCAAGTGGTGCTCAAATTAGGGCCGACGGCGAACCCAGCACTGCTTTGGTAGTCCATGTAGGCAGGCGACCAGGCAACCGCCGGATGGAGCCTGAGGGCAAAGGAGACGGCTCTATCGATTTCGGCAGTTGAAACTGCATCGATCCGGCACGATGCCGCCGACCACTCAAGTGCTTCCTCCGCCATCCGACGGTTGGCGACAGCCCTCAATTGATTTATCCGCGCTTCATCGAGCGCACTTCCAGCAAAGAAAGAGTCGTAGGCCTTGACGCGCTCTTCTATATCGGCCAGCACCGTGCCGTAGCTGACCGCCATCATGCTGCTGGAGTGGACGCGGTGGTAAGCCTGATCCACCCCGTTCACCCTTCCCACTCCTGCCACATCCGCGATGCGAAGCCACATTTCCAAGTCTCCGGAATGAGGGAGCCCAGGATCGTAGTAGCCCACCTGGTGCTGGACAGAGGTACGGACTACGGCTTCAGGACTACTGATAATATTCAGCCCCCGCCGGCATTGGGCAGCGATCCAGCTTTCTCCTGGCCACACCGACCAGTTCCTAAGCCGGCCTTGCTCGGGTGCGGGTTCCCTCTCGAACGCCTGAGGATGGCCGTAAACCAGGCCAACGTAAGGGAATGCGTCCATCAGGGATGTTGCGCGGGCCAGCGCACCCGGTGCCAGCAAATCATCAGCCGAGAGCAGTACCACATAGTCTGAATCGACCGCTCGCAGGCCTTCGTTGTATGTGGCGATATGGCCGCGGTTGGTGGCATGCAGAGTGACCTGGACGCGCGGTTCACGTTCAGCGATCGCTTGCGCCACCAACTCACTGCCATCTGTCGAGGCATCATCGAGGATGTGGACGCGAACGGACACGCCTTCCTGCGATACGAGACTGTCCACGCAGGCCTCCAGGTAGCGACCATAGTTGTAGCACGGGACCACCACCAGGACTTCCGGGGTGCGATCGCCTTTGCCTTGCCGGATCCGCCTAAACACGGCCTTGGACTTTCTCTGTCAGCGGATTAGTCGTGGGAAGTGGGAGGATGGCGCTCATGTTGAACTCCTTTTGCCATTGCCCGTTCGTGACTCTGGCTTTTCTTGCCCCTTGTAGCCGCGGGGAAGAAGCCGGGCGGGAAGCAGCGCACCAATGCTGCGGCGGTTGAGGAACATGTACAAGCAAAGGCCAATGACACCGCCAACCGCGATCTTTTGGAAGGGCTCCGATAGACCTAAAGTGGCCGCCCAGGCGATCAGCCCAGTCAACGTCGACGCCAGGGCCGGAGGGGCCAGAGTAGCTAGGAGGGCTGAGACCGTCACACCCGTCAACCGTCGTAAGGCGATGATGTAAACCGGTGAGGTGACCGTGACTATAACCAGTAGGTGGGCGACAGCAGCACCCTCGATCCCGCCCAAGTTGATCCCTGCTGGTAGTCCGGGCAGGAGGACTGTAAGGGCACAGATCTGGACCGTTAGGAGGACCGCAGTGCGCCCAGCCGCGATGATGACGTTCGCAAGAAATAGGCCTATTACAGATGCTGCGCCATACACGGCGAGGATGGACAATGCAGGAGCCGCTGCCCGCCACGACGCACCGTATACGGTTTCCACAATAGGCAACGAGAAGGCGCACAGGAATGCCGCCAATGGAAACGCAACAAGCGCAACGGTCCGCAGACCAACCTTGACGGCCTCAGCCACATCGCCGCCGTCGCGACGAACGGTGGAGATGGCTGGAAGGACCAGCCCGTTCAACATTGAGCCGATGACAGCCGTGGGCCACATAGCGACGCTGAACGCAAGGAAATAGACGCCGAGCTCAGTCGCGCCCAGCATCCTGCCGATGAAGAGGTAGTCGGCGTTAAGCAGCACTTGGCTGAGGAGGTTTGCTCCGGCCAGGGGCAGTCCAAAAACGATCAGCGGCTTGAGTATTTTCAGGTCAAGCCGGGGCAATGCAGGGCGCCCCGTTGCCGACAGGATCACTGCCCCCATCACGACCTGACCCACTATCCGGGACCATGCGAAGGACTCCGGCCCGCTGCCCTGCAGGGCGAGCAACACCAAGGTAGCGCTTCCGGGCACGAAGGCGACCGCCGAAGCCCAAAAGATCACATTCTGCCGAAAGTCCCGGAGCAAGAGTGCCCCCGGCACAGCCAATGGGCCAATCAGGGCAACACCCAGTGCCATGATCTTCATCGAGGGGCCCGCCTCAGCGCTGCCCAAGAGGGTCGCGATGTCGTTAGCGAAGATGAATAACGGAACTGCCATCAGCACACTGCTGACGATCGAGACGGCGGCCACGGTAGGCGCAATCCGCTTGAGATCCAGGTCTGACCGTGCAATCGCGGACGCTGTCCCCAGTTCGGCGAGGCTGACGATTACCGTATGGACGGTCACGGCAAGGGTGAAAATTCCCAACTCGTTGGGTGAGACGATTCTGGCTACGACAGCCATGAGGGCGATGTTACCCAGCCGGAGCAGCACGGTGCTGCCCGCCGTCCACACGGCACCTTTCTTCACTGCCGAGCCCAGGGCGGCTGTGGAGGTGGGGGACGCTGAGACCTCTTGGGGGAGTTCTCGGTCTGCCGTCGTGTTGTATTCGCGGGTCATTTGCTAATCGCCAGCTACTGCGAGGGTCAGCGCCGCAACAACCCGTTCCTGCTGTGCCTCCGTGATGTGCGGAAACAGCGGCAGGGAAAGGATGCGGCCCGCGGCAGCTTCGGCCACGGGGAACGAGCCTGCGCGCATTCCCGCGCCGGCGTAGGCGCCACTGCGGTGCACCGGCACCGGATAGTGGACCCCGGCCTGGATACCCGCGGCGTGCAGGGCGGCGAGCACTGCGTCCCGGTCGGGAACCCGAACAACGTACAGATGCCAGGCATCCACATTGCCGGGAGCTTCCCTTGGAAGCTCAACGGACGGCATGTCCGCGAGCAGAAGCCTGTAGCGTTCAGCAGCTGCCCGCCGCTGACGGTTCCACTCCTGCAACCGTGCCAACTTCGCGCGAAGCACCACCGCCTGGACGGCGTCCAGGCGGGAGTTGAACCCCACCACGTCATGCTCGTACTTCCGCAGGCTCCCGTGGGAACTGAGCGTCCGCACGCGGGCTGCCACGCCGTCGTCGTCCGTTACCACTGCACCCGCGTCGCCGGCAGCCCCCAGGTTCTTCCCGGGGTAAAAGCTCGTTCCGGCCGCCAGCCCCAAGGTTCCCGCGGAACGGCCAAACCTGGTGGCCCCCTGCGACTGCGCGGCGTCCTCGACGATCACGGCGCCGCAGGCCGAGGCAATGGGAATGAGCCGCTCCACGAAAGCTGTCTGGCCGAAAAGGTGCACCGGAACAACGGCCCGCGTCCGCGCCGTGACAGCGGCGGCAACGGCCTCCGGGTCAATCAGCAGGTAGTCAGGATCGACGTCAACGGGCACGGGAACGGCGCCGATCCTGCTGGCCGCCTCCGCCGTGGCGATGAAGGTATTTGCGGGCAGGATGACCTCATCGCCGGCCTCAACACCGGCCGCGCGCAGCGCCAGTTCCAGCGCGTCGGTCCCGTTGGCCACGCCCACACAGTGGCGGGCTCCCAGGAACCCGGCGTACGCCGTCTCGAATTCCGCCACGGCCGGGCCGCCGACGAAGGCCGCCTGGCGGAAAATCTCCGCGAGCCCTGCCATGACCTCCGCGTTCACGTCAGCCTGCTGGGCCACCAAATCCACCAAGGGGACTGCGGCGTCCGTCCGGACCGGCATCCCCGCGCTCACTGCCTGCCCCCGATGCAGAAGGCTTCCCGGTCGATGGGGTGACCCGGGACGCCCACCCAGGTCTCGCCGTCGGGCACGTTGCTGAGCACGGCAGCGCCCATCCCCACGGTGGCGTAGGCACCCACCGAGGTCCGTTCGCGGATGCTCGAATTCATCCCCAGGTAAGCGGCCCGGCCAACCCGGACGCCGCCGCCCAAAGACACACCGGCGGCGAAGGTCGCGAAGTCCGCGACGTCGTCGTCGTGCGTGAAGGTCACGGACGGCATCGCCACCACGTGCGCGCCCAGGGTGACCGAGGCTGTCAGCGTGACATTGCGCAGCAGGATGCTGCCCCGGCCGATCCGGCACCCCTCCGGGTACTGCACGGACGGGTCGATCGCCGTGGCGTACCGGGCCTCGTGCAGGCCCATGATGCTGAGCCGGTCCACCACCATTTCCCGCGCCTTGCCGGAGCCCAGGCAGACCAGGATGAACGCGTGCGTGTACTTGTACGCGTCGTCGATGGTTCCCAGCACGGGCGCCCCGTCAACGGTGACCCCCGCCATCTCCTTGTCATCATCAAGCAGGCCCACGACGTCGTATTGGCCGCTGCCGCGGACCATGGCCAACACTTCGCGGGCCAGGCCGCTGGCGGCAATCAGAATCAGCTCACTCACGTGCCCGCTCCTTGTGCGGCAGCCTTGATCGTGTTGATGATCCGGTTCATGCTCACCGTGTCCAACTCGTGGAATACGGGGAGGATCAGTGTCCGGTCCGTCATGCGCTCGGTCTGCCGCAGCCCCGCGTTGCCGTAGTCGCGGCCGCGGTATGCGGGTTGACGGTGGGCGGCCATGATGCCGCGCCTGGCAGAAATCCCGGCATCCGCAAGGCGGGACAGCAGGCCATCACGGCTGGTTCCAAAAGCGGGCAGCACCTCAACCCAGCAGGACTGGAAGTTGGTGGTTCCGTAGGGGGGATCAGACACGAAGCGCAGGCCCCGAACTCCTGCCAGCCCGGCCACGTACGCCGCGGCTATCTCCCGGCGCCGCTCCACGATCTGGGCCAGCCGCCGCAGTTGCACCATCCCGACGGCGGCCTGCAGGTCGGTCATCCGGTAGTTGAAGCCGATCTCGAGATAGACCTCCGGCGGCGCAAGCAAGGAACCGTGCCGGTCAGTCGCGGAGACGCTCATTGAATGCTCGCGCAGCGTCCGGGCACGCGCGGCCCAGTCTGCCCGCTGCGTGGTGAGCATCCCGCCTTCCCCGGTGGTGAGGATCTTGCGCGGATGGAACGACCACACGGTCACGTCCGCGCCCGTGCCCACAGGCCGCCCTTTATATTGGGAGCCCACGGCACAGGCGGCGTCCTCGATCACGGTGATTTCGTGCCGGTCGCAGAGCTCGCGGATGGGGTCCAGGTCCACCGGCACCCCGCCCTGGTCCACGACGATGACGGCCCGCGTGTCCAGCGTCAGGGCGGCGTGGATGGTCTCGGCAGTCACGTTGCCGGTGGCGGGGTCAACGTCGCAGAAGACCGGATTGGCCCCCACATACGTCACAGCGTTGGCAGTGGCAATGAAGGACAGCGACGGCACCACCACGTCATCCCCCGGCCCGATCCCGGCAACCACCAGTGCGAGGTGCAGGGCCGTGGTGCAGCTGGAGGTCGCGACGGCGTGATGGACCTCCTGCGAGGCCGCGAAGGCCCCCTCAAATTCCTTGACCCGGGGCCCCTGGGCCACCCAGCCGGAGGCCACCACTTCCGCCAGTGCCTGCGCTTCCTCGTCACCGAGCCAGGGCTTCATGACGTTGATCCGGGCAACGGCTGCTTCTGCGGTCATCGGACACCAGCTTTCCTGCTCGCGGCAATTTCCTCCCGCAGCGGCTTCCACCAGCTGACGAGTTCGCGAAGTCCTTCTTCGAGTTCCACCTCTGCTTTGAAGCCCAGGTCCTGCCGGGCAGCCGTGGTGTCCGCAAGCCGGCGCACCACGCTGTTCACCGGCCGGTCCGGGCCGTGCTCCACCGTCAGGTCCGAATCCATGACGCGCAGCAGGGCCTGCGCCATTTCCAGCAGGCTGGTCTCGGTTCCGCTGGCCACGTTGTAGATGCCCTGGCTGACGCTGCTCGCGGCGGCCAACACGTTGGCCCGGGCCACATCCGCGGTGAACACGAAGTCCATGGTCTGCAGGCCATTGCCGAATATCAGCGGCGGTTTGCCGTCCATGATCCGTTCCATCCACCGGACCAGGACTTCGGTGTAGAGGCCGTGGACATCCATCCTGGGCCCGTAGACGTTGAAGTAACGCAGCATCACGTACTCCAGCCCCGCCATGGCGTGGAAGCTCCGGGCCATACCTTCGTTGAACGACTTCGCGGCGCCGTAAAAGGTGTCGTTATTGGCATGGTGGTGGCGTTCAGTGGTGGGAAATTCCTCCGCCATGCCGTAGACCGAGGCGCTGGAAGCCGCGATGAGCTTGTCCACCCGGTGTTCCGCGGCCGCTTCGAGGATGTTGAAGGTCCCGTCCACCATGACTTCAAGGGCCAGCCGCGGTTCCTCGGCGCACTGCGTGATCCGGATGGCCGCCTGATGAAAAACCAGGTCCTTGCCCGTGGTGAGATCGTGAACCAGGTCGCGGTTGCCGATGTCTCCGTGGATGAGTTCAACCCGGCCGCTTTCCAGTGCCTGCTCGAGATTGCCGAGCCGGCCGCGGACAAGATTGTCCAGCACATCAATGCGGTTCACCCCGGCGTCCAGGAGCGCATCCACCAGTGTCGAACCGATGGTTCCTGCGCCGCCGGTCACCAGGACGCGGGCCCCCTGAAGCTCGCTCACAGCGCACGCCCCAGCTGAGCGCCCGCGGCGGCCAGCTCATACCCTGCCACCGGGGCGGCCTGGCCGTCCATGCTGAGGCTGTGCGTCACGGCCTCCAACACGGAGAGGACCCGCAGGCCGGATGCCCCGCCGGTGCGGGCTTCCCGCTTGGTGCGGATGCACGAGGCCAGCTCTTCGACGACCTGGCCCAAGGCCTCCCGTTCGGGAAGCGCCGGGGACCAGGTGTCGCCGAGCCGGTAGGAGATTGCGGACGCCTTTCTTTCTCCGGCCGATTTGGCCTGCCGGTCCAGGCTGACGCCGCGATCGTAAACGCTGAGCCGCTGTTGCGGGTTCAGGTCGTCCCACACCAGGGTCCGCAACGATCCGCCAATCACCATCTGCCGGATTTTGGTTGGACTCAGCCAGTTCACGTTGACGTGGGCAGTGGCGTCGTTGGGCAGCTTGAAATTCAGGTGGCCCACGCAGTCGCGCCCGGTACCCAACGGGTCCGCGCCGAACGCGGAAACTTCCGCAGGGTTCAGGCCGCCGGGGAGCACAAAGTCCAGGATGGCGAGGTCATGCGGGGCAAGGTCCCAAAACACATCCACATCGGGCTGGACGAGTCCAAGGTTGATCCTGATGGAGTCAACGAACAGGATTTCGCCCAGGGAACCTTCCTGCACCAGTTCCTGCATCTTCAGCACCGCGGGCGTGTAGCAGTACGTGTGGTCCGCCATTAGCACCAGGCCGTTCGCCTCGGCCTCGGCCACCATCTCCAGCCCGTGTGCCCGGCTGTCTGCGAGCGGTTTTTCCACCAGCACATGCTTGCCGGCCCGCAGGGCCGTCATCACCGTCCCGTAATGGGTGCGGGCCGGCGTGGCAATCGCGACGGCGTCCACGTCGAGGGTGTCCAGGAGTTCATCCAGGGACTCGACGACGGGAATGTCACCCAGGGATGCGGCCAGCTTCGCTGCCCGCTCGATGTCCAGATCGCAGATGGCCACCAGGTCCCAGTCGGGGCTGGACTGCAGGTTACGGGCGAGGTTCGGTCCCCAGTAGCCGGCTCCGACGACGGCGATCTTCAGTTTCGGCGTGGGCTGCCGGTGGGTGGGGACGTGGAACGGATTGGCGAACGTTCTCATGTCACTTCCTTTCCAGGGGAGTTGTTAGTAGGCCCCGGAGGGCTTGATGACGGCGCGGAAGGTGCGCCAGAGAATCAGCAGGTCCCCGGCAATGGACCAGTTTTCGACGTAGTAGAGATCCAGCCGCACGGCCTCGTCCCAGGCCAGGTCCGAGCGGCCGTTGATCTGCCAGAGGCCGGTGATTCCCGGCTTAATGAGCAGGCGCCGGTGCGTGTGGCGTTCATAGCCGTTGACTTCCCGGTCCAGTGGCGGCCGCGGTCCCACCATGCTCATGTCGCCGAGGACAACGTTCCAAAGCTGGGGGAGCTCATCGAGTGAGTACTTGCGCATCCAGCGGCCGCAGCGCGTCACCCGGGGATCGTCACGCAGCTTGAACAGCACGCCGGCACCCTCGTTGCGCTGGTCCAGCGCGGCCAGGCGTGCCTCGGCGTCCACCACCATGGACCGGAATTTGAACATCCCGAACGGGTGGCCGTCCTTGCCCACCCGGTCCTGACGGAAAAGTACCGGCCCGGGGCTGTCCAACCGGACAATGACGGCCAGCACCAGAAGCAGTGGCGACAGCGCCAGGAGGGCACCGAGCGCCATCACCACATCCACGACCCGTTTCAGCACATGCTTCGCACCTGAGTACTGGGGGATGTCCACATGCATCAGGGGCAGGCCTTCCACCGGCCGCCAATGGATGCGGGGACCCGCAACATTTGTCAGCGTGGCCGCCAGGACCATCTCCGCCGCACATTCCTCAAGTTTCCAGCCGAGCTCACGGATAAATTTGTTACCCCCCGGCAGGGGCCCTGCCACGATGACCGAGTCCGCATCGGACAGACGCACTGTGCGGGCGATGTCATCCGTGGAGGAGAGGATGGGAATTTGGTGTCCGTCCACGCGCAGTTTCCCGCCGCGCCGTGCTCCGGGCAGGCAGACTCCCAAAATTTCGTAGACCGGACCTGATTTTTTGGCCACCTGCTGCACCACGTACCGCACGTCCTCCGGTTCGCCGACGACGACGGCCCGTGAGAGGTGGCGGCCGCGGCCCTTTTCCCTGGTCAGCCGGCGCCGGAAGGCCCAGCGGTTCCCGGTCAGGGCTATCAGCCCAAGCGGCAGGGACACGGTGATGAAGGCGGTCCCGCCGTGCACGGAAAAGACGATGCCGGCGATGGCCATGAGCCCGAAGATCCGCAGCGTCGCCGAGGCAACCCGCTTGAACTCATCAGCTCCGACGCCCAGGACCTTTGAATCCCGCGTCCGGTAGATTTCCAGCGCCAGCAGCCAGAGCAGCGCCACCGTCACGGCCGTGAGGAGGCCGCCTCTGGCGCTTTCCACCCCTGGCACGAACCCCACGCTGGACAGGAGATCGCCGACCCATACGGCGCCTGCCACCACAACAGCATCGGTGGCCCGGAGCAGGGTGATGTGGTTGTGGATCCAGGCCGCCCCCGCTTTGCGGCCGGGCGTTGCCGGGACGGCAATTGGCGGCAGCAGAAACCGGGTTCCTGCGGCTTCTGCTGCCGCCAACCGCGCTGTTGCGTTCCGCTGTGCAGCAACGGAGGCAACGGGCCAGTCAAAACCTGCCCGCCGGGTCGGGGCTACTGGAACTTCCACCATGATGAACCCCTTCCCGGAGTGTGCGTGTTTGCTCTGGCCGTGCTGCAAAATTAGCCCTGAACTGGCGCGTATTTCCGGGAAAAGCCGGGGCGATGTGGGTGCTGGAAGGGAACACTGCGGAAACTGCGGGTACCTGCACAGGGGCAGAAAACCTAGACCACGGGAAGGATGTAGGGTTCCCGGGAGGCGGCTTCCTTGGCGGCTGCAAGGGCGGTCAGCTGGGCACGGGATTCCACGCCGAGTTTGCGGTAGATGGCCGTGAGGCGCACTTCCACGGTCCGGATGGAAACGAAGAGTGTGGCAGCGATTTCCTTGTTGCGCATGCCGCGGGCCACCATCTGGGCGAGGGCGCGTTCGTGGTCGGCGAGCATCAGCAAGGCCGGGTTGCCAGGCGACCGGGCCGGCTCCACCCGTTCGTCAAGAAGGAGCGAATCAACATGCTGCGTCCAGGCGTCGGCCCCCGCTTCATCAAACATCACTTTTGCACGCAGCAGTCCCTCCCTGGCATGCCGCTGCCTGCCCAGGGCGCCCAGCCGCTCCGCAAAGCACAGCAAGGTGCGGGCGCGTTCCAGGGGTGAATCGTGGCCGTTCCTGCTCTCGAGTGCCTGGTTGAACAGCTGTAGTGACTGCTCACCGTCGGCCAGCATCGCGCGGCTGCGGGCAACGGCCGTCAGCAGCCACGGGGACCTCAGCCCAACCGCGCGGCTCTCAAGCCGGTAGAGGGCCTGGGTGGCTTCGCGGTGCCGCCCCAGCCGGATCAGGACCTCCACAAGATCGGCCTCGCAGCGGAGCAGTGTGGGATTGGCGAACCGCGAACCGATCTCCGCGGCCCGGGACAGCTGGGCGCAGGCCTCTGCCAGGTTGCCGCGCATCAGTGCGAAGTGACCCTGGCAGGCAGCCAGCTGCGCTGTGATGGCCGGATGGGTGTCTGCGCCGGCGAAACGGTGGGCATCGGCAACGTAAAGCTGTGCCAGTGCCTCATCGCCAAGTGAATGCGCCCGCCACACCCGGAAAACGTGCCGCATCCCGCGGTGGTATTTGGTCTCCGGCTCAGTGAGCTCGAGGTCCTCGATCAGCCGGATGGCCATGCGGACGTTCCCCGCCCGGATTTCGTTGTCCACGGCGAGGTACGCCGCCGTCTCGCGCCAGTTGATGTTGCTGGCCCCGACGGAACTGTGCACCATCGTGAAAGCTTCCCGGGCAAGTTCATGGTGTTCCGCGTAGGTCAGGGCACGGGCCTGCACCAACAGGCTGGCCACGGTGCCGCCGACGTCGTGTTTGCGTTCATGACGCTCGGTGTTCCCCCGGATAGCCTCGATCAGGAGTTTGGCGCGCTCGGCTACAGCCAGGCAGTCGGTGCTGGCGGCCTCGCGGAACTCGTCGGCCTCGTGGAGCAGGCTGACGGCGTCGTCCAGCTCCCACCGTTCGGCGTAATGGAGTGAACTGACGGACAACAGGGTGGCCGCATAGGCCGGATCGTGCTGGCCGAACTCCTTGACCAGGCGCAGCACCATGCTTGATCGCACCGCGGCCCCCTGAATGAACTGAATTCCAAAGGCCAGCCCGGTGAGCCGGAGGATCAGGGCCGGGTTGCGGGTCACCCGCCGGGCCCAGTCCAGGTATCGCTGGGCGTAGACGAATTCTCCCCGGTTAAAGAGCAACTCGGCCACGGTGGTGAGCCGCGCCGCCGTCTCCGCTTCCCAGGGATTGATGGTGAGCGCACGTTCGATGTACTCCACGGCGAAGGTAACTTCGCCGGCGCGAATCAGGTCCACGGCGTACCGCAGGAGGCCGAAAGGGGTCTGGCGTTCCAGCGCGCTGAAGCTCAGATGCCACCGCCGGGCGTAGGGGTCGGACTCACCTGCGGCCTCCGCTAATGCCCTGTGGGCGGCGGTGCGTACCGACGGCGTCATGGCGGCGAAAACATAGCCACGCAGGAGCTGGTCCTGAATGCGCAGGTGCGGACCGGAGCGGATCACCATGCCGTTTGCCAGGAGCTCATCCATGCCGGTCCAGAGCTCGCCGTGCACCTTTTCCAGGGTGGCGATGTCGCTGCGGCAGGACAGTGACATCAGGTCGAGGGCTTGCCGGGCGGCGGGAGTGAGGGCGCCCGCCATCGCGGCGAACTCCGATTCGAAGCTTCCTTTGCAGGGCAGCGGAATGGGAAGTGCGTACTTCCCTTCGGCGTGGCGTTCCAGAAGGCACGTGTAAAGCTCGACGGCGGCGAGCGGATTTCCCTGGGTGGCTGCGGCAACCGCGTGAAGCGCCGTCGTCGCCGTCTGCCGCGCGGGAATCGATTCCAGCATCCGGACAGTGTCGTTGTAGTTCAGGGCCTTCAGATGCAGGGCCGGGAGGCTGCCGAACGGGCTGTCGGGCAGCTCTTCACGGATGCTGGCGATCAGCGCTATGTCCGTTCCGGCCAGGCGGCGGGCAAGGAAGCCAATAACGGCCTGGCTGCCGGGGTCCAACTGGTCCGCATCGTCGATAACCACGATGGTTCGTGACGAGGAGCGCTGATGCAGCCCATTAAGGAGCAACGTCGCCACCGTGGCAACGTCCATGGTGCCGGCCGAATTCCGCAGCAGCTCATCGGCGAACCGCCCCAGGATCGGATCATCGATTCCGTTCAGGAGCGCTGTGAGGCCGGAGAGGGGCCAATCGGATTCTGATGCGCTTGCCCGCAGGAAAACAGTCCGATGTTCGGAAAGCCGCGGGATCTCGGACAACAGCGCCGACTTGCCCGTTCCCCTCCGCCCCACCACCATGAGGGCTGATTCCTTCGGGCCCCGGATCACCGCGAGGATCCGGTCCAGCTCCTTGTTCCGGCCAATTAACGACATGAAGTCCCCGTTCATTAAAGAAGGAGACCTGCAGCCTGCTGCACTTCACTGCGACAAAACCCGCCCAGCCGGCTGCCTGACTGATGGGGCCAACAACACGGTTACCCAGCCGATGGATGTCAATGTAGCCCGGCGTTTAGGGGTGCACCACAGTACTTGTTGACGCAACGGACTGAGTACCGCTACCTAGGAGTACTCAGTCGCCCGTGCGTCGTCCGTGGCGGAGTTTTCCACATACCCGGACTGCGGCTTCCGCACCGCCGTCCTGGCATTTAGCCTTGAGTCAAGCGCGAATCGCCTATCCGGTCCAAATGCACTAAGATAGTGAAGTCTGTGCTGCGCCCTGCCTCCGTTCCGTTGGCCGGGCTGGCATGGCATCGCAAATGAACCTCCTGTTACGGAAATGCCGTAACCGCTTAGCCCAAAGGAGGTGGGTTCACATATGCGTCCTTACGAATTGATGGTAATCATCGACCCCGAGGTCGAAGAGCGTACCGTTGAGCCGTCGCTTCAGAAGTTCCTGAACGTCATCACGACCGATGGTGGAACCATCGAGAAGGTTGACATCTGGGGCCGTCGCCGGCTGGCTTACGAAATCAAGAAGAAGTCTGAAGGTATCTACGCAGTGGTGAACTTCACCGCCAAGCCGGAAACCGCCAAGGAACTTGACCGCCAGCTGTCTCTTAACGAGACCATCATGCGCACCAAGATCACCCGCCCCGAAGAGCAGAAGGTTGTTGCTGAGTAATTTCAGCTCCGATCTTCATTCTTCACCCCACAGGATCGAACTCTTCATCCAAGATCGAACAAGGAGGCAGTAGATGGCAGGCGAGACCACCATTACGGTCATCGGTAATCTCACCAATGACCCGGAATTGCGGTTCACACCGTCAGGTTCGGCAGTAGCGAACTTCACCATCGCTTCCACCCCACGCACCTTTGACCGCCAGTCCAATGAGTGGAAGGACGGGGAAACCCTGTTCCTCCGCGCTGCGGTGTGGCGTGAAGCAGCCGAAAACGTCGCCGAATCCCTGACCAAGGGCATGCGCGTGATCGTTTCCGGCCGCTTGAAGAGCCGTTCCTATGAAACAAAAGAAGGCGAAAAGCGCACCGTCATTGAGCTCGAAGTCGATGAAATCGGCCCGAGCCTGCGCTATGCCAACGCCAAGGTCAACCGCACCCAGCGCTCCGGCGGTGGAGGTGCCGGAAACGGCGCCCAGGGTGGCTTCGGCGGCGGCAACAGCGGCGGCGGCTTCGGAGGAGGCAACTCTGGTGGAAACCAGGGCGGCAACTCCGGCGGAAACTGGGGCGGCGGCAACCAGCAGGCTGCACAGGAAGATCCTTGGGCAACGCCCGGAGTCTCCAATGCAGGCGGCTGGGGCAACGGCCCCGATTCCGAACCTCCCTTCTAAACCAAACTCCAGGCCCGACGCCGGGGGACCGCCCGGGTGCCGCAACGCACCAGGTGACTGCCGCCGTCGGACCACCACCATCCCGTGGATCAACATCCACGGGCTCCAAAGAATAGGAGCTCCACGATGGCTAAGGCTGAACTCCGTAAGCCCAAACCAAAGTCCAACCCCTTGAAGGCCGCTGACATCACTGTCATCGACTACAAGGACGTAGCATTGCTGCGCAAGTTCATCTCCGACCGCGGAAAGATCCGCGCCCGTCGCGTCACTGGCGTCACGGTGCAGGAACAGCGCAAGATCGCCCAGGCAATCAAGAACGCCCGCGAAGTTGCTCTGCTGCCCTACTCCGGCGCTGGCCGCGGCTAAGGAAGGGACTGACTAACATGGCAAAGCTCATTCTGACCCACGAAGTAACCGGTCTCGGTGCCGCTGGCGACGTTGTCGAGGTCAAGGACGGTTACGCACGTAACTACCTGCTGCCCCGCAACTTCGCCCTGACCTGGTCGAAGGGTGGCGAGAAGCAGGTTGAGTCCATCAAGGCTGCCCGCGCCGCCCGCGAGCACGCTTCCCTGGAAGATGCTCAGAAGCAGGCCGCTGCACTCTCCTCCAAGCCGGTCAAGCTCGTTGTCAAGGCTGGCGAGACCGGACGCCTGTTCGGCACCGTCAAGCAGGCCGACGTAGCCGACGCTGTTGAGGCCGCTGGCCTTGGCAAGATCGACAAGCGCAAGGTTGAACTGCCGGCACACATCAAGTCGGTTGGTTCCTACCAGGCCAACGTCCGTCTCCACGAGGACGTTGCCGCTGTGATCGAACTCGACGTAGTGGCGGGCAAGTAGCCTTTCCGGCGACCCGTTCCTGAACTGCACGTAAACCCCCGTCACCGCACTCCGGTGGCGGGGGTTTCCTGTGTGCCCGCCTCAGGGGCTGTGGAGGACCGTGGTGGCGTGCCGGTAGCCTGCGCGGATCAGTTCGGCCAGCACAGCCTCATCGATATCGTCGAGCTTGTTCACGTACAGGCAGCCCGCGCCCGTCCTATGCTTTCCCAGCCGGGCCAGCAGTGCCGCAGCCTCGGGCGCGGAAGTCAGCCCGTACAGCGAGAGGCTCGCCTTCCTGGGGGAGAAGCCCACCGCCGCGGCGTCGCCCTCCCGGCCGGTCGCGTACTTGTAGTGGTACTGTCCGAATCCCACGATGGTGGGCCCCCACATCTCGGGCTCCTCGCCAGTGATTGCCTGCATGAGTCCCAGCAGCAGCAGACCGTCCCGGTGCCGGACAGGATGCTCCACTGCGGCGAGGAACCCCTCCACCGACGCGTGGGTTGGCCGGGTCTTGTTCTCAGTCATGAGGGAAGTCTGGCAGAGCGGGCCCACCTGTCAGCGCCGCCGCTCCGGGGTGATAGCCTGCGGCGGTGAGCCAAAATCCTTCCCCAGCGCCCCGCCGTCGTCCATTCACCCAGTTGGATGTGTTTACGGACGAACCGTACCGGGGCAATCCGTTGGCGGTGGTTGTTGAAGCCGCGGACCTCACTGCCGGGCAGATGCAGCAATTCGCCAACTGGACGAACCTTTCAGAGACCACGTTCCTGCTGCCGCCCGCACATCCGGCTGCCGACTACCGGGTCCGCATCTTCACTGCCCACGAGGAGTTTCCTTTCGCGGGCCATCCCACGCTGGGTTCGGCGCAGGCGTGGCTGGATGCCGGTGGCATCCCGAAGCAGGACGGCGTGATCGTCCAGGAGTGCGGGGCGGGCCTGGTGCGCGTCAGGCGCGACGGCGGACGGCTGGCGTTCGCCGCACCGCCATTGACGCGCTCAGGGGCGGTGGACGAGGCGGACATGGCACGGATCGCCGACGGACTCCGCCTGCCCCGCCAGGCACTGCTGGACGGCTCCTGGCTGGTCAACGGTCCGGACTGGATAGGCGTGCTTCTGGCCTCCGCCGGGCAGGTGCTGGGCATCAAACCGGACTTCGCAGCTTTGGGGGACCTGAAGGTCGGCGTGATCGGGCCCCATGCGCCGGAGGCGGAGGCGGACTTCGAGGTCCGCACGTTCATTCCCGGTGACGCAGCGGTGGAGGATCCGGTGACGGGGAGCTTCAACGCCGGCGCCGCCCAGTGGCTGATCGGCACTGGCCGCGCACCGTCGTCGTACGTGGCCGCGCAGGGTACGGCGCTGGGCCGGACTGGACGGATCCACGTGGAGGCCGTGGACGGCGACATCTGGGTGGGCGGCACATCCGTTGCGCGCATCAGTGGAACAGTACTGATCTAGCCCGGCGGAATAAAAGCGAGAAGCCTCAGGTTACCCAGATACATGCAAACACATGTAGCATTGTTTGTACCGAACCTGAGGAGTCCATGGTGGAAACCCGCCGCATTACCGTTCTGTCCGCCGGCCTGGGTGTGCCGTCCTCCAGCAGACTGCTTGCCGATCAGCTCGCCGCTGCCGCAGAGCACGAGCTCAAGGACGCCGGCTATCAGGTGAAGGTGGACGTGGTTGAGCTTCGCGATCTCGCGGTGGACATTGCCAACAACTTCGTTACCGGGTACGCGGCCCCACGCCTTGCCGATGTCATCGCCGGCGTGGAAGCCTCGGACGGCATCATCGCAGTGAGCCCCGTCTTCAGCGCGTCCTTCAGCGGCCTGTTCAAATCCTTCATCGACGTCCTGGACCCCAAGTCCCTGGAGGGCAAGGCCGCCCTGCTGGGTGCCACCGGCGGCACAGACCGCCACCAGATGGTCCTGGAGTACGCCATGCGGCCGCTGTTCAGCTACCTCCGCACCCGCCAGACCGCCACGGCCGTATTTGCCGGACCCCAGGACTGGGGAAACACCGACGACGGCGGCTCGCCGCTCTCGGACCGGGTGCAGCGGGCAGCATCAGAGTTCGCCGCGCTCCTGAAGGGTGCGCAGCCGGGCCGGAAACCGGCTGTGGCCGAGTCCCTGCCGTTTGAGCAGCTCCTGGCGGGCATTTCCGCCGGGCGGTAGCACCTGTTCCGCCTCGTCCGGCATGAGGGCAGCCAATCGGGGCAACGCGGCGCGGCACCGCCCCGCCGGCAACCCGCGGGGCAAAGGGGCGCGGCACCGCCCCGCCGGCAACTCGCGGGGCAACGGGTCGCCGGCGACGTCGCGCCCAATAATGCGGGCGGGTCCGGGGAATTGCGGCTCCTCCGTCTAATCGTCGAGGAGGGCGATGAACTCGCGGGCCTGCTTCATTGAGATATCGGAGTGTTTGGTGAGCGCCGTTGCCGCGCCCTCGATGTCCCCGCTTCGCGCCAGCGTCCGGATCCGTCCGTAGATTTCGTCGTTGAGCATGTTGCTGCTGACCTCGCGCGTGACGTCGCCCTTGCTGGCGATGGCCCGGTAGCGGTAAGGGAAGCGCTGGGGTGTGTCGTCGTCGGCCTCAAGGTCTTCCTCGGCCTGCGCTTGCGGGCCGCGGTAAGGCTGGGGGTGGGCGGCCAGCGCTCCTACGGCGTCCCGCGAAGCCCTCAGGCCGTCCCCTGTGGCCTCGTAGTAGAACTTGATGGCCGCCATGGCCTGACCCTGTGCGATGAGGGCATACAGCGTCCGGTGCTGTTCCTCGTTCAGCTTGGCGGCGGCCACGCGGGCCAGTTCGGACGCATCCGGAGCGGGTGCTGTGGCGGCTTCCCTGGCGGCTGCCTGGCGCCTGCCGATTGCGCGGGCTGCCAAGGCGACGCCGCCGGCCACAACCGCGAGGATAATAACGGGGATCACGAGCGATTCCATTTCTAAAGCCGATCTACGTACTTCTTGGCGGTGGCCAGGTCGGTGTGGGTTGTTTGGCGCAGAAGCTTGATGGCCTGGAGCTTGTGCCCGTCACGGGCCATCGTCTGGAGCTGCATAACAAGCTGCGGATCGAACAGGCCACCGGGGAGCAAATGGCCGTGCGCTCCGGTGCCGGCTCCGGTACCGGACCCGGTGCGGGCCTGCAGTGCGGCACGGGCGTGGTCCGCCTGCTGCGACTGCTGCTGTTCGTTCTGGCTTGGTCGGGTATTCGCTTCCAGCCGGGCGCGTACGGCGGTAGCCAGCCGCACCTGTTCCGCATAGTGGGCGGCGGAGCGCCTGGCGAGGTCCTGCTGGTACTTTTCGGCTTCCGAGATTCCGGTATCGCGCGGCCTGAGGGCCGTTGTGAGCGTCCACAGGACTGCCACCAGGATTCCGGCCGGCAGTAACACCATCAGTATGTCGCCCATGCTTAGAGCTTATGCCAGATGGCCGTTATCCACAGCACATTCCTGAAGCTCCATACAGCGCCTGCGCCCCAAGGTCAAAACCTGAGCCTTGTGTAATTTTCCTCACCGGTGCGGGCTGGCGTCGAGCTCCGATACCACCCAAATAGGCCGTGATTTCCACCGGCCGGCACCTCAGGCTGTGGATTAGCCTTTCCCCAAAGAATTTTTTCGTCCACATCCACCCGGAAGTGTTTCCTCAGGTCAGAGGCGTATAAGGCTGCAAAGTTTTTTTGTTTCCACAGGTTCATGCACAGACTGTGCACAAGCTATGCCCTGTAGTGCACAGGTTATCCACAGGCTGCGGGGACGGTGGGCTTGGAGGCTGGGTCGCTGGCGGCTACCGTTGCGGGATACCTGTTGTTGGGGAGTGAAAAGAACGCGCCGCCAGCCGGTGGCACCGCTGCCAAGGGGTTCCTTTCCCGGGCCGGCACCTTCTGTGGATAACCTGTGGATTGTGGGGATAACTTCTGCGCGCCCGCGGGCTGACTCGCCGGTGGAGCGGCGCGGTCCACGTTTGTCAGTGGCCGCTGATACACCTGAAGGTACGCCATGCTGTTGAGGTTTAACAGCCCGGCTCCGCAGGACAAGATGACTTACGTGCCGCCTGCTGCGGCACACAATGGAGGACGGCAGCTTTGTCAGTAACGCACCTGGATTCAATCGAGGGTACCCGAGGGTCGGAGACGAGCCGGAAGCCTCCCCAGGACATACCGGCAGAACAGTCCGTGCTGGGCGGCATGATGCTCTCCAAGGACGCCATTGCTGACGTTGTGGAGATCCTCCGCGGCCAGGACTTCTACCGGCCCGCGCACGAGACCATTTATGAAGCGATCATTGACCTCTACGGCCGGGGTGAGCCTGCCGACGCCGTGACGGTTTCGGACGAACTGACCAAGCGTGCCGAGATTAACAGGATCGGCGGCCCGGCCTACCTGCACGAACTCATTCAGACCGTACCCACGGCCGCCAACGCCGGATACTACGCCGAGATTGTGGCCGAACGCGCCGTCCTGCGCCGGTTGGTCAACGCCGGCACCAAGATTGTCCAGCTGGGTTACGGCTCCGACGGCGAGGTGGAGGACCTGGTCAACCAGGCCCAGGCCGAGGTCTACGCCGTCGCCGAGCGACGCACCGCCGAGGACTATGTTGTCCTCAAGGACGTCATGGAATCCACGGTTGACGAGATCGAGGCCTCCGGGCACCGGGGCGAAGGAATGACGGGGGTGCCCACCGGCTTTTACGAGCTGGACGAGCTCACCCACGGCCTGCACCCTGGCCAGATGATCGTCATTGCCGCCCGCCCCGCCGTGGGTAAGTCCACGTTCGCCCTGGACTTCGCCCGGTCCGCAGCCATCAAAAACAACCTGGCAACGGTCATGTTCTCGCTCGAAATGGGCCGGAATGAGATCGCCATGCGTCTCCTGTCCGCCGAGGCCACCATCGGCCTCCAGGACCTCCGCAAGGGCACCATCAAGGACGAGCAGTGGTCCAAGATCGCCACCACCATGGGCCGGATGAACGACGCCCCGCTCTTCATTGACGACAGTCCCAACATGTCCCTGATGGAAATCAGGGCAAAATGCCGGCGGCTCAAGCAGCAGCACGACCTCAAGCTGGTCATCCTTGACTACCTGCAGCTCATGAGCTCGGGCAAGAAAGTTGAGTCGCGCCAGCAGGAAGTCTCGGAATTCTCCCGTGCCCTCAAGCTCTTGGCCAAGGAACTGCAGGTGCCCGTTATCGCCCTGTCGCAGCTCAACCGTGGCTCCGAACAGCGCCAGGACAAGCGGCCCATGGTCTCGGACCTCCGCGAATCGGGCTCCATTGAGCAGGACGCGGACATGGTGATCCTCCTGCACCGCGAAGACGTCTATGACAAGGAGTCGCCGCGGGCCGGCGAGGCTGACATCCTGATCGCCAAGCATCGTAACGGTCCCACCAAGGACATCGTGGTGGCCTTCCAGGGCCACTACTCGCGCTTTGCCAACATGGCCGCCGACGCCGGAGGCGGGGGCTTCTAGGGTCCGGTCACCGGACCGGGCAGGGGTTCAGCCCTGCTGCAGCAGGTGGTTGGGCAGCCGGTTTCCGGGCGCTTTCCCGCGGATCTCCAGCAATTCGCGGGCATGGGCGTGCAGGCGTTTGTCCTCTTCCGTGACCGGCACCCACGGCGGGACGGGCACCGAGTTTCCCTCGGCGTCGCGCGCCACCATCACGGTGAGGCAGTACGTGGTGAGGTTCAGTGCGCCGCCCTTCGGATCGCCCGAACGCACGTGGACGGCGATGTGCATGCCTTTGGTCCCTGTGTAGACCAGCCGGGCCTCAACCTCCACGACATGTCCGATCAGGAGGGGCCGGTAGAAGCGCACGCCGCCGGAGAAGACCGCCACAGTGTCCATCCCGCAGTACCGCGAGGCGCAGACGTAGGCCGCTTCATCGATCCATTTCATGACGATGCCGCCATGGACCTTCCCTCCCCAGTTCACGTCGGTGGGGGCCGCCATGAACCGCAGCGTCACACGTTCGGCCGTTCCGGCGTCGGTATATTCCTGGGCGTTCATGGCTTCGACGATCTGTTCGCGGATCCTGATCCGGGCGAGTGCGTGATCGCGCTCTTGGATCTCAGCCGGGGTGACCGGCTCGAAGTGCTTCACGGGGACGGGCTTGCCGTCGTCGCCCACGGCCACGAAGATCACCATGCACTGGCTCCGCATGGTGGCAGGGCCGCCCTTGGGATCGCCGGAGGAAACCACGGTCCGGATGTGCATGGAGGAGCGGCCGGTGTAGACGATGGTCGCTTCCACCTCCACCATGTCGCCGCTGTTGACCGGGTCGGCGAAGTGGATGTTGCCCACGTACGCGGTGACGCAGTAGGACTTGGCCCATCCCACCGCGGCGGCATAGGCGGCCTTGTCCACCCATTCCAGGACGGTGCCGGCATCCACTGACCCGCTGTGGCCCACATCAGTGGGTGCCGCCAGGAAGCGCAGGGTGACGGAATTTGCCGCGGTCTCAGTCATGCTGCCCACCTTAGAGCGTGCCCCCGGTCCGCCGCACTTATGACGCCTGAGCCGCCCGCGGACCCTCCCCCCGCAGACGCTCCGCGGACCCTCCCCCCCACGCCACGCCAGGCCGGACGCTCTCTCACTTAATGCGCTTAAAGACGGGATGCTCTCTCACTTTCTTGAAGAAAGTGAGAGAGCATCCCGGGAAAACCCACATTAAGTGAGAGAGCGTTTTTGGGGCGGGGGTGGGTGCTTAGGCGAGGACCGCCAGCTTGTTGTTCATGCGGCCGAACAGGGCCCGGTCCACGGAGATGCGGCCGGCGCCGGTGAGGGCGAGGGCCAGGGCTGCTGCGCCCAGGAGGAGGACGAGTTCGTAGCCGCCCTTGTCGGCGTAGACGCCTGCGCCGGCGTGTACCAGGACGAGGGCACCGAGCATGTCCAGGGCCAGCAGGGCACCCACAACGCGGGTGAGGATGCCCAGGATGAGGGCGATGCCGCCGGCAAGTTCGAGGACGGCCACGAGGGGTGCTGCCAGGTCGGCTGCGGGAACACCCATCTGGCTGAAGGCAGCCTGGGTGCCGGCGATGGTCCACTCGTTGAACTTCTGCCAGCCGTGGGCAGCGAAGAGGAAGCCGAGGGCGACGCGCAAAATGGTCAGGGCGGAGGTGGTGAGGCGTGACTGGTTCATGTTTCGAGTGTCCCCGATGATTGGTTGAAGTGTCAACTAATTACCGGCTTTTGTGTTCCAGCTCATGACACGGGGCGTCACGGAAGCCGGGCCAGAACAGTCGCCGCCCCGGTTAAGCTGGCACTGTGCCGAACCGAACTTCCGCTGCTGCGGTACGCCCCGCCAGCCCTTCCCGGGACATTCTCCGGCTGGCCGTCCCGGCGTTTGGCGCGCTGATTGCCGAACCGCTCTTCCTGCTCGCGGATTCGGCCATTGTGGGACATCTCGGTGTTGCCCAGCTGGCTGGCGTGGGGCTCGCCTCCGCGGTGCTGCACACCGCCGTCGGCCTGATGATCTTCCTCGCCTACTCCACCACCCCTGCGGTGGCCCGGGCAATGGGCCACGGCCAGCTGGGCAAGGCCCTCGCCGCCGGGCGCGACGGCGTCTGGCTGGCTTTCCTGCTGGGCGTGGTCCTGGCGGTGGCAGGCTTCTGGGCGGCCGAACCATTGCTCACCCTGATGGGCGCCGCCGGCCACGTCCGGACCTTTGCCGTGGACTACTTGCGCTGGTCCATGCCCGGGCTGGTGGCGACGCTGCTGATTTTCGCCGGAACAGGGGTCCTGCGCGGGCTGCAGGACACCAGGACCCCGCTGGTCGTGGCCACGGCCGGCTTTACCCTCAACATCGTCCTGAACCTGTGGCTGGTCTATGGCCTTGGCTTGTCGGTGGCCGGCTCGGCGATCGGCACCAGTGCGGCGCAGTGGGCCATGGCTGCCGTCTACCTGGTGATGGTCCAGCGGAATGCGGCCAGGCACGGCGTCAGCCTGATGCCTGACTGGCGCGGGATCCGGGCACTGACCCGCGTGGGGTCCTGGTTGATGCTGCGCACCCTCAGCCTGCGCATCGCCATCCTGGCCACGGTTTTGGTGGTCACGGAACAGGGGGCCGTCAACCTGGCGGCCCACCAGCTGGCCATGACCATTTTCTCGTTCCTCGCCTTTGCCCTTGATGCCCTCGCCATCGCGGCGCAGGCCCTGATCGGCAAGGAGTTGGGGGCGTCCAACCCTGCAGGCGCCCGGCGGCTGACGCGGACGATGGTCTGCTGGGGCATCGGGTTCGGGGCTGTCACCGGTGCGCTGCTCGCCGTCGCCGCGCCGTGGGCGGGGGCGCTGTTCACCCCCGACGCCGGCGTCCAGTCCGCCCTGACGTACGCCTTATGGATCCTGGCGGCCGGCCAGCCCATCGCCGGCTACGTTTTTGTCCTCGACGGGGTGCTGATCGGGGCCGGCGACGCCCGGTACCTGGCCGTGGCCGGGCTGGTGAACCTCGCCGCGTATGTCCCGCTCCTGCTGGCTGTTGCCACTGGCGGCGGGACCTCACCGGCAAGGCTCGCATGGTTGTGGGCCGCATTCGCCATCGGCTACATGGCCGCCCGCGCCGTGACTCTTGGCCTCCGTGCCCGATCGGACCGCTGGATGGTGCTGGGTTCGCCATAGGACCTGATCCCACTAAACTGGACCGGTGAACCAACCACTGACTCCTGCAGCCACGGCCGCAGGCACCGCCCAGCAGGCTGACCTGTGGAAGCCGGTATTGCTCCGCGCCCTGGCAGCACTCGCCTTCGGTGCCCTGACGATTTTCTGGCCTTCACCCTCAATCCAGGGCATGGGCTGGGCGGGCGGTCTGTACCTGCTGGCCACCGGACTCCTGGTGCTTTGGGGTATCCCCAAGGCGGGCGACGCGCGGAACGGGATGCCCGGCAGGATCGTCTCCGCAGCCGGCGCCGTCCTGACGGGGGCGGGCGCCGCGCTGGTACTGCTGCACGGGAGCGGGGTGTTCGGCGTGGTCGCCGCCCTGGGCCTCGGCCTGGCCGGCGCGGCGGAGTTGTATTGCGGCCTCCGGTGCCGGGCCCGGCATGTGCTGGCCCGCGACTGGATCGCCTCCGGCGTCATAGGCCTCGGCACTGCCGCGGCCCTGCCCTTCTTCATCAGCCTCGGACCCCATGCCCTGCTCGGTGTTGCCGGCGGCGGGGCCATCATCTCCGGTGTGTTGTGGGTCCTGTCCGGGCTGACCCTGAGGCACGATGCCCGGAGCGCCGCCCGGAAGCCGTAAACTAGAAGAAGACCGTTCTACCCAGCGTAGAAAAAATGCGGGGCGGGACAATCCGGAACATTCAAAACCAGCAGGCCGATTCGGCCCGGCTGTAGGAGGAAATATCGTGGCAGACCAGCAACCAGGCAAACCGCGCAAGCTGCGGACCTCGGTGAAGGGGCCGCTGATGTTCTCCGCGTTCTGGGCCGTCCTCGCCTTCGTTTCGGTGTTGATCTTCGCCTCCGGCGGCAGCGCCAAGACCCCCCGGTTCGATCTTGCCTTCACCGGCGCGGGCATCGCGTTCATCGTCACACTGGTCATAGCGGCCATGCTCTCCATGAGCTATAAGGAGAACGCCGAGCACCTGGGCAAGGGCTCCGGGGTCAACCTCAGCTCCGCCAAGAATCCCTCGCACGGGTTTGGCGGGAACGGCCAGGGCCACGCGGACGGCCCTTCGGAAACGCCCGACGCCGACGGCCCGGGTACCAGCCGCTCCTAGCCGGCCGGTCCTAGCCCACCGTCCCGCGTCCGGCCGTCCCGCGTCCGGCGGTCCCGCGTTCGGCGGTCGCCTGGCGCGCCCGATAGGCAGCAACGTGGGCCCGGTTGGCGCAGTTGCCGGTGTCGCAGTATCGCTTGGACCGGTTTCGGCTCAAATCCAGCACCACGGCATCACAGTCGTCCGCCGCGCAGACAAGCAGGCGGTCCATCTCCTTGCTTCGGATGACGTCCACGAGGGCCATGGCGGCCTCGGTCCCCATCCTGTCGGCCAGCGGTGCCTCCCGGGTGGTGGCGTGCAGGTGCCAGTCCCACCCGTCGTGTTTTGTCAGTTGCGGGAGTGCATTGGCCTCGCGCAGCAGCCGGTTCACCCCGGCCACCGCCGTGTCCTCGTCTGCCGTCCACAGCGCACTCAGCCGGCTGCGCAGTTCGCGAACGCTCGCCACTTCGGCGTGGTCACGGGTGCGGGATCCGCTGAAGCGCTCCACGTCAAGGAAGTGGTCCAGATCGGCCACGGTAGCCAGGGATTCGCGCCCGTTTGCGGCCGTGTTGATCAGGTTGACCACCGTGCGCAGGGCAACCTCGGTGTCAGGAGCAAATACCATCTTGACTCCTTACCAAAGCCGGGCGTAATGTCAGGACCATAACCCCACTTTACTCCTGACAGGAGGCGCCGGTGTCTGCCGCCCTCAATCCCGCCGCCGCGCGCGGGTTCCTCGGCTCCGGCCTGGGAATTGCGCTGTTCTCCTCTGCCGTGTTCGGCCTTTCCGGTTCCTTTGCCAAGGCTCTTCTGGAGTCCGGATGGTCCCCCGGGGCCGCCGTGACCGCCCGCTTGACCGGCGCCGCGCTGATCCTGGCACTTCCCGCGGCCCTGGCCTTGCAGGGCCGGTGGCACCAACTCAGGGACAACTGGGTCACCATAGCCCTCTTCGGCCTGATCGGCGTGGCAGCCTGCCAACTCTTCTATTTCAACGCCGTTGCCCGCCTGTCGGTCGGCGTGGCGCTGCTGCTTGAGTACCTCGCCCCGGTCCTCATTGTGCTGTGGCTCTGGATTGCCAGCCGCAAACGTCCGCGGATCCTGACTTTCGGCGGAACTGTGCTCTCCCTCGCGGGCCTGGTGCTGGTGCTGGACCTTGCCGGTGCCGTCAAAATCGACGTGGTGGGGGTCCTCTGGGGCCTGGCCGCCGCAGTCTGCCTGGCCATCTATTTCTTCATCACGGCGAAGGAGAACGATTCGCTGCCGCCCATCGTCCTGGCATCGGCCGGACTGCTGGTGGGTGCCGTGGTGATGTGGCTGGCCGGCGCCACGGGACTCCTGCCCATGGCGTTCAGTACCGGGGATACCCGGCTGGGCCCCTGGATTGCGCCGTGGTGGGCGGCCCTGGCCGGGCTGGTCATACTCGCCACTGTCCTGGCCTATGTTTCCGGCATCATGGCTGCCCGCGCGCTCGGCTCCAAGGTGGCGTCCTTCGTCTCGCTGACCGAGGTGCTGTTCGCCGTGATCTGGGCCTGGCTGCTTCTGGGCGAGCTGCCGGGCCCTGTTCAGTTGCTGGGCGGTGTGCTTATCGTCGCGGGCGTGGTTTTGGTCCGGCTGGATGAACTGCGCGCCGGGGCGGCCGCCCTCGCTGGCACGGCCGCACCGCTGGATCACGCGAACGACGTCGAACCCGTTCCCTGAGTGCCGGGGCGTTTAGCAGGTGCCACGCACCCGGGGCTGCGCATCTGGCAGCGGTGCACCCCCAACGCAATCCGCCGATTAAAGTACGGGGGCCCGGACGGTTCGTCCGGGCCCCCTTGCAGGCAGAGCGGGTTTAGCGGGAAGCCTGATCCTGCTCATTGGCGTTCCTGGTGGCCTTCTGGCCGGCATCCTTGAGCGCCTGGATGACCTGGTTCAGCGCACTCGTGTGCGTGCCGGACCATTCGCCGCGGAAGTGGTCCGCGTCCGGGCCCTTCCACTGGGTGCTGTCCAGCATGCGGGTCAGGTTGCTCCGCTCCTGCTCGATCGTGGAAGCACCGGCCTGCAGCTTCGTGCCAAGAGTCCTGAGCTGCTCTACATCTGCGCCCCAAATAGCCATCAGTTTCTCCTCATAAAGTCATTGGATCCGATCCGGATCGGCATCCCCAGCGGCCCCCGGCTCATCCGGGAGATCCATTGCCCCCAACCTATCCCGGCCCCGCAAACCCCGTCGATGGGCACCGCTGCCCATGCAGCCCTCACCACGGGAGTGCCTCCCGGGGCGGCCCGCGGCAGGGGGTCGATTCCGGGCGTTCCAGAGCCTAGCATGACCGTATGTGCCGGAATATTCGAACCCTCCATAACTATGAACCGCACGCCACGTCCGAGGAAGTGCACGCGGCCGCCCTGCAGTACGTGCGCAAGGTCAGCGGGAGCACCAAGCCGTCCAAGGCCAATGAGGAAGCCTTCGAAGCGGCAGTGCATGAAATCGCGCATGTCACGCAGCACCTGCTGGACTCGCTGGTGACACATGCGCCCGCCAAGGACCGGGACGAGGAGGCGGCCAAGGCCAAGGCCCGCTCCGCCATCCGCTTCGGTACCGCCTGAGCGGAGCCTCCCGTCATCTAGGTAGCGCTAACTGTCGTTTTGAAGCGTCAAAACGACAGTTAGCGCTACCTGGTTGGGCCGGTGCTCCTATTTGCCGAAGCTGCGCAGCCGCAGCGAGTTCGCCACCACCAGGACCGAGCTCGCCGCCATCGCACCACCGGCCAGCATCGGGTTCAACAGGCCCAGGGCAGCCACCGGAATGCCGATGGCGTTGTAGAAAAAGGCCCAGAACAGGTTGGTTTTGATGGTGGCCAGGGTCCGCCGGGAGAGTTCGATCGCCTGGGCGACCTGGCCGAGGTCATCGCCCATGACGGTGAGGTCTGCCGCTTCAATCGCCACGTCGGTGCCTGAGCCCATGGCGATGCCAAGATCGGCCTGCGCCAGGGCGGCGGCGTCGTTCACGCCGTCCCCGGCCATGGCCACCGTGGCACCCCCGGCCTGGAGCTTTTTTACCGCCTCGACCTTTCCGGCCGGCAGCACGGCGGCGTGAACGTCACCGGGGGAGATCCCGACGGCGGCAGCCACCTGTGCGGCCACGGCGGCGTTGTCTCCGGTCAGCAGGATAGGCCTCAGCCCCAGCCCCTTCAGCCGTTCAATGGCCGCCGCCGAGCCCGGCTTGATCGTGTCCTGCAGGCTGATGATGCCGGCCGGAACCCCGTCCACCGCAACCCAGATGGCCGTGGCGCCGCCCGCCTCCGCAGCATCCAGTGTTTCCTGCTGCAACGCGGTGATGCTGACGCCGTTCTCCCTCAGCCAGCCCGTGCGGCCCGCCAGGATGACGCGGCCCCCCACGGTTCCGGCCACTCCGCCGCCGGGCGCCGAACGGAAGTGTTCGACGGCGGGCAACCGGCCGCCGTCGTACGTGGCCTGCACCTGCTGGGCTGCTGCCGCGATGGCGCGGGCGATGGGGTGCTCCGACGCGGCCTCGACAGCACCGGCGAGGCGCAGCACGTCACGCTCCAGGTGGCCCTCAAACGCCGCGGTCCCCGCCACGGAGAGCTTCCCGCTGGTGATGGTGCCGGTCTTGTCCAGCAGGATGGTGTCCACGGTTCGGGTGTCTTCGAGGACCTGCGGGCCCTTGATCAGGATGCCCAGCTGGGCCCCGCGACCGGTGCCGGTGAGGAGGCCCACGGGAGTGGCGAGGCCCAGTGCGCAGGGACAGGCGATGACCAGGACCGTGACCGCGGCGGTGAACGCGGCCCGAAGTTCGGCAGGATCAACTGCCGGGCCGCTGGCCACGAGCCACAGCCCAAACGTGACCACGGCGATGACCAGCACCAGGGGGACAAAGACCCCGCTGATCCGGTCGGCCAGCCGCGCGATGGGCGCCTTTCCGGTCTGGGCCTGGGACACCAGCCGCGCCATCTGGGCAAGGGTCGTCTCGGAGCCGACCCGGGTAGCCCGGACCAGCAGGCGTCCCGAGGTGTTGATTGTGGCGCCGGTGACCTTGCTTTCGGGCCCAACCTCTACCGGGACGGATTCGCCGGTCAGCAGGGACGCGTCGACGGCGGAGCTGCCTTCGAGAACGACGCCGTCGGTGGCGATTTTCTCGCCGGGGCGGACCACCACAACGTCCCCCACGCGGAGCTGATCGGCGGGGATTTGGTGTTCGGTGCCGTCCTGGAGGACTGTGGCGTCCTTGGCGCCGAGGTTCAACAGTGCCTTCAGGGCATCGCCGGCCTTTTCTTTGGCGTTGGCTTCGAGGAACCGGCCCAGGAGCAGGAAGGAGGTGACCACCGCGGCGACTTCAAAGTACAGGCCGCCGGATTCCATGCCTTCCATGCCAGGGTGCTCAGTCAGGCGCGGGTCAAGCGCCAGCTGCCAGACGCTGAAAAGGTACGCGGCCGCGACCCCGATGGAGACGAGGGTGTCCATGGTGGAGGCAAAATGGTGTGCGTTGACGGCGGCGGCGCGGTGGAACGGCCAGGCCGCCCAGCTCACCACGGGAAGGGCCAGCACTCCCGCCACCCAGCCCCAGTTCGGGAACTGCAGGGCCGGGACCATCGAGATCAGGAACACCGGAACCGTCAGGACTGCCGCCACAATCAGCCGCGGCCTGAGTTTGGCAGCGGCTCCTCCATTGGCCCCATGGTCCCGTTGCGCACCGCCTTCGGACACATGCTCCGCGTGCTCGGTCGTTCCTCCCTCAGACGCACGCTTCCGCATGTCACCGGAGTCGGTGCTCTGGCCATCCGGGGAACTGGTGTACCCGTCTTCCGGACCACCGTGACCACCGTGACCACCCAGATCGTGCGGATCTTGGTGAGTGGGGGCGGGGGGCTGGCGGAGGGTGGCTTTGTAGCCAGTGGCGTTCACGGTGTCCACGATCTGCTGGTCCGTGATGCCTGCCGGAGCCGTGACGTGGGCGGATTCCAGGGGGAGATTCACGGAGGCTTCCACGCCGTCGAGCTTGCGGAGTTTCCGTTCCACGCGGTTCACGCACGAGGCACAGGTCATGCCCTCGATGTCCAGTTCAACCACCCGGTTACCCGCTTGGCTCATTAAGTCCTCTGTGTGCACGGTGCGTGGCCCGCCTTCTGAGTAGTTACGCTTCGTTTGCCACAACCAGGTAGCCGGCTTCGGCCACCGCTTCGCCGATCTCGGCCGGCGACAATTCCTGGCTGGAGGTAATGGTGACAGTGGAGATGCCCCCGGCGTTGAGGTCCACGGCGACCTCTTCAACACCGGCGAGGGATTCAATTTCTTCGGTGACGGAGGAAATGCAGTGGCCGCAGGTCATGCCGGACACGCTGACAGTGGTGGAGACGGTGCTCATGGTTGCTCCTTTAAAGGGGGCCGGCAGGTTGGCCTGGCCCCGGGTTGGGTGGGTCTGGTTGGGCGGTGGCTGGAGGGTCACCGCAGGAGGCGGCCGATTGCTTCCGCTGCCTCCTTGACCTTGGCGTCGATCGCTTCAGCCCGCAAGTCAGGATCGGGTTCGGCGGCCGCGCCCACGACGCAGTGGCCGATGTGTTCCTCGACAAGGCCCAGGCTGACGGCGTGCAGCGCCTTGGTGACAGCGGAAACCTGAGTCAGGATGTCGATGCAGTATTTGTCCTCATCCACCATCCGGGCAATGCCGCGGACTTGCCCCTCGATCCGCTTGAGCCTTCGCAAATAGGCGTCCTTGTTGGCGGTGTAGCCATGCGGCGGCGCGGGCTGGGCATCAGCCTGCAAGGGGACGGTTGCCTGGGAAGATTCCATGAGTCCAACCTATACCCCAAGGGGGTATGCCACAAGTACCCGGTGGGGGTATGAGTTCCTCAGTTCCGGACACAAAAAAGCTCCGGAGTGCGTTATTGGGGGATACGCACTCCGGAGCAGCCTTTGGGCAGATCTGTCCGGCCCCCTGGCCGGATCTCTCTGCTCGGTCCAGCTTACTTGCCAGTATGGCTGTCCGCCACCACCTCGAATAACTACTTTCGCTTTATTTTCCAGGCCGCTTCAACACGCTATTCACGGTCCTCGTGTGCCGCCCGGCGGTAGGGGACAACCAGCACGGGCCGGCTTTGGTGATGGGTCAGCCAGAGCCCTACGGAGCCGTTAAGCATCTCGGAAATCCGGTGGGACAGGCCGCGTTCCGAGGTGCCCACGATGATCATGGGCGCGTCGGTTTCGGCGGCGAGGCGGGCGAGGGCGCGCGCGGGGTCGCCCGTGAGGGTTCGCAGTGTCCATTCCACCTGCACGCCGTTTGCCCTGCTGTGTGCCACGCTGCGTTCAATGTCGGCCCTAATGCCTGTGGTCACAGCCCGGACGTCGTCGTCGTCCTCCCCGGGATGGAGTGAGAGGCGGTGCGCCGACCGGGCGGGATCCCACTCCACCAGGTAGCTGGCTTCGTCAACATAGGCGCACAGCAAAGGCACCGAAAGCCGTGCCGCAAGGTTAGCCGCGGTGGTCAGCACTTCCGGGTGCTGGTTGGGCAGTACCCCCACCAGGAGCGGGGGCGGTCCACTGAAGGGTTCGGGAGTCATAACCCCATTTTGTGCCGGACGGCGGTCCTTGAACAGGGCCGGGAGTTCGGACTGGACGAGTGCGGGCCGGCGTGTACCCCGTCGTCGCCAGCCAGTCAGCCGGCCGCAGGAGAGGCCGAAACCACCACGTTCTTCCCCCAGGGATCCTCGGTGTAGCAGCTGATCAGCACAACGCGATTGGGCACTATATCCCAGATGGGGCTGTCCTTAAGGCTGGCCTTGAGGTAGGTGGTGACAGAGTCAACGCGGTAGCGGATGGTGCCGGTGGCCGTGACGACGTCGAACCCGTCTCCTGTGTTTGCCCGGGAGCTGAGGTGGTTGAACGGGGCATCCCGGTCCTCCCAGCTGTGCCCGATGATGTACGTGGTATTGCCGGAGCCGCTGCCCGGAACTCCGAAAGGTGTCAGCCAATAGCCGTCCATGGTGGACGGGGGCACAACAGTCCGGCTGGCAGCCGCGGCGGCATCCGGTTCGAGCGGATGGACCTCGGTGTCGATGGCCGCCGCCTGGTACCGGACCCGCAGGGGTGCGGAAGCATCGGGCAGCACCGGTCCGGCGACGGGCGTCGCTGATGGGGCGACGGACAAGGGTGCCGCCGTGGACGCCTGTTCCGCGGGTTGCGAGGGCATGGGAACGGACGACGGCGGCGCTACCGAAGGTGCCGCAATTTCGGCCGCGCGGACGCCGGACCCCCCGTGGTTGCCGACGTCCGGCGGGCTAAGTAACGGGCCGCCGAATGTCAGCGACAGGAAACCCAGGACACCGCACAGGAGAATAGCCAGGTCCCCCCTGTTCAGGCGGTTCCAACGGGACGCGCGCACCACGCGTCCGCGGGCGGTGTGCCTGGCGGGCGGCTTCGACATGGGGCCCTTTCCGCGCCGCTGGCCGGTGCTGGTGTTGATCGGTGCTGGTGCCGGGTGAGGCTGATAGGGAATGCGGCGAGGGCGCCCCGCCGGGACTGACGGGGCGCCCTCACCGGTATGGCTGGCGACTCGGGCGGGTCAGCCCGCCGTCGGCGATTCGGTGCGGGACTTGCGCCGGACGGAGACCACGGCCCCCGCACCAAGCAGGACGCCCAGCCCGGCCAGCCAGGTGGTGCTTCCACCGGTTCCTGTGACGGACGTCTGCGCGTTGTAGCCCTGATTGGTGCCGCGGCTGACGACGGCCGCCGGTACCTTGGCGACCGCACGCTGAGGGACGGCCGCCTGGCCCGCAGGCTTTTCCGCGGCCGGGGCGGGCGTGACCGGGGTTTCCGTTAACACCGCCGGCTTTTCCACCGTCGGCTGCTCCTCGGTGGTCGGCTGTTCCGCCGTCGGCTGCTCCTCGGTGGGAGGTTGTTCCACCGGCGGCTGTTCCTCTGTGGGTGGCTGTTCAGCCGGCGGTTCTTCCTCCGTGGGTGGTTGTTCGGCCGGCGGCTCTTCTTCGGTGGGTGGTTGTTCCGCCGGCGGTTCTTCCTCCGTGGGTGGCTTCTCCTCAACGGGCGCGGTGGCTGTGCAGTACTTGGCAAAGTTGGCCATTCCTGCAGTCGTCCAGTTATGGCCGTCCGTCAGCACGGAATTAGGCGCCACGATGTCTGCCGTTTCGAGCCTGTGGCTGCTCAGGGCGTTAATGCTGATGAAGGTGGCTATGTAGGGGTTGGTGGCACTGCTTGTGGCATGGCAGACGAGGACCTTTTTGGTGTTGTCGTCTGTGCCGGCAAAGGCCGGTGCGGAGGCGGTGAGCAGTGCCAGCCCTGCGACCCCCAAGATTGGTAGGGCTCGGTTCATGATTTTTTCCCCAGACTGTAGTGAAGCTGGTCATGACGGGGGAGCGGCAGCTTCCTTGTTCCCCAGATGCATGGTCAGCTTGCTTGTGATGTCAGGCTAGGCTCCGAACGGGGACGGGTCCTGAGTAGCAGGTACTCGACTTAAGGGGCGATTGACCTGCGGCGATACCTGCCCCTACCCGAAAATGACAGCACACTACCGGGTGCAGTGCGGTGCGCACGGACCCTTGAACGGCGACTTGCCCGCGCCTACCGTTGATGCATAGGAAAGGTGCGTGACGGGGCATGGAAATTTACATGTGGTGGCTGGACGTAAACCTCGACACCAAGGAATGGCTGCGGGAAAACCTGCGGGCGGGGGAATTGCCGCTGCCGGTCCTGCAGGGCATCGCCGAAGCAGGAGGACCGCATCCCGGGAATCCCGTGGAGGTCCTCACCGCGGCGGACTGGGATTTCATCGAGACGCAGTCCGAATTTGTCGACTGACCGTTCCCCGCGCCGGCCGGGTTATTCCACATAGCCGGGAAAACCGTTGCGGCCTTCCGGCCGGGATGGTTGCATGGGGTGCATGGCAACCGCAGAGAGTTTTGTCCTGGCGATCGGCACCAAAAAAGGCCTCTGGCTGGCCACGAGCCCGGACCGGCAGCGCTGGTCCTTCTCCGGTCCGCACTTCCTGATGAGCGAAATACCCAGCATCGGCATAGACACCCGGGCCGGCAGGACCCGGATCATGGTGGGCGTCAGATCCGAGCACTGGGGCCCCACGGTGGCTCACTCCGATGACCTTGGTGCCACGTGGTCCGAACCCGAAAAGGGTGCCATCACCTTTCCCGAAGATACCGGCGCGGCCGTGGAAAGGATCTGGCAGATCTATCCGGACGCGGAGGCCCGGCCCGGCGTGGTGTGGGCAGGGGCCGAGCCCATTTCGGTGTGGAAATCCACCGACGGCGGCGAGCACTTCGAGCTTAATCGCGGGCTCTGGGACCATCCCCACCGCAGCGAGTGGGGTGCCGGCTACGGCGGCGCCGCCGCACACTCCATCCTTGTCAATCCTGCAGGGGACACGGTCCATATCGCCATGAGCACGGGAGGCGTGTACCGCTCGCTCGACGGCGGCACCTCCTGGGAGCCCCGCAATAAGGGGATCTCGGCCTACTTCATGCCGGATCCCAACCCGGAATTTGGTCAGTGCGTGCACAAGATCGCGGCGGATGCCGCCGTCGAAGGCCGCCTCTACGCTCAGAACCATCACGGTGTGTACCGCACCGACGATAACGGCGAAAACTGGAACTCCATCGCCGAAGGGCTTCCGGCCGACTTCGGCTTTGTGATGCTGACGCACCCCCGCCGGGAAGGAACCGCCTGGGTGGTGCCGTTGAAGGCCGACGGCGAGCGGATCCCGCCGGAGGGCAAGCTTGCGGTCCACCGGACGGACGACGCCGGCGCCACGTGGAAACGCCTGGATTCCGGGCTGCCCGCCCACGAATACAACAGCGTGCTGCGGGACGCCGCCTCGGTGGATTCCGCTGAACCGGCCGGCGTTTATTTCGGGACACGCGGCGGGACGGTCTACGCCAGCGCTGATGAAGGCGAAACGTTCACCGAGGTGGCATCGCACCTGCCGGACGTCCTGTGCGTCCGCGCGGCCAGGATCCCTGGTGCCCTTCCGGTTCAGGAAACGGCAGCTGCCCAGGGTGCCTGAGGTCAGGATGCCTGAGATCAGGGTGCTGCTGCCCAGCGTCCTCCACCCGCTGGCCGGCGGACAGTCCATCCTGACCGCCCCCGCCGAGGGCTCCATGACGGTGGGGGAGTTGCTCGAACGGGTGACTGGAAACTATCCGGTCCTCGCCCGGCGGCTTCGGGACGAAACCGGTGCCCTGCGCCGCTTTGTGAACATTTACGTAAACGGCGACGAAGTGCGGCGCCTCCGTGGCCTGGACACCGAAGTGGCTCCGGGCGAGGAGGTGCTGGTCATCCAGTCCGTGGCCGGTGGTTAGGCGCCGGTAGGGGTCAACCGGGCGGCATTCTGTTCCACCCCGCCGGGGACTTCCTTCCACCCGGTCAAGGGGAAACCAAACTCGTTCCAAAATCGTTGACAATTTCGTTTTCGATCCGTACCGTCGGTGTCGTGCGGACGTGACGGACGCGTCCATCCCGGGCAACGATGCGACAGGAAGGTGGAGGGTGGCCGCAAGCCTGAGCCTCACGGACGTCAACCTCCACTTCGGCGGGGTCAAGGTGCTGCAGGACGTCAGCATGAACGTGGCGCCGGGCGTCATCTTCGGCCTCGTGGGCCCCAACGGCGCCGGCAAGACCTCCCTCTTCAATTGCATCAGTGGCCATTACAAGCCAAGCTCGGGTTCCATCACCATTGACGGCACTGAAGTCCTCGGCAGCGCCCCGTCCCGGCTGTCGCGCCTGGGGCTGGCGCGGACTTTTCAGCATCCTGCCCTCCAGCTGCACTCCACGGTCCTTGAGAACGTTCTGCTCGGCGGCCACACGCGGCTTCCGGGCGGCCCTCTCCCATGGGCATTGAGGCTGCCCTTCACTGCACGCGCTGAGGACGAAATGCGCTCGGAAGCGCTCGAACTCCTGGATCGTGCCGGACTCGGCTGGGCAGCCGGCAAGCCCGCCGATGAACTTTCCCACGGGCTCCATAAGGGCATCGAGTTATGGCGGGCCCTGCTCTCCAAACCCTCGCTGTTGCTTCTTGATGAGCCGGCGGCTGGCCTCTCGCACGCGGAGGTAGAGCAACTCATCAGCACCGTGAAGCGTGTCCGGGATGAGCAGGACATCACCATTGTCATTGTCGAGCACCACATGGGACTCATCTCGGCTCTCACCGATCAGGTGGTGGTCCTGGATCACGGCCGCAAGCTGATGGAGGGCACCGCGGCCCAGGCGCAGTCGGACCCCCGCGTCATCGAGGCCTACATCGGGAAGGACGCAGCGGATGACGCTGCTTGAACTCTCCGACGTGACTGCATCCTACGGGCCTGTGCAGGTCCTGGACGGAGTCTCCCTCAGCGTGCCCGAGGGTGGATCTGTCGGTATCCTCGGCGCGAACGGAGCGGGCAAGACCACCACGCTGCGCGCCATCAGCGGCACGGTGCGGACGGGCGGACGGATCACCTTCGACGGCCGGGATATCCGCGGCTTCCGCCCCGACCAGGTCGCCGCCCTGGGGATCGCCCATGTGCCGGAAGGCCGCGGAACACTCGGCCAGCTGTCGGTGCGGGAAAACCTGATGGTGGGCGCCTACCTCCGCAAGGGGAAGCAGAAGATCGCCGCCGACGTCGACTATTGCCTCGATCTGTTCCCTCAGCTCCGGGACCGCATCGGTTCGCGGGCTGCGGCGCTTTCCGGGGGCGAGCAGCAGATGCTCGCCGTGGCGCGCGCGTTCATGGCCAAACCCAAGCTGTTGCTTCTTGACGAAGCATCCCTCGGGCTGGCGCCAAGCACGGCGAAGACGGTCTATGAGGCCATCCGCCGGCTGCGTCTTGACTCGGGAATCGCCATGGTGGTGGTAGAGCAGAATGCCAACCTGGCCTTCTCGCTTGTGGACACGGCCACCGTGCTGGAAACCGGCCGCAACGTACTGACCGGTTCCTCGGCCGAACTCAAGGGCATGGACGAGATCCGCCGCGCCTACCTGGGGGGCTGAACCATGGGAACCTTCATCCAGCTCGTAGTGGACGGCCTGGCCACCGGCTCTGTCTACGCTGCCCTGGCCCTGGCCATCGTGCTGGTTAACCAGGCAACCGGCCTGATCAACTTCGCCCAGGGCGGCATGGCTGTCTTCTCCGCCTATATTGCCTACGCCTTTGTGCGGGTGGGACTGCCGCTCATTGTGGCGATCCTCCTTGCGCTGGTGATTTCGTTCTTCATCGGCGCCCTGGTGGAACGCTTCCTGGTCCGCCGGTTCGAACGGGGGGACCCTGACACGGCCGTGGTGGTGACCATTGGCCTCCTGACCCTGGTCACGGGCATCGCCGCAGTTCTCTGGAGCTACAACAACCTTCCCTTCCCGTCACTTTTCCCGCTGACCAGCGTGGACATCCTCGGCGCGGTGGTAAGCGTCCGGTCACTTGCCACCACCGTGACCATCCTCGTCATCATGGGGGTGCTCCAGGTGCTCTTCCTCCGCACCAAGCTGGGGCTCGCGCTCCGGGCAGTCGCCGACAATCCCGGCTCCGCGGCGTTCTCCGGTCTTCCAGTAGGACGGCTCCTGATGATCGGCTGGGGCCTCGCAGCCGCCCTTGGCTGCATTGCCGGCGTGCTGGTGGCCCCGCAGCTGACCCTGACGCCGGGCATGCTGGACACCGCGCTCGTCTACGCGCTCGCCGCTGTCATCCTCGGGGGCCTGAGCAGCCCGATCGGCTGCGTGGTGGCCGCTTCTGCCATCGGCGTGCTGGAGAACCTCGTCGCCGTCTACGTACCCCTCGTGGGGCACGACCTCAAAATCGCGGTGCCTTTTGCACTGATCTTTATCATCCTCATCCTCCGTCCCCAAGGCCTGTTCGGGCGAAAAGTCGTGGTGCGGGTCTGATGAGCAACCCTTCTTCCCTTGTTCGCAACAAATTCGGCCGCACCGCCCTCATCGCGCTGGTTGCGGTGGTGTTGCTTGCCGCCCCGCTTTTCCTTCCGCCGTTCGCCAACCAGACGCTGGTGCGCATCGGTGTCTACGCTGTCGCGGTACTGGGACTGAACATCGTCATGGGCTACACCGGCCAGGTCAACCTCGGACAGATTTTCTTCGTCGGGCTGGGCGCCTACGTCACCGCCTACGGCGTCAACCAGGGATGGAACATCGTCCTTGTCTTCCTGGCTGCCTGTGCCATCGCCGGCATCGTCGGGCTGCTGGTGGCCCTGGCGGCCGCCCGGCTGGGCGGCCTCGCGATTGCGATGGTCACCATCGCGCTGCCCATCGTCGGTGTCCCGCTGGCCAAGCGGCTTGAGGAATTCACCGGCGGCTCCCAGGGCATCTCCGCCCGCTTTTCGGACGCCCCCGACTGGTCGGGCCTCTACAGCGACCAGTGGCAGTTCTACATCATCCTTCTGGTGACCGTCATCGCCTTCCTGTTGGCCCGCAACCTGGTGCGTGGCAAATACGGCCGGGCCTTCGGCGTCGTGCGCGAAAACGAAGCCGTGGCCGCGTCAATGGGAGTCTCGCCGTACCGCACCAAGGTACTGGCATTCACCATCGCTTCCATCTATGGCGGGGCGAGCGGTTTCCTGTATCTGGCAGCCGTGCAGTACACCTCACCGGAAACCCTCAGCTTCGGCCACTCCATCAGCCTTCTTGCGGCGATGGTGATCGGCGGCGCGGGAAGCATCGTCGGTTCGCTGATCGGCGGGGCCTACTACGTCTTCGTTCCGCAGCTCACCAACGCCATTGACCCAAGCTTCACCACGCTCAGCCAGGGCGCCATCCTCCTCGCCGTGTTGTTCCTGTTGCCCGAAGGGCTGGTCAGCCTGCCACGGGTGATCCGCAGGCTCACCCGCCGGGGCAGTACCCGATCCATCCCGGGGACCGATCCCCCCAAGACCGCTTCGCCGCCCCGGCCAGTCACGGAGGCGGCCCCGGAGGAACTCGAACCAACTGAGAGGCAAGATCGATCATGAAACTGAGAAAAAAGTCAGGCGGGGTCCTCGGCGTCGTCGCGATGGTATCGATCGCCGCGCTTTCCCTTACCGGGTGCACCCGCACGGCGCCGGGGGAGGGCGGCGGCGCACAAGCGGCTCCGGGAGTCACGGACACTGCAATCACGCTCGGCGTCACCACTCCGCTCAGCGGCGCGACGGCGGGGCCGGGTACCTGCACCGTGGCAGGCGTTACCGCCTACTTCGGCTCCGTGAATGCCGCCGGCGGCGTGAAGTTCGGCGACGGTAAGACGCGGACGGTCAACATCAAGGCGTACGACGACGGCTACGATCCGCAGAAGTCTTTGGCGAACTTCCAGCAAATGGTGTCCGACAACGTCTTCGCCGTGACGGCCGGCCTTGGCACACCGACCAACCGGGCCTTCCGTGACGCCGCCATCAGCGCCAAGGTCCCGCAGGTGCTCGTGATGACCGGCGACCCGCTGTTCAGCGACCGGAAGCAAAGCCCCTGGCAACTCGGGTTTGTGCCGATCTACCAGAATGAGGGTGCGGCGTTCGGCAAACTGCTGGCCCAGTCGAAGGGACAGCACAAAGTGGCCATCCTGTCGCAGAACGACGATTACGGCAAGGGCTACGTAGCGGGCTTTAAGGAAGCCACCAAGGGTGCCGCCAATATCTCCGTTGTCGGGGAACAGACTTATGAGGCCACCGATACATCCGTGGATGCCCAGCTCACCCAGCTGGCGTCGTCGGGCGCGGACGTCTTCTTCAACGCCATGTCGATCACCCCACTGATGATCGCTTCGCTGCAGAAGGCGCAGCAAATCGGGTGGAAGCCGAGCTGGTTCCTTCCCTCCAACACCTCAAGCCCGACGGCGATCCTGGAACCGGGCGGTGCCGGCGCCTACCCGGGCGTTTACACGGTGTCGTTCGCGAAAGCCCCGCAGAGCCCGACGTTCGCCAAGGACCCCGACGTCGTTAAATTCCTTGCGGACCTCAAGCAGTACGGCAACTACCCCGACGTGCCGGCGTTCCCGCACTGCATGTGGAGCTACATGGTGGGAGCCACGCTGGAGCAGGCCTTCAAGGATATGAAGGAGCCCACCCGCGACAGCTTTATGACCTCGCTGCGGAACATCAAGGGCCTGAAGGCGCCGCTGATGCTCGAAGGAACCGCGGTGGACACCACTACCGATGGCCAGCCGGCCGTCTCCTCGGTGCTCGTGCAAAAGTACAACGGCAAGGGCTACGCCACTGCTGAGAACTTCGGATAACTGCGGGGAAGGCAGGGATCAGACGTGGGCGGAGTTCGGGTCAGACCGGACTCCGCTGCCTGCGTGTTGCAGCTCGTCGATGAGCCGGAGACCGCGTTTGGCCCAGGCGATCTCGCCCCGGGCCCTGTCCACCAGGCCTTCGTAGGTGAACCGTTTGAAGGCGATGGTCCGTTCACGGTCCTCCGGTTCGGTGACCGCCAGGCGCCGCACCAGCATCGGGTTGGCGACCTCATCGATCCGTAGGAGTTCGCCCTCCCACTGCGCCAGTTCACGTTCCCACTGATTGATGTGGGCACGGAAAAAATCGCGGGCGGCGTCCGGGGCGGCGGCCTCAAGGTACGCGGCCCGGAGGTGGGCAGGATCGCGGACCCGCGCGTACTCCAGCGGCGTGTGCATCCAGGTGAGGAACGCCTGCTCGCCGGCATCCGTCACGTGGTAAACCCGCCGGGTGGCGCGCTGGCCCCGCGGCTGTTCTTCACCCTCGATGAGGTGCTCGGCCTCCATCTTGCGCAGCTCGGGATAAATCTGGGAGTCCGGCGCATGCCACACGTGACCCACCGACAGGGAGAACTGTTTCTGCAGTTCATAACCTGAGAGCGGCCCCACCCGAAGCAGCGCCAGAAGCGCGTATCGCAGGCTCATGGAGGATCCCTTCGGTGGCCGTTGCTGTCAGGGACGGACCCGCCCCTGACAGCACGGCTTCCAGCCTAGGCTGACTTGTAGTTGGTGCGCCAGCCGCCGTGGTACGTGGCGCGTGCCACTGAAGAGTATGGCACCGGGCTGACCACTGCCCGCACTTCCGTTTGGACGTGGGGTTCGACGGCGGCCTTGGACGTTCCGCCGTCCGGCTCGCCCCACACCACCTTCAGTTCGGTCCCTTCGGGCACGTCGGGATCGATGGTGGCCAGGGAGAGGGCCCGCCGTTCGTTGGCGCTGTAGCCGGTGAACATGGAGTATCCGACGACGGTGCCGTCCGCGTCGACCACGGAGTCGTAGTTCGCGGATCCGTAATTTGCCAGCGGCAGGTCAAAGAACTTGTAGCTGGGTCCTTCAACGTTGAAGAGCGACGCGAAAATCGAGGTCACATCCCCGCCGTCCCAGGCGAGCGTGACCTTCTTGCGCTGGGCGGCCACGTCCATCTTTTCCAGTGCGTCACGGCCGATGAAGTCATGGTCAAACTTCACGAACGAGCCGTAGCCGAGCTCCCAGGGGGTGAGGTAGTAGTCCTCGATGTTCCCGGACACGAAGGACCCCGCGAGCGTCCCGGTAGCCTCGTAGCCGTCGGCGGGAAGCCATTCCCTGTAGCCGCGCTCGGCCTCGCCGCTGTAGATGGCCGGCAACGGCGAGGGGATCCAGCCGGACTCCAAAGTGTTGGAAGGATAGGCGCGGGATCCGACGGGGACCAGCCCGAACTCGGCACCGGCCTCGACGATCGCGTCACGGATGCGGCCATGGTCAGCATACGGACCCCAGACTTCAAGGCCCGGCGCCCCGGCCATGCCGTGGCGGAGGGTGCGCACGGTGGTGCCTGCGATTGTCATGGTGGACATGTTGAAGAATTTGAGCTGTTCGAGCGGGCCGCCGTTCAGCTTTTCGATCACCTGCCAGGCGTTCGGTCCCTGGATCTGGAACCGGTAGTACTGGCGGGTGACCTTCTCGCCGTACGGCCGGGACGGCGAACGCCGGTCCACCGTGATATCAAGGTTCCCGTAGCCGCCCGTTTCGCCGTGGTAGAGCAGCCAGTTCGCCGCCGGCGCCCGCCCCACGTAGACGTACTCGTCCTCACCTTCGCGGAACAGGATGCCGTCGCCGATCACATGTCCGGACGCAGTGGTGGGCACATACTGCTTGGCCTTATTGACGGGGAACACGGCAGTGGAATTGATTGCCGTGGACGAGATGAGCTTGATGGCGTCCGAGCCCTTCATGAACAGGTTGTCCATGTGGTGCGACTGGTCATACAGCACCGCAGTCTGGCGCCAGGCGGTCTGCTCCTTGATCCAGTTCTGGAAGTCGGCCGGGACCACCGGGTAGATGTAGGAGCCGATCTGGGAGTTGCGGAGCAGGTCAACTGCGCCGCGGGATGAATCGAGTACTTCCTGCAGATTCCTGGGTGCCACGATGAACCTCTTATCTGTGTCGATTTATCTGTGTCGATGGTCGGTGTGTCTGACTAGTGGGTTTTGTTTGGTCAGGCTGATCCGCCGGCGGCGGATCAGAAAACGATGGTCTGGTTGCCGTGCCGGATGACACGGTCTTCGGCGTGCCACTGCACGGCCCGCGAGAGCACGGCCCGCTCGACATATGCTCCGCGGGCCTGAAGATCGGTGGCCGAGTGGGCGTGGCTCACGCGGGCCACATCCTGTTCGATGATGGGGCCCTCATCGAGGTCCCTGGTCACGTAGTGCGCGGTGGCGCCGATCAGTTTTACGCCCCGCTGCTTCGCCTTCCGGTACGGGGCCGCGCCGATGAACGCCGGCAGGAAGGAGTGATGGATGTTGATCAGCGGCACCCCGGCCCGGTCGAGGAAATCCGGCGACAGGATCTGCATGTAGCGGGCAAGCACCACAAAATCCACATTGCCCGCAAGCAGCTTCAGGATCTCGGACTCCGGGTGTGACTTGTCGGCGTCGCCCGAGGGCACGTGGAAGAAGGGCACCCCGAAGGAGCGGACATCTTCAGCGGTATTGGTGTGGTTGGAGATCACCATCGGGATGGTCACCGGCAGCTCGCCCCGGCGGTGCCGCCAGAGCAGCTCGAGCAGGCAGTGATCGGACGTCGAGACCAGGATGGCCATGCGCTTGGGCACGGATTGGTCGGTGAGCTTCCAGGCCATTCCCAACGGGTTCAGGGTTTTCTCCAGATCATCCTTTATCCCGGGCATTGCCACCGCGAGGTCGGGCCGGGAGAACACCACCCGCTGAAAGAAGTCGCCGCCCGTGGGATCTGACGAATACTGGTCGAGCGAGATGATGTTTCCGTTGTTGCGGGTGACCAGTGCGGCGACCGCCGCGACGATTCCCGGCTGGTCCGGCCCGTGGACTATCAGGCAGGCCTGGTCACGTTTGGCCTCGGTGTGTACAGCCACTGCTGCCGCCTCACTCCTCACCGGGGTTGAACCGGCGGACCCAGCCCGCGGTTTCCGCGAGGCCTCCGAAGGTGTAAAAATGCAGTCCGATCTGTCCGCCCAGCCCGGGGCCCGCGGCGTGTTCGGCAAGCACGGCGGCAAGGTCGTTGACGAAGTTGTCCGGTCCCGCAACCCCCATCAGGTTGGTGAGGGAGAAGCCGTATTTCTTAACGATCATGGCATTCGCGCCGATGCCGAAGCGGCGTGCGAAGCCCAGGAGCCGCTTGACCCCGGCCGGTCCGGGGGTGCCGATGCGGATGGGCGCCTTGATGCCCCTGGCCCGGACGGCGTCGACCCACTCGGCAACGGGAGCGCTGTCGAAGGCGAACTGGGTCACGATCAGAGGGTCAAAGCCGTGCTCCTCGAGGGCGGCGGACTTCTCTTCCAGGGCCCGCCACAGGGTGTCCGTGGAGATGTCCGGGTGGCCTTCGGGGTAGCCGGCGATCCCGACTTCGCGGACCCCGAACTGCTGCAGGATTCCGCTGTTGATCACGGCCAGCGAATCCGGGTAAGGACCTTCAGGCCGGGTGGGATCGCCGCCGATGACGAACACGTGTCCGGTGGCGTCCACTTCCTGCAGGCGGCCGAGGAACTCCTCAAGCTGCTGCCGGGACTTCAGGCGGCGGGCCGAGATATGCGGGACGGGCACGAACCCGAGTTCGCGGACTGCCTTCGCTGCGGCCACACGCATGTCCAGGTCTTCGTTGCCGAGGAAGGTCACGTTGATCCTCGTCCCGAGGGGGATGAGGGGCCTGGCCTCGATGAGCGCCGGGATGTCCTTCCCGGTCATCTCGAGGGAAAAATCCTTCATGAGTTCGAGCGATGCTGCACGGTTGGTCGCGTGCGAGATTTTGGTCACGATCGCAAATCCTTTCGGCGGGGCGCGACAGTGCGCCTGCCCACCACTTTACCTATGCGCATAGGGAATGTATATAGGTAAAGTGGTGGGGCCTGGGATGCTTCCGGAACTAGCCCGCCGGGGGCGCTGCGGGCGGGCCTTCGGGCTCGAGGTGGGCGATCGAACGGGTGTCCTGGAACGCACGGACGCCCTCGATTCCCTGTTCCCGGCCCATGCCGGACTGCTTCATCCCGCCAAAGGGCGCCCGCAGGTCCAGCCGGGTGGCGCCGTGATCGTTGACCCAGACGTAGCCGCAGACCAGCCGCCCGCCCACCCGGTTGGCCTTGTCCGGATCGGCCGTCCACACCGAGCCGCAAAGCCCCGACCACGAATCGTTCGCTGACCGGATGGCCTCGTCCTCGTTGTCGAACGGGATGAGCGGGATGACCGGGCCAAACTGCTCCTGGGTGACAACGCGCAGTGACGGGTCGGGGTCGATCACGAGGGCGGGGCGCAGGAAGTTGCCGCCTGCCAGCTCCGGATCGGTTGGCAGCGTCCCGAACTCCCGGACGTCTGCGCCTGCCGCCTTCGCCTCCTCGATGATCTCGCTGACGAACGCCTTCTGGGCCGGAGAGTGCAGCGGGCCCATCGTGGTGCCCTCCGCCAGGCCGTAACCGATGACCGCCCGGTCCAGCCGCTCCGAGAGTCCGCGGACCATCTCGTCCAGACGGGAGCGGTGGACGTAGATCCGCTTGGCATTCATGCAGATCTGCCCGGTGGTGTCGAAGACCGCGGCGTACAGGCGGTCCAGGTGCGTGTCGTCCAGGACCGCGTCCTCGAGGACGACGGCGGGGTCGTTTCCGCCGAGCTCCAGCGTTACCCGGGTCAGCGACTTCGATGCCATTTCCATGATCCGTTTGCCGCCCGCCACACTGCCCGTGAAGCAGACCTTGGCCACATCCGGGCTGGTAATCAGGGCGGACATGTCAGCGTCCTTGCCGGTGACGACGTTCAACACTCCCGCCGGCAGCTTCTCGGCAATCCTCTGGACCACACGGGTGGTGGCAAGCGGCGTGGTGGGCGGCGGCTTCACGATCGCGGTGTTCCCGGCGAGGAGTGCGTGCGGCAGGGACGCCGCGAGGATGGCGATGGGCCAGTTGAACGGCACGATGATGGTTACGACGCCGAGCGGCTGATACGCGACGGTGGTGGAGACGGGAACCCCGGGTGCCGGCGGGAGCACCTTGGTCGCGTCCACGTCGTCGGCCAGCGCGAGGGCAAGGTTCCAGCGGATCTCGAAGACGAGGGAGTCCACCCAGGCCTCCATCCGGATCTTTCCGTTCTCCTGCGAAAGGATGGCGGCATCCTCATCGCGAAAATCGGCGATGCCCTCCAACGCCACGCGCATCTGCTCGGCACGTTCCCTCGCGCTGAGCGCGGACCAGGAAGGATAGGCCGCCTTTGCGGCCGCGATCGCATCGTCGACGTCGCCGGGCCCGGCCGCTGCCGCGTGTCCAACGATGACACCCGGCTTGCCTGGATCCGCGACTTCCAGGGTCCCGGCGGCATGCCGTTCCGCGCCCCCGATAAAGAGCCCCGTTGCTACCGGGGCCGCAGTGTTCATTGTGTCGGTCATGGCTTAGGCACCTCTCTGTGCAGTATTGCCGGATAACTTCATTGTGGTCACTGGACGTTCGGGGTTCCATGAGTGTGGAACGTTTCGATGGTCTTCATGCCCCAGGCCTGGCCTTTCTTGCGTTCCTCCTGGGTCCACTCCACCACGGGCGAATCGGGGTCCAGCAGGAGCCGGGCGCCGGCGTTGGCGAGTTCAATCCGGTTCCCGCCAGGCTCCCAGACGTACAGGAAGAAGGTCTGGTTGATGGCATGTTTGTGCGGCCCCGACTCGATGTGGATGCCGTTCTCCAGGAAGATGTCCGCCGCCTTCAGGATGTCCTCCCGGGTGTCCGGGGCGAAGGCGACGTGATGGAGCCGGTTGCCGTGCTTGAGCCAGTCATCCGAGTAGACAATGTCGTAGGACTTGTTGTTGAAGTGGAACCACCACGCGGCGTACCCGCCGTCGTCGAGCTTGATCCGCTCACTTTCGCGTCCCCGCAGTGCCGAGGCGACGAACTCGCCGTTGGCCACCACGTCCTTGGCCAGGAAATTGATGTGGTCCAGCCTTCGGGCGTTGACGCCGCGGCCGGGGAACGCGGAGGCCTGGTTCTTCAGCGCGGGTTTGTCATCGGTGGCTACGTAACGCTCGGTTTCGTAGTAGATCGCCAGATCGTGCCCGTCAGGGTCGCGGAACGCGTACGTGGGACCGGTACCCACTTCCCCGTCAATCCAGCCCACGCCCAGTCCGGTCGCCTCGATTGCCCCGACCCTGCGCTCAAGAGCCTCCTGGCTGGTGGTCCGGAACGATGTCCGCCCCACCCCGGCGTCTGCCGCTTCAGTGAGCTTCACCGTGTAGAGCTGGTATTCATCCCACGTGCGCAGATATACCGATCGGTTCCCGGCCCCGGACGTCCCGGCCTCTCCGGATTCCGCCACGACCCGCATGGCCAGCAGGTCACGGAAGAACCACAGGCTCTTCTCGAAGGTGGGCGTCAGCAGCTCCACGTTCCCCAGGTGGGCGACGTCGAACGAGGTGAACTCGGTCATGGACTTGTCCTCTCTCGGGGTGGGTATTAGAGACGCGGGCGCGGGAAAACGCGTCCGTCGAAGATTTTCCGCGCCGTGCGAAGGGCGGCCGAACGGGTGACCCTGAAGCCGGCGCCGGCCCTTTCCACCCCGACCTCAACATCGAAGTGGCCGGTTGGATGTTCAATCCGGAAGGGCTTTCCTGCCGGCGGCAGTACGGCGAGTTCATGGCCCACGGATCCCTCGGCCAGGACTCCGGCGCCCACCGTGAGGGCGCCGAGCACCCCGATCGAGGTGTGCACCCGCACCGGCAGAAAACTCCGGGTGGCGATCGCACCACCGGCACGCGGCGCGGCCAGCAGCACCAGTTTCGGCACGGTGGCGCCGGTGACATCGCCCATGCCCATCAGCTCGGCTGCCGCCAGGCGAAGCGCGGCGAGACGCTCGGCCAGGGCGGCGTTGGCTTCGAGGTCTTCAGGTGATTCGCTTCCGGTGACGCCGAGGTCCGTTGCGCGCATCAGGACGCTCGGCATGCCGTTGTCCACGCAGGTCACGTCCACTCCGGCCACCCTGTCCCGCACGTGGCCGGAGGGAAAGAGCGCACCCGTTGCCGCGCCGGCCGTGTCCTCAAAGTTGAGTTTGATCGCGCCGGCGGTACCGGGGACGCCGTCGATCGCCAGGTCGCCGTCGTAATCCACCATGCCGCCGGGTGTGGCGAACGTGGCGGTGGCGATGCTGTCCGTGTTGACCATGCGGATGCGCACCCGGGTCTGCTCGCCGCCGGCGGGCGCCAGCCCGCGCTCCACCGCGAACGGTCCCACGCCGGCAAGGATATTGCCGCAGTTCTGCCGGTCGGTCACGAACGCCGAGTCCACGCCGAGCTGCAGGAAGAGGTAATCGACGTCGGCGTCGCTGTTCCCCGAGGGTGAAATGACGGCGACCTTGCTTGTCAGGGGATGCGCCCCGCCAAGCCCGTCGATCTGCCGGGGGTCCGGTGTGCCCATGATCCGCAGCAGCACGTCATCGCGGTCATCAGGGTTGCGGGGAAGATCGGAGGCGAGGAAGAAGGCGCCCTTTGAGGTACCGCCGCGCAAATACATGCAGGGGATGCCCTCAACCGTGGCCATGCCCCGCCTCGACCCCGCCCGCGCTGCCGGACCCGGAACCATATTCCGCCGCGCTGACATACCGTACGCCTAAGTTTTCAAGGGCACCGCGAAGGTTGTTCCGGTCCAGGCTCAACTCACCGCGGCGGTAGGCCGCGCGGGACTCCGCCTCTTTGGCGGCCCGCGCACCGGCAGCCCCCAGTACCTCCTGCACGTCGGGGCGCGGCACGCACAGCACGCCGTCGTCGTCGGCCACTATGACGTCGCCCGCGCGCACCAGGGTGCCACCCACCGGAATGGGCACATTCACCGCGCCCGCCGTCGCCTTGACCGTGCCCTGGGCATTGACCGCTGCGGACCACACCGGAAAGCCCATGGCCCTCAGGTCAGCAACATCGCGGACCCCGCCGGTGGTGACCAGGCCGCGGACGCCGCGGTGCTTCAGTGCTGTGGCAAACAGCTCCCCGAACGAGCCATCCAGCGAGGGGGAAGCCGTGGTCACCACGAGGACGTCACCAGCGCGGCACTGTTCAACGGCGGCATGGATCATGAGGTTGTCTCCCGGCCAGCAGAGCACGGTGACAGCCGACCCCGCGATCCGGACGCCTTCCTGGATGGGGCGGAGCGAAACGCCCACCAGCCCCGTACGGCCCATCGCTTCGTGAACCGTGGCGACACCGTGCGCTGCGAGCCGTTCGATGTCCGCGGCCGCCGCCCGTGCCACATCGGTTACCACAACGGTCTTCATTCAAGGACCTCGGTGACCTGGGGGTAGAAGCGCATGTAGGCCTCGCCTTTGGTGTCCACCGGCAGGCCGAGGTTGGGACCGGCGTTCCGCTTGACCTGGACTCCCCGGCGTACCGCCAGTGAGGTGTAGTAGTCCCACATGTGCTGCTGGGCGGGCAGGCACTCCATGGCCTTCTGCTTCGCGGGAAAGGCGGCCGTGATGTCGAGGAGGACGTCGGGCTTGAAGTCGCACTGTTCCGGCTGGTGCGGCTCGAAGAAGAACACCGGCGGCGCGCCGAGCACCTCGCCGGGGGCGTCGTAACCGATGGCCTGGGCCAGGATCCTCGCCTCGATGGCGAGCTTGGCCGCGGCGGGATGATCGCCGTTGTACGGGTCCAGCAACGGGTGGGTCAGCACCACGGTGGGCTGTACCCGCCGGTAAATAGTGACGAGCTGATCGAGCAGTTCGCGGCTCGGCAGCAGCGGGTAGTCGCCGGCGTCGAGGAATTCCACTTCGGCCCCGAGTGCGGCGGCGGCGGCCTCGGCCTCGCTGCGGCGCAGGGCCTTGATGTCCTCCAGCGACTTCCCGGCAAGCCATTGGCTGGCCGATTCGCCGCGCTCGCCGTAGGAGAGGCAGACGACGACGGCCCGCTCGCCGCGGGCGGTTGCGGCGGCGATGGCACCTCCGGCCCGCCAGACGAAATCGCCCGCGTGCGCACTCACGACGAGCACAGTGCCCTTTGTGGCCATGATCAATCCCTTCCGGATCGCTCCGCACCGTGTCATGCCTTCGCATTCCCGACAGCGGCAGCAGCGGACAGTGCCAGACAACCACGCCCCGGCACCTTAATCAAGGCTTCGGCTACAATTTTGTTACCAATCCTGGCACGCATGTTCTAGACTCACGATTCAGGAGCCTGCCGCTCATGGCGCGCGGGTCGAACAAAGGAGTTCACCGTGACGAAGACAGTGCAATGACTGAAACCCTGCAGGCCGCGATCGAACGGCTGGGCTCTCCAACGGAACTGCTGCGCAACTCGCAGGCCAGCCCCACCGTCTTCCCCGTGACACCCGAGTTCAGCAACTGGCGCTCCGAACAGCGCTCCTGGCGGACCAGCTGTGCCCTGCTTGACCAGTCCCACCACATGACCGATCTGTTTCTTCGCGGCCCGGGCACCGAAGCGCTCCTTAGCGGGCTCGCCGTGAACTCCTTCGCCACCTTCCCGGCGGACCGCGCCAAGCAGTTCATTGCCGTCAACCACCAGGGGCAACTGATCGGCGACGCCATCCTGGCCCACCTTGAGGAGGACTCCTACAACCTGGTGGGGCACCCGATGGTGCTCGACTGGGTGCAGTTCCACGCCGAAACCGGCGGCCACGAGGTCGAGATGGAGCGGGACGGAAACTCGATCGTGCGGCCCGGGGACCCGCGGCTGTTCAGGTACGAGCTGCAAGGACCAACCGCCCCCGCCATCATCGAGAAGCTGATTGGCGCCCCCGTCCCGCACATCGGGTTCTTCCACATGGGCCGCTTCCCGATCGCGGGGCTGGAAGTCCGCAGCATCCGGCACGGGATGGCCGGCCAGCCCGGATACGAACTCTTTGGACCGTGGGCCGACGGCGCCCGGGTCAGGGACGCGCTGCTGGAGACCGGCGCGGAGTTCGGCCTGACCCAGGTGGGGGCCAAGGGGTACTCCACCGCGAACCTCGAATCCGGCTGGGTGCCCTCACCGGTGCCGGCAATCTTCTCCGATGACGCGCTCCGCGCCTACCGCGAGTGGCTTCCCGCCCCGGCGGCCGGCTCGCTCGGCGGAAGTTTCGCTTCACCGGAGATCGAGGACTACTACCTGACCCCGTACGACCTCGGCTACGGCCGCTCCGTGGCCTTCGACCATGATTTCATCGGCAGCGACGCGCTCAGGGGCCTGCCCGAGGGCTCGCACCGCCACAAAGTTACGCTGGTGTGGAACCCGGACGACGTCCAGGAAGCGATCGGCTCGCTCCTGCGGCCGGGCCTTCCCGCGAAGTACATCGAGCTGCCCAAGGCACGGTACGCCCTCTACCAGGTGGATCTGGTCCTCCGGGACGGGGCCGCGATAGGCCAGTCCTTCGACTGCGGCTATATTGCCAATGAGCAGTCCTTCGTTTCGCTCGCCAGCCTGCACCCGGGCACCGCTGGGCTTGGTGATGAGGTAACGGTGCTCTGGGGCGAAGAGCCCAATTCGAACAAGCTCCAGGTGGAGCCGCACCGCCAGGTGGCCGTGCGCGCCACCGTGGCCCCCGCACCGTTTGTGCAGTTCGCCCGTGAGAACTACCGCGTCGCCTAGGGGCGCGGCCAAGGAACCCGACCGAACCGAAGGAGAAGAACCGATGGCAAGCAAGTCCCTGCAGGATGTACTCGACGAGGCAGGCAACACCGTCGAACTGTTGCGCAACTCCCAGCTTGGCACCTATATCTACCCGGTGGTCCCCGCGGAGTTCACCAACTGGCGGCGGGAGCAGCGCGCGTGGCGGGAAACCGCCGTGCTCTACGACCAGTCGCATCACATGGTGAACTTCTTTATGAAGGGCCCCGGCGCCCTGAAGCTCCTGTCGGACACCGGGATCAACAGTTTCGCCAACTTCCCCGTGAACACCGCCAAGCAGTTCGTGCCGACGGCGTCCAACGGGGGCGTGATCGGGGACGGCATCCTGTTCCACCTGGCAGAGAACGAATTTGTCTACGTGGGACGGGCTCCCGCGGCGAACTGGCTCCAGTTCCACGCCGAAACGGGCGGGTACGACGTCGAATGCACCTATGACGACCGGTCGCCGTCGCGCCCCTTCGGCCAGGCGGTCCGGCGCGAATTCTTCCGCTTCCAGATCCAGGGCCCCAAGGCCTGGCAGATTATCGAGAAGCTCAACAACGGGACCCTCGAGCAAGTGAAGTTCTTCCACATGGGGCACCTGAATATTGCCGGTGAGCAGGTGCGGACCCTGCGCCACGGGATGGCGGGAGCCCCGGGACTGGAGATCTGGGGGCCTTACGAGCAGCATGGGAAGATCCGCGACGCTGTCCTTGAGGCCGGCAGTGAGTTCGGCATCGAGCCCTGCGGGTCCCGCGCCTACTCCTCGAACACCTTGGAATCGGGCTGGATCCCGTCGCCGCTGCCGGCGATCTACAGCAGCGACGCCGAACGGGCCTACCGTGAATGGCTGCCGGCCACGAGCTACGAGGCCATCAACGCGCTCGCGGGCTCCTACGTCTCGGGCAATATCGAGGACTACTACCTGACGCCGTGGGAGCTTGGCTATGGCTCGTTCGTGAAGTTCGATCATGACTTCATCGGCCGCGACGCCCTCGAAAAGGTGGACCCCGCTTCGCAGCGCAAAAAGGTCACCCTCGCCTGGAACGATGAGGACCTGGCAAAAATCTGGGCGTCATTCCTGGACCGCGACAAGCCGGGCTACCAGTTCTTCGACATCCCGAACGCGAACTACGGCTCATCGAACTACGACTCCGTGGTGGACGCAGACGGCACGGGCGTGGGGCTCTCCCTCTTCACCGGGGTCACCGCCAACGAACGGCGCGGCCTGTCGCTGGCAGCGGTTGATTCCGACGTCGAACTAGGCACCGAAGTCCATGTCATCTGGGGTGAGCCGGACGGCGGATCACGCAAGACCACCGTTGAGCCGCACGAGCAACTCAGTGTGCGCGCCGTGGTGAGCCCTGCGCCTTATGCCGTCACGGCCCGAACGGAGTACCACGGCGGCTGGCGCACTGCGGGGACCGCTGCCCGGTGAGGCTACGGTGCGGCAGGCGGCACGGAGTCGGCGGATGAGACTTCACGAAGTGCCTCGATGACGCTCAGCAGGTGGCTGCGCACCGCCTGCTCCGCAGCCTCAGGATCGCGGGCCACCACGGCGTCGATGATGGCGGCGTGCTCCCAGACCGAGACCTTTGCGCGCTGGGGCCGGGACGACAATTTGAACTGGTGGCGGACGCTCTGCGCGTGCAGCCGCGCCAGCACATCGGCGGCCGTGGCGTGATTGCTCAGCTCGCGGATCCTGACGTCCAGGTAACGGTTAAGCCGGGCATATTCGACCAGGTCTCCCTCGGCGACCGACTCGATCATGGCAGCCCTGAGGCGGCCGAGGGCTTCGGCGTCCTCATCCGTGAGACTGGCGGCTGTTTTGGCGGCGCACAGGCCTTCGACTCCCATCCGCACCTCCAGGATTTCGATGGCCTCATCCACGGAAATTGACCGGACCCGGGATCCGCGGTTCGGCAGCCGTTCCACCAGGCCTTCGCCGGCAAGCTCAAGCAGGGCGGTGCGCACGGTGGCCCGGCTTGCCGAGAAAGCGGCACTGAGGTCCGCCTCAACGAGCCGCTGGTTGGGAACGTACTCACCACGGATGATGGCGTCGCGGATAATGTCGGTCACCCTCTGATCAGCGCCGGGTTCCGCGTCCGCTGACGGTGAGGCATTTTCAAGCGTTGACGACATTCCTGCCCTATCTCCCATAATCGCCGAACAGAGGCACCGCTGATGCTGGCCACCATTTTGTCTACAATCTTAGGAGCAACGGAGGGAAGTGTCCCATGCAGGTCGCCGTTTTAGGTCTCGGGGAAGCCGGAAGCATCTATGCAGCAGACCTCGCCCGGCTGGGGCTGAGCGTTGCGGCAGTTGATCCGCTCGTTGCCACGGCGCCGGCGGGGGTCCGTTCCGAGGACGACGTCGCCACGGCAGTCCGCGGGGCAGCGCTCGTGCTGAGCCTGGTGGGCGGCCGCGCGGCGGGCACCGTCCTGGACGCGGCGTTGCCGGCGATGGAACAGGGAGCCATCTTCGCTGACATGAATACTGCCGGCCCGGCAGATAAGCTGCTCCTCGCGAAACGAGCGGCCACGCATGGCATCGCCTTTGTTGACGTGGCGATCCTCGCCCCGGTTCCACGATCCGGGGCCCGGACCCCGCTGGCCATGAGCGGACCCGGGGCCGCGCAGCTGCAGTCCATCCTGGCCGGACTGCAGATTCCTGCCAGCACTGTGGGCGAGGAAGCGGGAGCCGCGGCGGGGCTCAAATTGCTGCGGAGCGTCTTTATGAAAGGCCTCGCCGCGGCGGTCCTCGAATCCGTCACTGCTGCCCGGGCGGCAGGAGCGGAGGAGTGGATCATTGACCAAATAGCTTCCGAGCTTGGCCCGGAAGGGAAACGTGCGGTGTCCCGGATTCTCGAGGGCACATCCACGCATGCCGCCCGGCGCGAGGCCGAGATGCACGACGCACGTTCGTTCCTTGAAACTCTCGGCGTAGCCCATCCGATAACTGACGGCGCCATCGAGTGGCTGCACTCGCTGTCGCGGCCGGATCCGGGCTGAACCGGGCTTCACCCGGGCAGGCGGCTCGGGTGAACGTGGTTCGGAATTGGGTGCTGGCCGGCGGGCAGTCCTTACTGACTACACCCGCCACCGGCCAGCACCTCCAGCAGACGACTCAGGCGACCCGCCACACACTGCATTCGTCTGTGTTGACGGCTTTCCGGAGGCCGGTCAGACGGTCCATGATCCACACAACACCGATGCCCGGCGCTGTTTCCTGAACGCTGCCGCGCCGGATAACCACATCGTCATAGTTCGGGCCCACTGACAGGCGGGCTTCGATTTCGTCGCCGCGGTGGAGTTGGTCGAGGGCGCGGACCCGGGTCGCGTGGGCTTTGACTTCCTTCAACATGGTGGCCTCCTGGCTGGAGCTGGTGCCTGCATTTGCCGGCACTTCCAGTGTGGCCGCGCATTGTTGCGGTGCGGTTTCCTGATGGTTAGGGCCCTGTTAGTTCCCTGCGCCGGTCCGGTTTCGGCGCCCAGGGAAGAACGGCCGGCCGGAAATGGGCCGCTGCAGCGCGGAATTGGGCCGCTGCGGGGAACCGGGCGCATAGGGTGGTGGCATGGAACTCGGCAGCGGGATCTGGACAGCCATCCTGGGCGCAGCGGCCGTGGCCCCGCTTGCCACCTTTGGCGTTGTTCTGGTGGCCTTCCTGACCTACCGGCAGAAATCGAACGCCGACAAGCGGGACCAGTGGTGGAAGCGCGCCCAGTGGGGCATCGACTCTGCGCTGGACGACGCCGATCCCAAGCGACGGCTGGCCGGGATCCAAGTCCTCGTCCAACTGATCGGCAGCAACCTCGCGACGCCGGAGGACGCTGATTTGATGAGCGCACTGGCAGTGGGCATCCAGGACCAGGAGCTTGACAGGCACCAGCTGGTGGACACGCGGCAGGAAGGCCTGGTCCCGGCGCCCGGCCATGGCACCCGGGAGGGTCCACGGCACGAGGTCCGGCTGGCCTCGCGGGGCACCACCGTGGCGGTGGACTCGGCGGCAGCGGCCCGCATCCTCCGCGAATCCGAGCTGCTCCTCGCCGCTGACGTGCGACGATCCCAGGCCTAGCCCTACCGCCGGCGCGGATGGCGGGCAAGAATGGGCACTATGCAACTTCCCGTGATGCCTCCCGTTTCACCCATGCTTGCCAAATCCGTCAGCGGCCTTGGCGGCGTCCCCGAAGGGAGCGGCCTGAGCTACGAACCCAAATGGGACGGTTTCCGGTCCATCATCTTCCGTGACGGCGACGACCTTGAAATCGGCAGCCGCAATGAAAAACCCATGACGCGGTATTTCCCCGAGCTGGTGGTTGCCCTGAAGGAGAATCTGCCACCCCGGTGTGTGGTGGACGGCGAGATCATCCTGGTGGACGCTTCCGGCCAGCGCCTGGATTTCGACGCGCTGCAACAACGCATCCACCCCGCAGCCAGCCGGGTGAAACTGCTCTCGGAGCAGACACCCGCCAAATTCGTGGCCTTCGACCTGCTGGCGTTGGGGGAGGAGGACTTCACCGGCCGGCCCTTCGCGGAGCGCCGGGCCGCACTGGAAACGGCGCTCGCCGGCAGCAAGGCTCCCGTCCACCTCACCGCCGCCACCGAGGACAAGGCCCTTGCAGAGCAGTGGTTCCAACAGTTCGAGGGTGCCGGCCTGGACGGAATCGTGGCCAAACCGCTCACGGGCATCTACCAGCCGGACAAGCGGGTGATGTTCAAGATCAAGCACGAACGCACGGCCGACTGCGTGGTGGCCGGTTACCGTTTGCATAAGAGCGGGCCGGACGCCATCGGCTCGCTGCTGCTCGGGCTGTACAAGGACGACGGCGGCCTGGCCAGCGTGGGGGTGATCGGGGCGTTCCCGATGAAGCGGCGGCAGGAACTCTTCGAACAGCTCCAGCCGCTGGTCACCGACTTCGAGGACCACCCGTGGGCCTGGGCCAAGCAGGCGGACGGCGAGCGGACGCCCCGCAATGCGGAAGGCAGCCGGTGGAGCGCGGGCAAGGACTTGTCCTTCGTCCCCCTCAAACCGGAACTCGTGGTCGAGGTCAGGTATGACCACATGGAAGGTGAGCGCTTCCGGCACACAGCCCAGTTCTCGCGCTGGCGGCCGGACCGGGATCCCGAGTCCTGCACCTACGCCCAGCTGGAGGAACCGGTCAACTTCGACCTCGCCTCGGTGCTGGAGACCGGCCGGCCCTAGGCACCCAAAGCCGGCCGCCGCCGTCGTTCTTCACACCGGAACAACCCGGTCATCACCAGGAAAGCCCGCCACTCGAGGAAGTGGCGGGCTTTCCGGTGTCAGATCGGGCTGGTGCGTTACTTCAGGCCAAGCTGCTTGGTGGGTACCTTGTAGGTTTCCTTGGCGGTGAGGGCGGAGATTGCCGCGATGCCGCAGATCACGGCGGTGAAAATGCTGATCTGAACCCAGCCGCCGGGCTTGATGCCGCCCATGGCGGCCACAATGGCCGGAGCGAAGCCTGCCATCAGGAAGCCCAGCTGCGTGCCGATCGCCAGGCCGGAGAAGCGGACCTTGGTGCTGAACATCTCGGCGTAGAAGGAGGGCCAGACGGCGTTGGAGGCGGCATAGCCGAAGGAGAAGAAGCCGATGGCGGCCACGAACATCAGCGGCACGCTGCCCGATTCAAGGCTGAGCAGGAACAGCGGGGTGAGGATGGCGCTGGCCACGGCGCCGTAGATGAAGACCGGCTTGCGGCCGATCCGGTCGGCAAGCTTGCCGAACAGCGGCTGGGTGCCCAGTGCCACGAGGTTGGCGCCCACCACGAGCCACAGGGTGGTGGTGCCGTCCACCCCGGCCACCGTCTTGGCGTAGCTGATGGCCAGCGTACCGAACACGGTGGACACGGCGGCGATGAAGGCGCACGCAACAACGCGCAGGACGTCGCGCCAGTGTCCCTTGAGGAGGTCGGCAACGGGGAGCTTGGAGATCTGGGCCGTCTTCTGTGCTTCCGCGAAAGCGGGGGGTTCGTGCAGCGAACGGCGGATGAAGAACGCAACCACCACAACCACGGCGCTGAGCCAGAACGGGATGCGCCAGCCGATGCCGTACTTGATCTCGTCCGGCAGGGCCAGCACGGGGATGAAGACGAGGGCCGCGAGGATCTGGCCGCCCTGGGTGCCGGTGAGGGTCCAGGAGGTGAAGAAGGAGCGGCGGTTGTCCGGGGCGTGCTCGAGTGTCATCGAGGAGGCGCCGGCCTGTTCACCGGCGGCGGAGAGGCCCTGGCAAAGCCGGGCGAGGACCAGCAGGGCCGGAGCCCACCAGCCAACAGTTTTGAAGTCGGGAAGGCAGCCGATGAGGAAGGTGGAGGCGCCCATCAGGACCAGCGTGAACATCAGGACCTTTTGCCGGCCCACCCGGTCCCCGAAGTGGCCCAGGATGACGGCGCCCACGGGGCGTGCCACATACGCAAAACCGAAGGTGGCGAAGGACATGATGGCGGCGTTCGCGTCAGCGCTGGGGAAGAAGACGGTCGGGAAAATCAGCGCTGCGGCGGAACCGAAGATGAAGAAGTCGTAATATTCGACGGCGCTGCCCAGGAAGCTGGCGAGGGCTGCTTTCTTTGGCGTCCCGGCCGGGGCAGCAGTGCCCGGCTCCGCGGACGGAAGTGTCTGGCTCATGAAAGTTCCTTTGGTGTGACGACGTTGTCGCGGATGGATCTGGGAAAGCGCAGCCGCACCTGCCTGTCGTGGCAGAGGACGGTGCGGCTGGTGTCCGTTCATAGACCCGGACTAGTAGCCACATGGTGGGAGCTACTTGTGCGATATAGCAATGATGGCTGTGAGCGCAGTCACTTGTCAAGAAAATAATCACTATCTAGAAATAGCTCTCACAATGTGGCAACATCGAGGTATGAGTGTGAATCAAGCCACAACTGACGACGACGTCTCAATCGACCAGAAGGCGCCCAAGGGCGACCGGACCGACATGGTGGGCAAGGCGCTGAGCCTGCTGGTTCTCCTGGGGGATGAGCCCCGGGGTGCCAGCGCGGCGGAGATCTCGCGCCGCGCCGAGCTTCCATTCAGTACCACCTACCGGCTGCTGGGTTCCCTGACCCGGGACGGTTTTGTGGACTACGAGCCGGACGGCCGCCGGTATCACCTGGGCCTGCGGATCTTCCAACTGGGCCAGCGGGTCTCAAACCATCACGGTTTTGCCGGCACGGCGCTGCCGATCCTTCGCCGAGTCACTGAACAGACCGGCGAGGCCACCATCCTGAGCGTCCGGGACGGGCACCACCACCTCACCGTGAACAAGGTGGACGGCCCGCAGACGTTCCGCGTCACCAGCGATCCCGGCCACTTGGGCGCACTGCACGCCACCGCCGTGGGCAAGGCCCTCGTGGCATTTGCCGAGGAGGCGGAGCGGGAGGCGCTGATCGAGGAACTCGAACTGGAACCGCTGACTGAGCACACCATTACGGACCGCGCCGTGTTCCGGGCGGAAATGGACCGGGTCCGGCGCCAGGGGTACGCCGTGATGGATGAGGAGAATGAGAACGGGATGCGCGCGGTGGCCGTTCCGCTGCTCAACGCCCAGGGCCACGCCTTCGCGTCGCTCGCCACGGCCGTGCCCGTTTTCCGACTGAGCATGGAAGGCCTCCTGGCGCACGTTCCCCTGCTCCAGGATGCCGCCGCCGAACTCGCCGCACGGCTGCCGCAGCGCTAGGCAACAAACCAAATGTTCGCATCAAGAACATAAGTGCGATAAGTGAACAAGTGTTGTACTGTAATCCCTATCACCTGGCCCGCCGCGTCCGCCCCAAGCGCCGCCGCCCGCCACGTGCCGTACCAAAGGAGCTTCCCGGATGAGCATTCGAACTGAGTCCTACCTTGTGGGACTGGTCGGCGACGGCGTCACGCCGTCACTCACTCCGCCCATGCACGAACGCGAAGGCGACGTCCAAGGCCTGCGCTACCTGTACCGCCCCATCGACCTGCTGGAACTCGGACTGCCGGGTGACGCCGTCGGCGAACTGCTCAAATCCGCCCGCAGCCTCGGCTTCAACGGCCTGAACATCACCCACCCCTGCAAGCAGCTGGTCCTCCAGCACCTTGACGAAGTCTCGCCGGACGCCCGCAGGCTCGGCGCCGTCAACACCGTGGTGATTGAAGACGGCCGCTTTATCGGCCACAACACCGACTTCTCCGGCTTCGCCGCCGCCCTGGCGGCCGGCCTCCCCGGCGCCCGGCTGGACCGCGTGGTCCAGCTCGGCGCCGGCGGCGCCGGGTCCGCCGTCGCCTATGCCCTGCTCACCGCCGGCGTGAAGGTACTGGACCTGGTGGACATGGACGCTGCCCGCTGCGTGGCACGCGCCGCAGAACTGTCCGGCTTCTTCCCGGACGTCACCATCACACCGCGCACGACGGCGGAGCTGCCGCAGCTGATGCCGCAGGCAGACGGCCTGGTGCACTGCACGCCGGTGGGGATGGCGGCACACCCGGGCGTCCCGCTGGACCTGGACCTGCTCGAATCCCGGCACTGGGTGGCGGACATCGTTTACCGGCCCATCGAAACCGAACTTGTGCTGGGCGCCCGTGCCAAGGGCTGCGAGGTCCTGGACGGCGGCCGCATGGCCGTGGGCCAGGCCGCGGACTCCTTCCGGATCTTCACCGGGCTCGACGCCGATGCTGACCGCATGCGCGGACACTTCCTGGAACTAGTGGCCCAGGAAGAGGTGACTGCCTGATGCGCACCGGAATCGCCACCGTCTGCCTCTCCGGCACCCTGAAGGAAAAGATGCAGGCCTGCGCCATCGCAGGTTTTGACGGCATTGAAATCTTTGAACAGGACCTTGTCACCTCGCCCCTCACGCCCGGGGAGGTGCGCACGATGGCGGCGGACCTCGGCCTGACGCTGGACCTTTACCAGCCCTTCCGCGACTTCGACAGCGTGCCCGAGGACCTGCTGGCCGCCAACCTCCGCCGCGCCGAGGCAAAATTCAAGCTGATGGCGCGGCTGGGCATGGACACCATCCTGGTCTGCTCCAACGTGGCCACCGCCAGCATCGACAGCGACGACCTCCGCGCGGAACAGCTCGGCCGGCTGGCGGCGCTGGCCGGGGACCATGGCGTGAAGGTCGCTTACGAGGCCCTGGCCTGGGGGAAGTACGTCAGTGACTACGAGCACGCCCACCGGCTGGTGGAGGCCGTGGACCACCCCAACCTCGGCACCTGCCTGGACTCCTTCCACATCCTGTCCCGCAACTGGGACACCGCGCCGATCGAGGCCTTCAGCCCGGACAGGATCTTCTTCGTCCAGGTGGCGGATGCGCCGAAGCTCTCCCTGGATGTCCTGTCCTGGAGCCGGCACTACCGCGTTTTTCCCGGCGAGGGCCAGTTCGAGCTGGCCAAGTTCATGGGCCACGTGGTCCGGGCCGGGTACAGCGGCCCGGTGTCCCTGGAAATCTTCAACGACGTCTTCCGGCAGTCCGACGTGGAGCGCACCGCCGTGGACGGCATGCGCTCGCTGATCTGGCTGGAGGAGCAGAGCGCCAAGTGGCTGGACGCCAACGCCCCGGTTCTTGCCGCTGCCGGCGCCGGAACTGTTGGCGGGTTCGCGGGGGCCGGCCGCCGTCGTTATCCCATGGAACTTGCCACCCTGCCGCAGGTGGCCGAACCTGCAGGCTATAACTTTGCCGAGGTCAGGGCCGCCGACCCCGAGGGGCTGGAAACCGTCCTGGGCCAGCTGGGCTTCGAATTCAACGGCCGGCACCGCACCAAGGACGTGCAGCTGTGGACCATGGGACACGCCCGGGTCATCGTCAACGAGGATGCGCCTGTTGCTGCGGGCAACACGGCGGACGCCGCACCTGCCCTCACCGCCGCTATCGGCGCCCTCGGCTTTGACGTCGATTCCCCCGTGATTGCCGCCGCCAGGGCGCAGCAGCTCAAGGCCCCCGCGGTACCGCGCAAAAGCCAGGCCAACGAGGAAGTGTTCCAGGGCTTCGCAGCGCCGGACTCCACGGAGATCTTCCTGTGCCAGGGCAGTCCCGACGGCACCGCCGCCTGGACACATGAGTTCGGTGAAGGGCTGGATGCGCCTGCGGCCGGGGAGGGCGCCGTGATCGATCACGTCAACCTCGCCCAGCCGTGGCAGCACTTTGACGAGGCCGTGCTGTTTTACACCAGCGCCCTGGCACTGGAGCCGCAGCCCTTCGCCGAGGTGCCCAGCCCCACCGGCCTGGTCCGATCGCAGGTCATGGCCACCGCAGACCGTGCCGTCCGGCTGGTGCTGAACCTCGCACCCCTGATCCAGCGGGAGGGCGACGCACAACCGGAGCCATCGGGGACGGGCGCCCGGAGGACGTACCAGGAACACATCGCCTTCGCCGTGCCTGACCTGGTGGCCACCGCCAGGGCCTGCAAGGCCCGGGGCCTGGAGTTCCTGCAGATACCGGCCAACTACTACGAGGACCTGGACGCCCGCTTCGGGCTGGACCCCGCCTTCCTGGCCACGCTGCAGGAGCTGAACCTTTTGTACGACCGCGACGCCGACGGCGAGTTCCTGCACTTTTACACCGCTACCGTGGGCAGTGTGTTCTTCGAAATGGTGGAACGCCGCGGCGCCTATGACGGCTACGGGGCGCCCAACGCCCCCGTCCGCCACGCAGTCCAGTACGACCTGATGCACCGACTGAATAAAACCACGTAACACCAACACCCTATGAAAGGAGGCTGCTGTGCCTGAAGAAATCAACCTTGAAACGTACAACGCGGATCCGCTCACCGAAGACGTGTCCGACGAAGCCACGGAGGCCGCACCGAAGCAGTACGCACCCCTCGATGCCGCCGCGGAGTCACAGGCGGATCTCAGCGCAGAGATGAAAGCTCTCGGCGACGCCTATGCGCAGGCCGTCAAGAACGGCGCCCCGGCGGAAATCCAGCCGAGGCTGGACTACGCCCCCTACCGCAGCAGCGTCCTGCGGCACCCCACCAAGGACCTGCACCACGCGGACCCCGAGACCATCGAGCTGTACTCTCCGGCGTTCGGGCACATGGACGTGCACGCGCTGGAATCGGACCTCACCATCCAGCACAACGGTGAACCGCTGGGCGAACGCATTGTGGTGTCCGGGCGCGTCCTCGACGGTGACGGCCGCCCGGTGGCCGGCCAGCTCGTGGAGATCTGGCAGGCGAACTCCGCCGGCCGCTACATCCACAAGCGCGACCAGCACCCGGCGCCGCTGGACCCCAACTTCACCGGCGTGGGCCGCTGCATCACCGGGGCCGACGGCTCGTACAGCTTCACCACCATCAAGCCCGGCGCCTACCCGTGGAAGAACCACCTCAACGCTTGGCGCCCCGCCCACATCCACTTCTCCCTGTTCGGGCAGGAGTTCACCCAGCGGATCGTCACCCAGATGTACTTCCCCGGCGACCAGCTCTTCCCGCTGGACCCGATCTACCAGTCCATCGTGGACCAGGACGCCCGCGACCGGCTCGTGGCCACCTACAACCACGAGCAGACCAAACCCGAGTGGGCCCTCGCCTACAACTGGGACATCGTGCTGACCGGGTCGAAGCGGACCTGGACCGAGAACGAGGCCCTCGGCGCAGAAGGAGACGACCATGAGTAACCCCGGCCCCACCAAGCTGACACCCACCCCCGGCCAGACCGTAGGACCCTTCTACGGTTACGCCCTTCCCTTCACCAAGGACCGCGAGCTGCTGGCTCCCGGCTCCCCGGGGTCCATTCGGCTCCAGGGCACCGTGTACGACGGCGCCGGGCACCCGATCCCCGATGCGATCCTGGAGATCTGGCAGGCAGATTCCCAAGGCAACGTGCCGCAGCACACCGGGTCACTGGTGCGCGACGGCTACACCTTCACCGGATTCGGCCGCAGCGCCGTGGGCAACACCGGCGTCTTCACCTTCACCACCGTCAACCCCGGCCCCACCGGGGAAGGCGCGGCACCGTTCATCTCCGTCGCGATTTTTGCCCGCGGCCTGATGAACCGGCTCTTCACCCGGATCTACCTGCCGGACAACGAGGAAGCCCTGGCCAAGGACCCGCTGCTGGGCTCCCTTGACCCGGAACGCCGGAAGACCCTGATCGCACGCCGCGACCCGGACGGCGGACTCACATGGGACGTCCGCCTGCAGGGTGAGGGCGAAACAGTCTTCCTGGACTTCCAGTGACGGGTGCCGCCCTGGGTTACGGAAGCACGGCGGACGGCGACGTCGGCCTGCTCAGTCCTGTCTCGGCGTCGCCCCTGGTGGCGGCGCTGACCGGTGACCGGGCGGTGCTCGCGGCGATCCTCGCTGTCGAGTCCGGCTGGGCCGCGGTGCTGGAAAGGGCAGGGCTGGCACCTGCCGGATCCGCCGCCGTCGTGGCTTCCGCCGCGGTGCCGGGCCGCTACGACCCGGCAGGCATTGCGCTCCGTGCCCAGGGCGGCGGCAACCCCGTCATCCCTCTGTTGGCTGACCTGCGGAAGCAGGTTTCGGCGTTGGATGCCACCGGCATCGGTGCCGGCAAAGCCATCCACACCTCGCTGACCAGCCAGGATGTGCTGGACACTGCCCTCATGCTCCTGGCCCGTAACACCGTGGAGGCGCTGCTCGGCGACCTGAAAGGCGCGACGACGGCGCTCGCGGCCCTGGCGGAGAAGCATGCGGACACGCTGGGCGTGGGCCGGAGCCTGACCCAGCACTCGCTCCCGTTCACCTTTGGGCTGCGGGCAGCGCAGTGGTTCCACGGCCTCGCCGCCGCCGGGCGGCAGCTCGAGTCCCTCCAGTTCCCGGTGCAGTTCGGCGGGGCCGCCGGAACCCTCGCGGCCGGCACGGTGCTGACGGCCGAATCTACCGCCACACCCTTTACCTTGGCCGATTCACTCGCCAAACAGCTGGGGCTCGCCCCTGCGCCCGCGCCATGGCACACCAACCGGCTGGCTGTCACCTCCCTCGGGAACGCGCTGGCCGCCGCGCTCGGCGCCGCCGGCAAGATCGCCACCGACGTCCTTTTCATGAGCCGGCCCGAAGTGGCTGAACTCGCCGAACCTCGCGCGGCCGGGCGCGGCGTGTCCTCGGCCATGCCGCAGAAGCAGAACCCGGTGCTGTCCGTCCTGATCCGCAGCGCCGCCCTGCAGGCTCCGCAGCTCCTGGCCCAGCTGCACCTGGCGGCGGCCAACTTCAACGACGAACGCCCCGATGCAGCCTGGCATACCGAATGGCCCGCCCTGCGTGAGCTCCTGCGGCTGGCCCTCGGCGCGGCCGGCCACCTCCGCGAGCTGGCGGAAGGACTCCAGGTTTTCCCGGCCGCCCTGCGCCGCAACCTGGAACTGGCCGGGCCGCTGCTCCTCGCCGAAGGGGTGGGTGCCGCCGTCGCTCCGCTGTTGGCGGAGAAGGACGGCCGCAGCGGCAAGGAACAGCTGCAGGACGTGGTGGACCGGACCCTTGCCGCGCCGTCCGCCGAGCAGGACGCCACCTACCGGCACCTGCTTCGCGAGGCCGTCCCCAGGGGTGCGCTGACCGATCTGCGCCTCGACGAGCTCCTGGACCCTGCCAGCTACCTGGGCCAGGCCGCCGAAATCTCCCGGCGGATCCTGGCCGCCTACCCGGACTTTTCCTCTTCAGCAACCCCCGAGCAGAACGGAGCCAACCGTGGCTAAACCGACCCTCAAAGCAGTCCTGCTTTCGCCCGAACGAACCCTTGGCGAACGTCCGCTGCTGGTGGTGGGCCCCTCCCTGGGCACCTCCTCCGCCATCCTGTGGGGCCGGACGGCGGCGCTGCTGGCCAATGACTACGACGTGGTGGCCTGGGACCTTCCGGGGCACGGCGTCTCTCCGAAGGCCACGGAGGCCTTCGACGTCGCCGACCTGGCGGAGGCCGTTGTGGACCTGGTGGACTCGATCGCTCCCGGCGAGGCGTTCCATTACGCCGGCGTTTCCCTCGGCGGAGCCACCGGCCTGCAGCTGGGCATCAAACACGGCGAACGCCTCAAGAGCCTGTCGGTACAGTGCTCCGGCGCCAAGATCGGCACCCCGGAAGGCTGGCTGGACCGCGCCGAACTGGTGCGGGTCCAGGGCACCCCGGTTGTCATCCAGGGCTCCGCCGAGCGCTGGTTCGGGCCTGGCTTTATGGACCGCGAACCGGACCTGAGCAGCAAGCTCCTGCACTCCCTCCGCGACGCCGACCGCTTCAGCTACGCCTTCTGCTGCGAGGCGCTGGCCGCCTATGACGTCCGCGCCGAGCTCGGCAGCATCTCCGTCCCCACGCAGGCAGTGGCGGGTGTGGCGGATACTGTTGTGCCGCCGTCGTTCGCGGAGGAAATCGTTGCCGGCATCACCGCCGGGGGAGGCACCGCGAACGCCGTTTCCCTGGAAGGCGTGGCGCACCTCGCCCCCGCGGAGGCACCTGCCCATGTTGCCGAACTGCTGCGGAGCCTCATCAGCTGGAGCGAAACTCGGCCGGCTAAATGAGCACCGGCCAGATGAGCACCCCCAACGGTTCCGAGCGCCACGGTGTGGTCCAGCCGGACGCCACCAGCCAGGAGATTTACGACGGCGGCATGGTGGTCCGGCGCGAAGTGCTCGGCGCCGCGCATGTGGACCGCGCGAACACCAACAAGGATGAGTTCACCGAGGACTTCCAGGACATGATCACGCGGATTGCGTGGGGTGGCATCTGGACCCGGCCCGGCATCTCCCGGCAGATGCGCTCCGCCGTGACCATTACGGCGATGGTGGCGCACGGGCACTGGGAAGAGCTGGCCATGCACATCCGCGCGGCCCTCACCAACGGCCTGAGCCGGGACGAGATCAAGGAAATCCTGCTACAGACCGCCATCTACTGCGGTGTGCCGTCCGCCAACACGGCGTTCAAGACCGCCCAGCAGGTCTTCCGCGACCTGGACAGCGCAGAGTCGGCCGCCGCGCCCACCACAGAAACCCCCACCCCGCCCAACTAGGTAGCGCCAAGTGTCGTTTTGAGCCCTCAAAACGACACTTACTGCTACCCAGTTGGGACGGGAACGAACATTAAGAGGAGAAGTTTTGAATCAGGCTTTTGTGTACGACGCCGTGCGCACCCCGTTCGGTAAGTTCGGCTCCGGTCTCGCGGCCGTTCGCCCGGATGACCTTGCCGCGCACGTGATCAAGGAATCCGTGAAGCGCGCACCGGGGCTGGATCCGGAGCGGATCGACGAGGTGGTGTTCGGCAACGCCAACGGCGCCGGCGAGGAGAACCGCAACGTCGCCCGGATGGGCACCCTGCTGGCCGGCCTGCCGGTCTCGATCCCCGGTACGTCGGTGAACCGGCTGTGCGGGTCGTCTTTGGATGCGGCGATCATCGCCTCGCGCCAGATCAACGCCGGCGACGCCGAGCTGATGCTCGTGGGCGGGGCCGAATCGATGTCCCGCGCCCCCTGGGTGCTGCCCAAGACCGAGAAGCCCTACCCGGCCGGGGACCTGACTCTGGCCTCCACCACGCTGGGCTGGCGCCTGGTCAACAAGGCCATGCCCAAGGACTGGACCATCTCCCTCGGTGAGGCCACCGAACGGCTCCGCGAGAAGTACGGCGTGACCCGTGAGCAGCAGGACGAATTCGCCGCGAACTCCCACAACCTCTCCGCCGCCGCCTGGGACGAGGGCTTCTACGACAACCTGGTCACCCCGGTCCCGGGCACCGACCTGGTCCGCGACGAAAGCATCCGCGCCGGTTCCTCCGCGGAGAAGCTCGCCGGGCTGAAGACCGTGTTCCGCACCGAGAACGGCACAGTCACGGCCGGGAACGCGTCCCCGCTGTCCGACGGCGCCTCCGCGGCCTGGATCGGCTCCGAGAACGCCGCCGGGCTGCTCGGGCTCGAACCGCTGGCCCGCATCGCCGGCCGCGGCGCGCACGCCAACGATCCCCAGTTCTTCGGCTACGCCCCGGTGGAGGCCGCGAACAAGGCCCTCGCGAAGGCGGGCATCGGCTGGGACCAGGTGGGCGCCGTCGAACTTAACGAAGCGTTCGCCGCACAGTCCCTGGCCTGCATCAACGCCTGGGGCATCGACCCGGCCATCGTCAACCGGCACGGCGGCGCGATCGCCATGGGCCACCCTCTCGGCGCGTCCGGCACCCGGATCCTGGGCACCCTCGCCCGGTCCCTGCAGGCCTCCGGCGAACGCTGGGGCGTCGCCGCGATCTGCATCGGCGTGGGCCAGGGCCTGGCCGTCGTGCTCGAAAACGTCACCGCCGGCAGCGGCACCAGCACAGGAAAGGCATAAGCATGCTGAATTTTGTAGACACCGTCAACGAGGCCGTAGCCGGCATCAAGGACGGCTCCACCGTGATGATCGGCGGGTTCGGCAACGCCGGGCAGCCCTTCGAACTGATTGATGCGCTGATGGACTGCGGCGCCAAGGACCTGACGGTGGTGAACAACAACGCCGGCCAGGGCGATCAGGGCCTGGCCCTGCTGATCAAGGAAGGCCGGGTCAAGAAAATGATCTGTTCCTTCCCGCGGCAGTCCGACTCCTGGCACTTCGACGCCAAATACCACGCCGGCGAAATCGAACTGGAACTCGTCCCGCAGGGCAACCTGGCCGAACGCATCCGCGCCGCCGGCGCCGGGATTGGCGGGTTCTTCACCCCCACCGGCTACGGCACCATGCTCGCCGAGGGCAAGGAGACCCGCATCATCGACGGCCGCGGCCAGGTCTTCGAGACCCCCATCCACGCGGACGTCGCGCTGATCAAGGCCCTGAAGGCCGACGGCGTGGGGAACCTCGTGTACCGCAAGACGGCCCGGAACTTCGGCCCCATCATGGCCGCCGCCGCCAAGCACACCGTGGTCCAGGTCTCGGAGATTGTCCCCACCGGCGGACTCGACCCGGAAAACGTCGTGACCCCCGGAATCTACGTCAACAGCATCGTGAAGGTGGCCTGAGCATGAGCACCGCAACTTCCCTCCAGACCAGTGACAAGCCCCTGGGCCGCGACGCCCTCGCCGAACTCGTGGCCCGGGACATCAAGCCCGGCTCGTTCGTGAACCTCGGCATCGGCCAGCCCACCCTGGTCTCGAACTACCTCAAGCCCGAGCAGAACATCACCCTCCACACGGAGAACGGCATGCTGGGCATGGGCCCGGTGGCCGTGGGCGACCAGATCGACGGCGACCTCATCAACGCCGGGAAAATCCCCGTCACCGAGCTGCCCGGGGCGTCCTACTTCCACCACGCCGATTCGTTCGCGATCATGCGCGGCGGCCACCTGGACATCTGCGTGCTCGGGGCCTTCCAAGTCTCCGCCACCGGTGACCTCGCCAACTGGCACACCGGCGCCCCGGACGCCATCCCCGCCGTCGGCGGCGCGATGGACCTCGCCACCGGCGCCAAGGACGTCTTTGTCATGATGACGCTCCTGACCCGCGAGGGCGCCTCCAAGATCGTGGAAGCCTGCACCTACCCGCTCACCGGCGTCGGCTGCGTCACCCGCGTCTACACGGACAAAGCCGTCTTCCTGACAGGACCCGACGGCGTCACCGTCCGCGAGACCTTCGGCTGCACCCTGGCGGAACTCCAGGAGCTGGTCCCCGTCCCGCTGAAGGCGGCAGCGTAACGCCCCGCGGCCTCTAGGATTGGTAACCATGACCGACGCACCAGCAACTGCACGCACCGCTCCGCAGGCGGGCGACCAGTACGTGCAGTCGCTGGCGCGCGGCCTGGCCGTGATCCGGGCCTTCGACCACGACCACCCGGTGATGACCCTCACCGAGGTGGCGGCCCGGACCGGCCTGACCCGTGCCACCGCCCGGCGGTTCCTGCACACGCTGGTGGAACTGGACTACGTCCGGACCGACGGCAAAACGTTCGCGCTCACGGCCAAGGTCCTGCAGCTTGGCTACGCCTACCTTTCCGGGCTCTCCCTGCCCCAGCTCGCCCAGCCCCACTTGGAGGAACTCTCCCTGAAACTGGGGGAGTCCACGTCCGCGGCGGTGCTGGACGGGACGGACATCGCCTACATTGCCCGGGTGACCACGCGCCGGATCATGAACGTGGGCATCACGGTGGGCACCCGGTTCCCCGCCTACGCCACGTCCATGGGCAGGGTGCTGCTGGCCGCCCTGCCGCCCGCCGGGCTGAAGGCGTACCTGGCCGAGGCGGAGATCAAGCCGCTGACGCCGCGGGCGCTGGGAACCGTCCCTGAGCTGTTGGCCGTGCTGGACACCGTCCGGAAACAGGGCTGGTGCCTGCTGGACCAGGAGCTTGAGCTGGGGCTGATGTCCGTGGCGGCGCCGGTCTATGACGGGCCCACCAAAGTGGTGGCCGCGGTCAACGTATCGCTGCAGGCCCAGGCCGTGGCGGCCCGGCCGGACCCGGACGCGTACCTGGCCTCCGTGGCGCAGGAGATTGTGGCCACGGCCAAGCTCATTTCGGCGGACCTGACCGCCCGGCGCTAACCCGGCAGGCGTTATTCTCCCGATCCGGGGACCCGGAAGTGCGAATATCTGACCAAAAACTCCCCGGAGCGCTTTAGACTCAAGCCAACTACGTCCGTAAGGGAGCTGGCGGTTGAAACTGGGCATACCGCGGGAACGGCATGAGGGTGAGCGCCGTGTTGCCGCCACACCGGAAACGGTCAAACAACTGGCCGGGCTGGGCCTGGACGTCCTGATCGAAGCGGACGCCGGTGCCGCCGCCGGGCACGCGGACCTTGAATACCTCCAGGCAGGGGCCAGCGTGGTCCCGGCCCTCGACCCCGCCGTGCTGGACATCCTGGTCCACGTCCGCCCGCTGGAGCCCGCGACGGCGAAAGCCCTGAGAAAGGGCGCCGTCACCGTGGGCCTGGCCTCGCCGTCGTCCGAGCTGGCAACCGTGCAGGCACTCGCGGAGGCCGGCGTCACATCCTTCGCCCTGGAACTGGTGCCCCGGATCTCCCGCGCCCAGTCCATGGACGCGCTCAGCTCCCAGGCCCTGGTGGCCGGGTACCGCTGCGTCCTGGAGGCCGCCATCCGGCTGCCACGGTTCTTCCCCCTCTACATGACCGCGGCCGGCACCGTCCCTCCGGCCCGGGTCCTGGTGCTTGGCGCCGGTGTTGCCGGGCTGCAGGCCATCGGCACCGCCAAGAGGCTCGGCGCCCGGGTGTCCGCCAACGACATCCGGCCCGCCTCCGCCGACGAAGTGGCGTCCATGGGCGGCACCTTCATCAAACTGGACCTGGAAACCGCCGAGGCATCCGGCGGCTATGCCCGCGAACTCAGCGCCGACCGCGGCGCCCTCCAGCGCGAACTCCTCGCCCCGCACGTTGCCCAGGCTGATGTGCTGATTACGACGGCGGCAGTCCCCGGCAGGCGCGCGCCGCTCCTGGTGAGCCGCCGGATGGTGCAGGGCATGCGCCCGGGTTCGGTCGTCGTCGACCTCGCTGCAGAGTCCGGCGGGAACGTGGAAGGCGTGGTTCCCGGGGCGGACATCCTGGTGCCCACCGCCGATGGCCAGGGCCACGTCACCCTGGTGGGGCTGAAGGATGCCCCGTCCGCCATGGCCTCGGACGCCTCCCGGCTCTATGCCAAGAACGTGGCCAACCTGCTCGCCCTGATGACCCGGGACGGCACCGTGGCTCCCGATTTCGGCGACGACGTGATTGCCGGGGCCTGCCTTACACACGAGGGCGCGGTGCGGCACCTGCCCACGGCCGAGGCGTTGGGGGCGGTCATTCCGGCCCTGCCGGACCACGAGCCAAGCGTCCAGGACGACAGGCTCCAGAGCGAGGGGGGAATCTGATGGACGGCATGAGTCTGCTCACCGTCACGGTGCTGGCGGTGTTTGTGGGCTTCGAGGTGGTCTCGAAGGTCTCCAGCACCCTGCACACGCCCCTGATGTCCGGCGCCAACGCCATCCACGGCATCATCCTGGTGGGCGCCATCATCGTGGCCGGCCAGGCCGCGGATCCGGGCATCCTGGCCGTGGCATTGCTCGCCGTGGTGCTCGCCACTGCCAACCTGGTGGGCGGTTTTGTGGTCACGGACCGGATGCTGCACATGTTCCACGGCCGGAAGGAGCCCGCCCGCACGGGAGCAGCGGGCAGCGGAGCCACCGCGCGGGAGGACCGCCCATGAGCCTCCTCGATCCGGTGTGGACCTCCCTCCTGTACCTTGCCGCGGCGGTGTTTTTTATCCTGGCACTCCGCGGCCTCAGCTCTCCCCGCACCGCCCGCCGCGGCAACCTGATCGGCGCCTTCGGTGCGCTGCTCGCCGTCGTGACCGTTTTCCTGTCGGCAAGACTGGAGAACATTCCCTGGATCATTGCGGCCATCGCGGTGGGCACGGCGGTGGCCGCGCCCGTGGCCCGGCGCGTCAAAATGACCCAGATGCCCCAGCTGGTGGCGCTGTTCAACGGTGTGGGCGGCGGCGCCGCGGCGCTGGTTGCCCTTTTGGAGTTGAGCCATAACGGGGACCCGTGGGTGCGGCTTGCCATCGTCTTCACGCTCCTGGTGGGGGCTGTGTCCTTCGCCGGATCCGGCGTCACGTTCGCCAAGCTCCAGGAATTGATGACAACGCGGCCGGTGGTGTTCCCGGGGCTCCCCGTGGTGATGGCGGCGGTGCTGCTCGCGGCGGTGGGGACCGCCGTCGCCGTTGTGTTTACCGGGTCCCTGGCGCTCGCGGTGCTGCTCATGGTGCTGGGACTTGCCGCCGGCGCGCTGCTGGTGCTGCCGGTGGGCGGGGCGGACGTGCCGATCGTCATCTCCCTCCTGAATGCGTTCACCGGCCTCGCCGTGGCAGCGTCCGGTGTGGTGCTGGGCAATGTTCTGTTGGTGGTGGCGGGCACCCTGGTGGGCGCCTCGGGCACCATCCTGACCAGGGCGATGGCCGCTGCCATGGGCCGGAGCGTGGCCGGCATCCTGTTCGGCGCCTTCAAGGGCGGCTCGACGGCGGGATCCACCGCCGTGAGCGAACGTCCCGTCAGGTCCTCCAGCGCCGAAGACGTGGCTGTGCTCCTGGGTTATGCGCAGCGGGTCATTATTGTGCCCGGCTACGGGCTGGCCGTGGCGCAGGGCCAGCACACCGCCGCGGAACTGGCGCAGGCTCTGGAAGCCCGCGGGATCGACGTGGACTTCGCCATCCACCCCGTTGCGGGCCGGATGCCGGGGCACATGAACGTGCTCCTGGCCGAGGCCAACGTGCCGTACGAGTCGCTCAAGGAAATGGGCGAAATCAACTCCGAATTCCGGACCGCGGACGTGGCGCTGGTGGTGGGCGCCAACGATGTTGTGAATCCGGCGGCGAAGACCTCATCCGGCTCGCCGATCTACGGCATGCCCATCCTGGAAGTGGCTGACGCCCGCCAGGTGATCTTCCTGAAGCGCTCCATGCGGCCCGGCTTCGCGGGGATCGAGAATGAACTCCTGTACGAGCCGCAGACGTCCCTGCTCTTCGGCGATGCCAAGGAGTCGCTCGCGAAGGTACTGGGAGCCGTGAAGGCGCTGTAGCAAGTAGCCTTTGCATAGGCATTACTCAACTTCACCGAAGGACACCATGACTGCCAACAGCTCCACCAGCCTCAAACGGCCGGCCATCATCATCAATCCCGCCAAGCCGGTGGAGATTGACGTGAAGGCACTGGCGGCCAAGCACTGCTCGGAGAACGGCTGGGGTGAGCCCATCTGGCTCGAAACCACCAAGGAGGACCCGGGGGTCGGCCAGGCGAAGGAGGCACTCAAGCAGGGAGCCGACGTCGTTATTGCTGCCGGCGGCGACGGCACCGTGCGGTGCGTGGCCGAGGTCCTCGCGGGCGGGGACGTGCCCATGGGCCTGCTCCCGTTCGGCACCGGCAATCTCCTGGCACGCAACCTGGGCATGGACGTCACGGATTTTGACGGCGCCATGGCCGGTGCCCTGGCGGGAACTGAGCGGAAGATCGACGTTGTCCGCGCCCGCCGCAACAGCCCGGACAAGGAACAGGTCTTCCTGGTCATGGCCGGGGTGGGCTATGACGCCACCATCATGGCCGACACCAACGAGGACCTGAAGGACAAGGTGGGCTGGCTGGCCTACGTGGATGCCGGCATCCGGAACCTGCCGGGCAAGCCGGTGAAGGCCACCATCGCCATCGACGGCAAGGACGTGGTGCACCGCGGCGTGCGCAGTGTGATGGTGGGCAACTGCGGCAAGGTCCAGGGCGGACTCGAGATCTTCCCCGACGCCAAGATGGACGACGGCCTGCTGGATGTCGCCGTGCTGGCACCGCAGGGAAAGCTTGGCTGGTTCTCGGTGATCGCCGGCATGATCGGCAAGGGCCGGGGCAAAGACACCTCCGTGGAGTACTACCAGGGCAAATCCGTGGAAATCACGCTGGAGCACAATGACGATTATCAGCTCGACGGCGACCATGAGGGCGACGGCAAGCACGTCCTGATGACCCTCGACCCGGGGGCGCTCACCATCCGCATGTAACCCGCCCAACCAGGTAGCGCTATCTGTCGTTTTGAGGCCCCATAACGACAGATAGCGCTACCTACATGGGGTGGGTCGGCGCCGGGCCGTGGGCCAGGATCTCAGCCAGCTCTGCGAGCCGGTGCGCGCGGGCTGATTCGGCCGGCGTGAACGGTTCGCCGGGACGGGCAAAGGTCAGCGGCCCGTGCCAGGCGGTGGGAACCTTCAGCCGCGTGCCGGCGTCGTAATTTTCGACGGCGGCCTCGGCCGGTGTGAGCACGCGTGCGTGCAGCAGCTCGGCCACGGCCAGCGGCAGCTCGTCCGGTGCGCCCGCGATCCGCGCCGCGAGGCTCAGCGCCCGGGTCTGACCGTCCGCCATGGCCAGGGCGGTGGTGGGCCACACCTGGGACCGCGAGCCGCCGCCGTCGTCCAGGGCCGCCAGCAGCTGGCGCTCGCTCAGGTCCCCCGGCGCGGAAAGCACGAACTCATCGAGTACACCGCCGGCCACGGGGTGGACGTGGATGCTCAGGATGTTGGTATCGAGCCGGGCCAGCGCCCGGGTGATCTTCTGCAGCGAGCCGGGCTGGTCCTGCAGCACGGTGCGTGCCCGCCACAGGGCGGGGGCAGCGCCCAGTTTCCTGCGGTGCCGGAGCGCGGGAGCGTGCAGCCAGCCGTGCAGGATCCGGGCAGCGGACGGCTCAGCCACCCAGATCACCAGGACGGTGGCCGTCAGGGTGAGCGCCAGCACCTTGGCCAGGTACGGCAGGTGCGTTCCCACCACCAAAGCGTGCACCAGCAGTTCGATCGGGAGCATCACGGCCACGTTGGCAACGGTCAGCCGGGTCTTGGTGGGTTCTGGCATCAGGCCGCACACTTCACAGCTCAAGTCGGCCGCAGCGGGGTTGCTTCCGGTGTGTCTCATGGCTCAAGCGTGCCGTGCCGGTGTTTCGATGATGTTGCTCCGCCGTTCCGAATGTGGGAAAGGTCCGGGACATAGGATTGGGGAGGCCGGTCCTGCTGTTCCCGGCGGGTACCTCCCGCCCACGGGTCATCGAAGGAAGAGGCACCCGGAACTTGAAGTTTTTCGCTGAAATGTTCAGCATTGCGCCGAGCAACAACGATCACCAGCCGGCCCTGCGCTGCGCCGTCGGAATCTTTGTTCCCCTGATCACCCTGCTCTTGCTGGGCCGGCTGGACCTGGCGATTTTCGCCTCCTTCGGTGCGTTCACCGGAATCTACGGGCGCAATGAACCGCACGGCACCCGGTTTGTGTTGCAGCTGCGCGCAGGCCTGCTGATGCTGTGGGTCATGTTCCTGGCTGCCCTCGCGGCCACGGCGGGGAACGCCTGGGGGCTGGACCAGGCGGCGACCACCTGGCTCCTCGTCCTGGCCACCACCCTGGTGGCCGGCGGGTGTTCCGTGGCGATCTCGCTGCTTCGCCTTCGTCCCGCAGGCTCGCTCTTCCACATCTTCGCGTTCGCTGCCATCGCCTCGATTCCAAACCAGCCGCCGGTCCCGGAGGCGATGCTCGTGGCGGTGCTGACCACCGCGCTTTCGCTGGTGATCGGCTTCTCCGCGCGCGTTCTTCCCCGGTACCGCACGCCCTGGGTGTGGCCGGCCCCGATCCGGCGGGCCGAGGGCGAGAAGCGGACGGCGTGGCTGGAGGGCCTGGGCTACCTCGTGGCGGCAGGTATGGCAGGCTCCCTGGCCACATTGGCCGGCACGTGGCTTGGATTCGGGCACAACTACTGGGCGATGGTGGCAGCTGTGGTCCCGTTGGTGGGGCACAGCACGCGGCACCGGATCCGCCGCGGCATCCAGCGAATCATCGGCACCGTGCTGGGCCTGGCGCTGCTCGCCGTCATCCTGCTGCTGAACCTCGCTCCCTGGCAGATCGTCCTGGTCATCGCCCTGTGCCAGTTCGGCGCTGAACTTTTCATTGCCCGCCAGTATGTGCTGGCCCAGGTGGTGGTGACGCCGCTGGCTCTGATCTCCACGCTGCTGGTGGTGCCGGCGTCCCCCACCATTCTGCTGCGGGACCGCATCATCGAGACGGTGATCGGCGCGGCGGTCGGTGTTGCCGTGGTCCTGGCACCGGCCTTGTGGCGGCGCCTCCGAGTGTAGTCTGAAATCCTCACCATTCAATGGAAGGGCGGTCATGGCTAATTCACTCTCCGGCGATTCCGTGGTGGACCGGGTAGTCCGGGTGATCTCCGCCTTTCCCGAAGGTGTCAGCAGCCTCCAGCTGTCCGACCTCGCGCACCGGGCGGGGCTGCCGCTCACCACCACGCACCGGCTGGTGCGGCAGTTGGCTGCGCACGGTTTGCTGGAAACGGTCGACGGCGGTGCGGTGCGGCCGGGGCTGCGGCTGTGGGAGCTGGTCAACCGGAATTCACCCACGCTGGCGCTGCGGCAGGCTGCCATGCCGTTCATGGAAGACATCCAGCAGGTGCTGAACCAGAATGTGAACCTGGCGGTCCTGGACGGCTGGGAAGCGCTCTTTGTGGAGCGGCTTTCCCGGCGCGGATCGGTGGCCAACAGGGCCCGGGTGGCCGGCCGGATGCCCGTCCATGTTTCCTCCGCCGGGCTCGCCCTCATGGCCCATCAGGACAAAGCCGTACAGGCCGCGTACCTCGGTCAGTTCTCGGATCCTGACGCCAGGGTGACGGGGGAGGCGGTGCGTGCCTTGCTCAGCGAGGCGGCCCATCAGGGCTTTGCCCAACTCGCGGGCGTGGTGGATCCGGACACCTGGGGCATAGCCGTCCCCGTGCTGGACGGCCGGCAGCGCGCTGTGGCCGCGCTCGGCGTCGTGGTTCCCCTGCGGGAGATGCGGCTCCAGGCCCTGGTGCCGGCCCTGCAAACCGCTGCCCGGGGTATCGCCCGCAGGCTTGGTGACGCCGCAATCTGGGATTAGATTCCGTTGAACGGAAAGAGTGTTACCGCAATCACGTTTCGGGCTGCACACTGATAGCCAGACGAACCAATCACCGGCTCTGCAGATTGCCAGAGCCCCCGCAACGAAGCGAGGCCCAGCCATGGCACAACGGAAAATCATCACCACCCAGGTGGCAATCATGGGCGCCGGCCCCGCCGGACTCATGCTCTCCCACCTCCTGGCCAAGGCCGGCATCGAATCCACCGTCATCGAGGTGCGCAGCCACAAGGAGATCTCCGAAACGGTCCGCGCCGGCATTTTGGAACACGGCACCGTCAACCTGCTCGTGGACAGCGGGGTCTCGGACCGGGTGCTGAGGGACGGCGACCGGCACGACGGCATCGAACTGCGTTTCAACGGCGAAAGCCACCGCATCGATTTCAAGGACCTCGTGGGCGAATCCGTCTGGCTCTACCCGCAGACGGACGTCTTCCTGGATCTCGCCGCCCGCAGGAAGGCCGACGGCGGCGACGTCCGGTACAGCGTCACCGACACCACCGTCCACGACCTCGAAGGCAAACCGAAGGTCTGGTTCACTGACGCCGACGGTGTTGAGTACGAGATCCAGGCCGAGTTCCTGGTGGGCGCGGACGGTTCACGCAGCCACTGCCGCTTCCAGATCCCGGAAGCCCACCGCAAGTGGTACTTCCACGAGTACCCGTTCGCCTGGTTCGGCATCCTCGCCGAGGCCCCGCGCAGCTCCGACGAGCTCATCTACGCCAACTCGGACAACGGCTTCGCCCTGATCAGCCAGCGCACCGAGACCGTGCAGCGGATGTACTTCCAGTGTGACCCCAAGGAGAACGTGGCCGAGTGGGACGATGACCGGATCTGGGCCGAGTTCCGCAGCCGGGTCAACGGCAACGGCTTCGAGCTCAAGGAAGGCCCCGTCATCGACAAGATGGTGCTCCCGTTCCGCAGCTTTGTGCACACCCCCATGCGCTACGGCAACCTGTTCCTGGCCGGCGACGCCGCCCACACTGTTCCTCCCACCGGCGCCAAGGGCCTGAACCTGGCCATCCACGACGTCAAGATGCTTTTTGAGGGGCTGGAATCGTTCTACGGCAGCGGCTCCAGCGCCCTGCTGGACAGCTACGGAGACCGGGCGCTGGAGCGTGTCTGGAAGGCCCAGCAGTTCTCCTACTGGATGACCACCATGCTCCACACCCCGGCGGACGCCGATGACTTCTCCCGTGCCCGCCAGCTCGGCGAGCTGAACTCGGTGGTCTCCTCCCGCCACGGCAGGGCTTACCTGGCCGAGGCGTACACCGGCTGGCCCGGAGGAAAGTAAGGCCGCCGCCGGCTAGGTGCCCAGGCGTCCGCCGGATGCCTCCAGGTAGCAGGACCCGCACAGGGATTCGTACCAGACGTCCTGCCCGTCGATGGCTACCTGGTCGCCGTCGAACACCACGTCATTGCCGACGCGCCGGGTGTTGAAGATGGCTTTGCGGCCGCAGCGGCAGATCGTCTTGAGCTCCTCCAGCGTGTGGGCGACCTCCAGCAGCCGGCGTGACCCGGGGAAGGCGTGCGTCAGGAAATCGGTCCGGATGCCGTAGGCGAGCACGGGGACGTTGTCCAGGATGGCGATGCGGAACAGGTCATCCACCTGTTCCGGGGTGAGGAACTGCGCCTCGTCCACCAGGAGACAGGCCACCGGTTTCTGGTCCACGTGCTCCAGGAGGGCATCGGGGTCATCGCCGGCCGCGTGGGCGGCGAAGAGTTCCCGGACGGAGGTGCCCGGCGAGATCAGGAAATCCACGGACCGGGTCATTCCCAGCCGGGACACAATGTCGGTGTCGCCTTTGGTGTCCACATCGGGTTTGGCCAACAGGACGCGCTGGCCGCGCTCCTCGTAGTTGAAGGCCACTTGCAGGAGTCCGGTGGATTTGCCGGAGTTCATGGCGCCGTAGCGGAAATAGAGCTTGGCCAAGATGGTCCTTTCAATGGGTCCGGCTATCGATCTTATGCCGAAGCCCGGACTCCTTCGCCGTACGGCCGGGCGCCCGGGTGGTCTGCCAGCCGCCAGACGCCGCCCGCTCAACGCGGCCAGTAGCTCACGGCCTGCCGGCGGGCAGCGGTGCGGCGTCGGGCACGGAGGCGGCCTCCGCCTCGGTCACCTCGACTGCCGGGCCGCCACGGCGTTTCCCGGAGGTGCGCGTGCCGCGCCGGCTGGACCGGCCGTAGACCAGGTACATGGTCAGGCCCGTGATGACCATCAGCAGGACGGTGTAGACAAACGTATTTGCCACGCCCTCCACCCCTTCGGCGCCGTCAGTGTTCGCTTTGATGACCAGGCCCAGCGGCTGGACCAGCGGATGGGCCAGGAAGATGGCCGTGTCGTAGTCGTCCAGGAGGCTGTTGAAGTTCAACGCTGCAATGGCTGCCGCGGCGGGCAGCACCAGCGGCAGCAGGATCCGGCGGAAGACGTACAGGGTCTTCGCGCCCATGATGGACGCGGCCTCCTCCAGCGAGGAGTTGACCGACGCGAAGGACGCCTTGAGCATGCGGAGCGTAAACGGGATCTTGACCGTCACGAACGCGATCAGCAGGATCACGGTGGTTCCGGTCAGCACAGCGCCGCCCACCAGGGGGTTGGGGTGGTCGTAGCTGAGGATGAGCCCCAGGGCGAGCAGAGCCGAGGGCAGGACCCAGGGAATGTGCAGGAGGTACTCGAAGAGCGTGCTGACCCAGTTGCGGTACTTCTGCAGGAGGCGCGCCACAAACAGCAGCCCGCCCACCGCAATAATGGCGGCCAGGGCGCTGTAGACCACGCTGACGATGAAGGGACGCAAGCCGGATTCCTGCGTCAGGACGCGAACGTAGTTGTCCAGGGTCAGGCTGCCCGGCGAGAGTTGCCCGGTCTGGATGGCCGCCCCGTCAGCAAACGAATACAGCACAATCAGCAGCACCGGCAGCGTGTAGACAGCGAACAGGACGTACGCGATCACATGCACGGCGACGTTGGCCGCCGGATTGGTGATCTGCTGCTTCTGCAGGGCGGAGGACACCTTTGATACCGAGAAGTAGGTGCCGCCCTTCTCGAGCCGGGTCATGACGGCCAGCATCAGGATGGTGGCCACCCCCAGGATGACAGCCAGCAGTGCCGCCAGATCGCGCGAGGTGGGGCTGTTGGTAAAGGTCAGGATCATGGGCGTAATGGTCTGGAACTCGCGGCCGCCCAGGACCTGGGGTGCGCTGAGTGCTCCCAGCCCGGTCAGGAAGGACAGGATGGTGACGGCGAACAGCGTGGGCTTGAGCATGGGCAGCACCACCCTGCGCAGGATGGTCCACGTGGAGGCGCCCAGGTTCTTGGCCGCCTCGATGGTCTGGTAATCCACGCCTTTGAGGGCGTTGGCGACGAACAGCATGTGGTTGGTAGTGGTGGCGAACGTCATCACCACCAGGACCGCGAAGAAGCCGGAGAACCAGGCCGCGTCCATGCCCGGGAACGCCTTAAGGAGCAGGGACGTGACAATTCCCTTGTCCCCGTAAATGAACTTGTAGCCTGCAGCGAGCACGATGCCGCCGTAGATGAAGGTGGAGGCGTAGCCCAGGAAAAGGATCCGGGAGCCACGGATCCTGAAGTAGTGGGTGACCAGGACGATGAAGATGCCCACCACATTCACGGTGATGGACAGCGCCACGGCGAGCATAAAGCTGTTGCCGAGGGATTTCATGGCGCGTTGGGAGGAGAAGAGCTTCTCCGCGGCCCGCCCGGAGAAGCTGCCGTCCGGGAAGAAGGTTGCCATCAGGACGTTGAGGTTGGGCCAGACCAGGAACGCTGCAATGAACCAGGTCAGCACCGTTCCCACAATCAGGATGAAGGGGGATCGGAGCATGCCTTTCGTCGACGTCCCGCTCATGGCGCGGCCACTGCCTGGTCCTGCTTCTCCAAGGCCTTGCCGGTGTCCGGGTGGTACTGCAGCACGTGCCCGGGCTGGACGTAGACGGTGGTTTCCGATCCTGCCGCCGGCTGCGCGACGCCGTCTTCCTTCACCAGCAGCCGGAGGTCCGCCCCATGGCTGCGCACAATGTAGCGGCTGTGCAGCCCGTGGTACGTGCGTGACACCACCTGCCCGGAAAGCCCGACGGCGGTGCCTCCGTTCGGGGGCTGCGTCAGTGACGCCTTTTCCACGCGGAGATAGGAGTTGGCGGCGGTGCTGAGGCCGGCGCCGGAGAGCCTGTTCAGTTCCGTGATGAATTCCGGGGTCAGCGGCGAGCTGTCACCGATGAAGTTGCACACAAATTCCGTGGCGGCATCATCGTAGATCGACTGCGGCGTCCCCACCTGCTCCACCACGCCCTTGTTGAAGACGGCCACCCTGTCGCTCATGGCCAGGGCTTCGTCCTGGTCGTGGGTGACATAGACGGTGGTGATACCGAACTCGCTCTGCAGGTCCTTGAGCTGCTGCCGGAGCTGGTGCCTGAGCTTGGCGTCCAGGTTGGACAGCGGCTCATCCAGCAGCAGGATTTTGGGCCGCAACACCAAGGCCCGGGCCACCGCGACACGCTGCTGCTGACCGCCGGACAGCTCGGCAACATTCTTATGCAACTGGTCGTCGCTGAGCTCCACCCGGCGCGCGATGTCGCGCACCAGGTGGTCGGTCTCGGCGGATTTCTCCTTCCGGACCCGCAATCCGAAGGCAATGTTCTCCCAGACGCTCATGCTCGGAAACAGCGCATAGTTCTGGAACACCATGCCCACCTGCCGCTTGTCGCTCGGCAGCCGGGTGACATTCTTCCCGTCCACATGGACCGTACCGGCCGACGGTTCGATGAAGCCCGCCAACGTGCGTAACGCCGTCGTCTTCCCGCACCCGGAGGGGCCCAGCAGAGTGAAGAACTCGCCGGGTTTGACGTGCAGGTCGAGGTTCGGGATGGCTACGAAATCGCCGAACGTCACTTCAATGTTGTCGAGACGGATCATGAGTTACCTGTCTGGATTGCGGGCTGGCCGGGGTGCGGGACGGTGCGGGGTGGCTCCTACTGCATGTATTCGAGCTCAATCTTTTCTACCCAGGAGCCCATGTTCTCCTGGACAAATCCCCAGTCGATGTCCTGCTGCTTCACGGTGGAGAAGAACTTGACCACCTCGGGGTTGGCCTGGGCGGCGGCGGCCTTGTTGACGGGCATGGAGTTGAACTTCTTGGCGAAGGCGCCCTGCACGTCGGCGCTGCCGAACCAGTCGATGAACTTCACTGCCTCAGCTTTTTTCTTGGTCCCCTTCACCAGGGAGATCTGTTCCACGGCGAGCGGAACGCCGACGGTCGGGATCACCGGTTCCACCTTGACGTTGAAGGACTTTTCACGCTCGGCAATGATCGATGAGGGCATCTGGCCCATGTCCACCTCGCCCGAGGCGATCCGGGCGAAAAGGTCGGTCTTGGCCACGGCGGGGCTGCCGTTCCGGAAGTACTGTTCAACCTGCTTCCAGCCGTCGGCTGAGATACCCAGGTCGCCTGAGCTGTCCTTGTAGCGGGACAGGATGCCGGCGAAGACCAGCTGTGCCGTTGCGGTTCCCAGCCCTGTCACCCGCTCGTAGCGTGATTTGAATTCGTCCTTGGTCCAGAGGTCGGTCCAGTCCTTCGGGGCCGCGCCGGCGCTGATCTTATCGGAGTTGTAACCCAGGAGGATGGCCTGCTTCACCAGCGGCCAGTAGGCCTTGCCGTCACCGTTGTCCCCCACGGCCGTATCCACTTCTCCTGCCCAGGCGGGCTCGAAGGGCTCCAGGGCACCTGCGGCCTTGATCTGCGCGAAATACATGTTGTTCAGCCCAAAGGCGACATCAGCAATGGGGTTGTTCTTTTCCGCGATGAGTTTGTTCGTGGCATCTGCGCCGCCGGCCCCCACCACTTCGATTTTGAAGCCCGCCTTGGCGGCCTCCGCGGTCCACCATTCGCCGCGGCCCTCGCCGTTGGAGTTGGTGTAGACCACCAGCGTCTCACCGGAAGGAACAGTGGACGTGGACGACGGCTCACCGGATGCCGCAGGGGTTGCCGCGCCGGCACCACAGCCGGCCAGGAGGGTTACGGCCACGGTGGCGGCCATCAAAGTCTGCAGTTTACGCACGATCAGGACTCATTTCTGAACTTGGCTCGGAGCATTGTCCGGCAAGCCTATAGCTGGACTCGACACTTGGGGGCTTTAAAAGCTATCGATTCGATAAACAGCCCGGCTGTCTAGTCTGGTCCTTTCGCCGGAACGTTCAGGGCACAGTGCGTAAACGTGCGGTGAACGTTGGCGCTCTGCTGCGCCGGGGAGAGGAGGCGGCGGGTCCCGCCGTCGTCAGTCCTGGTTCAGGGTCTCCGTGAGGTGATGGGTGGGGATGCGGTCCCGGTCATAGGTGATCTCGGTGTAACCGTGCGGCTCCGGCTGGCCGGACGCGCTGAGGTTCACGAAGACGATCTGCTCAATGGTGAGGATGCTCTGCCGGGTGATCATGTTGCGGACTTCGGCCCGCATCGTCAGGGAGGTGCGGCCGAACCGGGTGGCCGTCAGGCCCATCTCGATCAGGTCGCCCTGGACGGCCGAACTGACGAAGTTGATTTCCGAGATGTACTTGGTCACCGCACGCCCGTTGCCGAGCTGGAGGATGGCATAGATGGCCGCTTCCTCGTCGATCCACTTCAGCAGGCTTCCGCCGAACAGCGTGCCGTTGGCGTTGAGGTCCTCCGGCCGCACCCATTTGCGCGTGCGGAAGGTGATGTCTGCTGGTTCCATACGGCGAGGTTAGCCGAAGGGCCCCGCGGTACGCAGTCTTTGGCGGCTGTATGACGTCTGCCCGCCCCGGCCGTTCTGTGGCGCCCCGGGGCCTCAGGCCATGGCTGTGTGGGCTGCGCTGTGTGAGTCGATTCGTTTGGCGTAGCAGTACGAGTGCTCGAGGCCGGCATAGGCGCCGAAGTTGGGGACGGGTTCAAAGCCGGAGTTCTCGTAGAAATTCCTGCCATCGGGCTGCGCAGAGCCGGCTTCGGCCTTGATCCGCGTGATTCCCTGTTTGTGCGCCTCGGCCTCGAGGGCTGCCAGGATGGAGCTCGCCACGCCTGAGCCGCGCGTGTAGGGAAGCACATAGAGCCGCTTGATCTCCGCCGTGGCATCGTCCAGGAGCCTGAGTCCGCCGCATCCCACCGGCTGGCCGGACCCTTTGTCGTAGGCGACGAGGAAGACCGCGCAGTCGGCGCCCGACGGCGGTATCCCGGGTTCGTGGTTCGGCGTGCCAAAGCGGGCGTCCAGTTCGGCCTGCTGGGCCCTGCGCAGATCGGCACCTACGGGGTTGGACCAGGTCACGGACCGGATGTTCAGGCGCGGGTTGGTCTGCATGGGTGCCTCGATTCGCCGAAGGGATATGCCTGACAAACCTATGGGCTGTGGGTTACGCCCGTGTTTCCTTGCCGTAAGGAGTGGGAGAACACCACCATCGACCCGCAAAACAAACATTCTCGACTGCCTAGTTATTAGACCGCCTAAGATGATTGCATGGGCTCCACAAATGAAGGTTCCGGCTACTGGTACGGGCCGGACGGTCAATTGGACTACAGCGCTGCGGTGCTGAAGTCCCTCCGCGATTACCGCAGCGCCGAAACCACCGTCCGCCGCTCCACCCGCGACTCCATGGGCATGGGCGAGACCGACATCCTCGCGTTGCGGTACCTCCTGCGCGTGCAGGCGTCCGGGGGCACCGTGGTACCGAAGGACCTCAGCAAGTTCCTGGGTATAACCAGTGCCTCCACAACGTCCCTCATCGACAGGCTGGTGGCGAGCGGCCACGTCCGGCGCGAGTCGCATCCGACCGACCGCCGATCGGTGGTGGTGGTGCCGACCGCCGAATCAGACCACGAGGTCCGCGAGACCCTCGGCGAGATGCACCGCCGCATGATGTCGGTGGCCGAGGACCTCTCGGCGGAGGAAGCCCGTGTGGTGGTGGACTTTCTCCGGCACATGACCCGGGCCATCCAGGGCGGACACGGCGACACGAAAGAAAGTATCTAGTCCGGCTAGTTAGTTCGACTAGTAATATGTATGCTTAGGATCAGTCCGAAAGATCCTGAGGGAGTCATGAGCGCCATCAACACATATTTTGAGGCAGTACCGCCGGGTCCCGTTTCCGCACAAGCCGCAGACCCGGTCCACTGGCCGGTGCACTGCGCCACGGAAATGGAAATGGTGATTCCGGAAGTGGGCGGCACCGCCGTCGGCTACACGTTTGAACCGGACGACGGGCCCGTCCGGCTGCCCCCTGTGTGGCGGTGCGGCTGTGGTTTCCAACTCGATGCCTGGGCAACCGGCTGGCCGGAGCTGGAAGCAGCACCGCTGACTTCCGAGCAGCCCGCTGACCACCGCGTGCCGGCCCTCAGCATCAGGTCATGACCGCCCTCGCGCTTTCTCCCACGGCACCTGCCCCCGCATACGGCGGCCTGCCTGCCGGCGAGCTGGTGGGCGGCCGCTTCCACCTGAGGGAACAACTGGGGCGCGGCTCCATGGCCCGGGTGTTCCGTGCCGTGGACCTGGCGGGGGGCCGCGATGTCGCCGTGAAGATCGCCCATGACGACTCGCCCAAGCACCGGGGCAGGATCGCCACCGAAGCCGCCGTCCTGGCCGGTTTGGATCATCCGTCGGTGGTCACCTTCTTTGGGGAAGGTACCGTGACCGGGCCGGGGGAGCTGTCCGGACGGCCTTACATTGTGGAGGAACTGGCACTCGGACCCTGCCTTGCCGAAGTGGTCCGCGGTCCGTTGCGTTCCCCGCTGGACGTTGCTGCGCTGGCTGCCGGACTTTTTGATGGCCTCAGCCACCTGCACCGTCGGGGTGTGGTGCACCGCGACATCAAGCCCGCCAACCTTATGCTCAGCGGGCTGCGGCGAAGCCCGGTCCGGATCGTGGACTTCGGCATCGCCGCCCCGGAGGGCGCGGCGCCCGAGCCGGGCATCTCGTCAGGAACGGTGCACTACATGAGTCCGGAGCAGGCCTCGGGCGGGGCCGCGCAGCCGTCCTGGGACGTCTACGCCCTGGGCCTGGTGCTCCTGGAACTGCTGACCGGGACAAGGGCCTACACCGGCACGGCTGTGGAGTCCCTGGTGGCACGGACCCTCCGCAGCCCGGCGGTTCCCTCCGCGTTGGGGCCCGGTTGGGGTGCTCTTCTGCGTGCCGTCACCGCCATGGACAGTGCCGCGCGGCCGTCCGCGGCTGAAGCGGCCGTCATGGCCCGGCGACTCGCAGTTACCCGCCACCCCCTGCAGCTCCTGCGCGCGAGCTGAGAGCCCCCTGCGGCTGTCAGGTGCCGTCGACGTCCATGCCGGCCGGGTCCTCGGCCGTGGGGTCCGCAAAGGCAAGCCCGCCGATGGGGCTGCCATCCCAATGGATCAGTTTCCACCCTGACGCGGGATCCCCTTCCACCGCCACGATGCCGGTATTGGCCAGGACATGGCGGGCGGCGAACTCGTGGCCGGCACCCGCGGCACGCAGGCCAACCCATGTGCGGATAGCGGCGCCGTGGCTGACCATGGCGACTGCCGCGGAGCCCGGGTCCCCCGCGGCGCGGTCGGCAATCCTGGTGATGTCGGCGTCGTACCTTTCAAAAAATTCATGCCCGTCAGGGCCGGCAGGCATGCGCCGGTCCAGTTCACCGGCCGCCCAGGCAAAGACCGTGGACATGTACTGCTTGTGGGCTTCCTCATCCGTGAACTTCTCCAGGGAGCCGGCCTCGATCTCATGGAGTCCGCCCAGCACCTCAACCTCGAGGCCCTGCAACCGGGACAGCGGCGCCGCAGTGATCTGGGTCCGTACCAGCGTCGAGGCGTACAGGGCGCCGATCTGTTCGTTGGCCAGGGACCGTGCCATGGCCGCCGCCTGCCGCTCGCCCAGCTCCGTGAGCCCGGGCCCGGGATGGGCGGTGTCCAGTTGGCCGAGTACGTTGCCGGGGGTCTGTCCGTGCCGGATGAGGAGCAGCTTCATGCTCCCAGTTTCGCACCTGCCGGCCACCGGTCCCGCCAGCCTTAACCGGCGGCGGCGCCGGGCCCGTGGGAGCCCGGCGCCGCCGCCGTACTTCTTCGGTGTTGAAAGCCCTTACTTCAGGTGGTCCACCAGCTGGTCCGCGATGCCCGTGTACTTGCCCGGCGTGAGGGCGAGCAGCCGGGCCTCGGCGTCTGCGGACAGGCCCAGGCTTTGGACGAACTCCTGCATGCGGGCGGCGTCCACGCGCTGGCCGCGGGTGAGGTCCTTGAGGCGCTCGTAGGGGTTTTCCATGCCTTCGACGCCGGCAATCGCCTCGGCGCGCATGACCATCTGGATCGCTTCGCCCAGGACTTCCCAGTTGGTGTCGAGGTCAGCAGCCAGGACGTCCTCGGCCACATCGAGCCGGTCCAGGCCCTTGGCGACGTTGGAGATGGCGAGCAGGGAGTGACCGAATGCCACGCCGATGTTCCGCTGGCTGGAGGAATCGGTGAGATCCCGCTGCCAGCGGGAGGTGACCAGGGTTGAGCCCAGGACGTCCAGGAGGCCGGAGGAGATCTCCAGGTTGGCCTCGGCGTTTTCGAAACGGATGGGGTTGACCTTGTGCGGCATTGTGGAGGACCCGGTGGCGCCGGCCACCGGGATCTGGGTGAAGTAGCCGATGGAGATGTAGCTCCAGATGTCCGTGCAGACATTGTGCAGGATCCGGTTGAAACGAGCGACGTCGGCGTACAGCTCAGCCTGCCAGTCATGGCTTTCGATCTGGGTGGTCAGCGGATTCCAGGTGAGGCCGAGGCCCTCCACGAATGACCTGGACACCTGCTGCCAGTCGGCGCCGGGAACGGATGCGACATGCGCGGCATAGGTGCCGGTGGCGCCATTGATCTTGCCCAGGTATTCGGTCCTGGCAATCCGGTCCAGCTGGCGGGTCAGGCGGTGCGCGATGACGGCCAGTTCCTTGCCCAGCGTGGTGGGGGTGGCGGGCTGGCCGTGCGTGCGGGACAGCATGGGCACGGCGCGGTTGTCCTCGGCCATCTTGCTGATCTGGGCTACCAGGGCGCGGGCGGCAGGGAGCCACACGTCCTCCACAGCGCCCTTGATGCCGAGCGCGTAGGACAGGTTGTTAATGTCCTCGGACGTGCAGCCGAAGTGGACCATGGCCGTGAGGTTCTCGATGCCGATGCCCGCAAGGCGGCGGCCGATGTAGTACTCCACTGCCTTGACGTCGTGGACCGTGACGGCTTCGATGTCGGCCAGTTCAGCGACGGATACCGCGTTGAATTCCGTGACGATGGCGCGCAGCCGGTCCTGCTGCTCCTGGGTCAACGGGCCGGCCCCGGGGAGAACGTTGTTGCTGGTCAGGTGGATGAGCCATTCGACTTCCACCGCCACACGGTCCCGGTTGAGCGCCGCCTCGGAGAGGTAATCAACAAGGGGTGCGACGGCGGACTGGTAGCGGCCGTCCAGCGGGCCCAGGGCGATCGGCTCCGGTGACGCGGCGAGGGCCAGGCGTCCGGAGGGCGTGCGGGTATCAGCTGTGGCGGCAGTTTCAGGCATGTGCTGATTCTTTCACGAACTCCGGCCGGGGCTTAAGCGGAAGTTCATGCGGCGGCAGGCAGGGCTGACGCGGGAGGTTCCGGGTGGCTTGTCCACATAGCCGACGGCGGTGCTTCCCTGCCGTTTCCAGGGTCCGTAGCGTCAGGGGACAGGAGGCGCGGTCCCGCGGATGCGGCACGGGAGCGGCACCGAGAGGCACGGAGCGGCACGGAGCGCTCTGCGCGAGGCAAGGGATGCAGGAGGCAAGGGGGAATCATGAGCGGGGACTTAATTTTCGGCGATCTTGCGGCGAAAATGCGGCGCGGCAGTGAGGTTCAGGACCTGGCAGGGCGGGTTGCCGTGTGCGCGGACCGTGTGGCGCGGGTTATCGCCGGCTTTCGCGAGATCCAGTTGTTGGAGTGGGAGTCGCCAGCCGGGCGGGCCTACCGCGATTCGGTCGCCCTCCAGGAGGTCCAGCTGGGCCGGGCCAGGGGTGTGATCGAGGATGCGGTGGCGGCGGTGGGCCGCTACGCGCAGGAGGTGGCCTCCGCGCCGGCCGCTGAAGCCGCGCCGGCGGGACATTTCCCATGGCCGAGGTAACACCGTCCGGTGCGGGTGGACCCATCAGGCTGACAGGTCCCACCGCGGCGGGTGGCCTGGAAATCCGGGGCGGCATTGGCGGGATCACGTTCCAGCTCGAGGAACTTGTGGGCGGGGCCGAGAAGCTGGACGGCCTGGCGGAGGAGCTGGCCAGTGTGGAAACCGACGTCCAGCGCATCCAGGGCAACTTAGGCCCCTATCAGCTCAGCCAGGCGCATTCCTGGACCGAGGCCATGTCCACGCTCACCCGGTCATGGGCGGGCATTCAGGCTGTCCGGGCGGAGCTGCAGGCCATCAGCAGCCAGGTCCGTGCCAGCAAACGGGACTATGAAGCCGCGGAAGCGGTAACGAGCCTCTTGGCCAATATGGGCATCCCCTCCTTCCGCGACTTCGACCATGTGCGCCTGGACGATCCGCTGTGGCCGGACCTCCATGGCACTGATCTGGCGTTGCGCAACGCAGTGAAGGCCAGGCACGAAGTCCTCGGCATCGCGGAGGCTCTCTTTCCCGCACTGGAACCGCGCCGTATTGCGGTGGACCGGCAAGAGACCATGCCGATTGACTTCGACGGAACCCCTGCTGCGCTGCTGGAGCGGGCCCGGATAGTCGATGAAAGAGGGCCTGGTTACATCGAAGTCATCGAAACCGATTCGGGCGGCCAAAAGGCCTACGTTGTGGTCATCCCCGGCACGCAGGCAGGCGATGACATCGGGGGAGCGAACCCTTTTGATGTTGCAGGGATAGGCGAAGCTGTGGGTCACCAGTCCGCCGAGGTCAATATTGCGGTGCGGGCCGCATTGCAGGATGCCGGGGCGGAACAGGGGGCGCCCGTGGTGACGGTCGGGTATAGCCAGGGTGGGATCCATGCCATGAATCTCGCGGCGGACCCGCAGTTCCGCAGCGAATACGAGATGAAGTACGTCCTTACGGCTGGATCCCCGGTAGGCGGCATCGACCCGGTTGCGGGCGTCACGTCCCTCCATCTCGAGCATCGCCAGGATGCAGTTCCCGGAGCCGACGGCACTGCGAACCCGGATGCCCGGAATCGCGTGACGGTAACGCTCCTGGACCAGGTAACCACGCCGGAGGGTGAAGACGTTGGCCTCGGCCCGGGCCACAGGCTGGCCAACTACCAGAAAGCAGCCGGGCTGATCGGGGCCAGCGATGACCCCACACTGACGGATTCAACCGCTGTCCTGGCGGCGGTGGTGGGAGTTGGCGGCACGGCCACGGCCACTCGCTTCGCACTGACCCGAACCCCGGCAGCGACTGCCAGTGCTCCCGGTCCACGGCAGCAGCCCGCCCAGGGTCCACCGGTGCAGAAGTCCGAGACGGACCGGCAGGTGACCACCGGGAAAATGCAAGGCTGAGCGTTTGCCGTGCCGGCGGGCCGGTGGGAAGGCGGTGCGAATTGGGGGACGGCGGGGCCGGTGGGAAGGCGGTGGGCCTGGGGGACGGCGGGCGGCCGTACCCGCTGGGCGCTACCGCCTGCGTCCGCCTGGTACCCGTCCCGCCACCAGGGAGATGAGCGTAATGATGATCGCGGCAAGCACCGCTGTCCAGAAGAACGAGTCGATGGTGAAATGCACCGGTGTATAGCTGCTGAGCCATGACGTCAGGTACAGCATGGCGGCGTTGATGACGATCGTGAACAGGCCCAGCGTGAGGATGGTGATGGGCAGCGACAGGAAGCTGACCAGGGGACGGACAAACGCGTTCACCACACCGAAGATCAGCCCGATGAACAGATAGGCCAGGATGATGCCGATGGTCTCCGTGCCCTGCGATACTCCGGTGTTGGCCACAGCCGCGGTGGTGGCGGACGTGGAGATATCCAGGCCAGGCAACAACCAGCTGGCAATCCAGAGGGCCAACCCGTTGATCAGGACCCGAACAAAAAAGGAGCGCATGGGATTATGCTGTCACACCGCCCTGTGAGCTGTCCGGACCTGTGAGCTGTCCCGACCCCGCCTCGGCCCTTCTTCGGGAGAAGTAGGCTAGTTTTTATGACGTCATCAGAGATCCTGCCCGGGGAAATCCCACCCCGCCCCGTGGTGGGCCGGCTTCCCCGCTACGCCGCAGGGAAGCCGCCCGTCGCCGTGGACGGACTGGCCAGCTACAAACTCTCCTCCAACGAGAACCCCCTGCCGCCGCTCCCGGCAGTGCTCGAAGCCATCGCCAACCAACAGGACTTCAACCGCTACCCGGACCCGCTCAGCAGCAAGCTGCGCGCGGCGCTCGCCGACTTCCTGGATGTTCCGGCAGAGGACATCGTCACCGGCGCCGGAAGCCTCGGCGCCCTCAACCAGCTCCTCGCCACCTTCGCCGGGCAGAACGACGACGGCAAAGCCGACGAAGTCATCTACGCCTGGCGCTCCTTCGAGGCCTACCCCATCAGCGTCGGACTGGCAGGCGCCGAAAGCGTCCGGATCCCGCTGCTTAACGACGGGCGCCATGACCTCGCCGCCATGGCCGCCGCCGTCACGGTGCGGACCCGGGTCATCCTGCTCTGCACGCCGAATAATCCGACCGGCCCCATCCTGACGGCCGCCGAAACGGAACAGTTCATTCGGTCCGTCCCCGCGGATGTTGTGGTGGTTATCGACGAGGCCTACCAGGAATTCGTTCGGGCCGCGGACGCTGTGGACGGCATCGCCCTCTACCGCCGCTACCCCAACGTGGTGGTCCTCAGGACCTTCTCCAAGGCCCATGGACTGGCCGGTCTGCGGGTGGGGTACAGCGTCTCAAACCCGGGCCTCACCCAGTACCTGCGGGTGGCGGCCACGCCATTTTCCGTGTCACAGATCGCGGAGCAGGCGGCGATTGTTTCCCTGCAGAACTACCCCCAGGTTGTAGAAAGGGTACAAAGCATCGTGGATGAACGTGACCGGGTAACGGCGGGCCTGCGTGAGCTGGGTTGGTTTGTACCTGAGGCCCAGGGAAATTTTGTCTGGCTGGACCTCGGGGCGAACAGCGCGGAATTCGCCGAACTGGCGGAGAAGCAAGCGCTTTCGGTGCGGGCGTTCGGCGCCGAGGGGGTCCGCGTCAGCATCGGCGAACCGGAAGCGAACAGCCGGTTCCTGGCGCTCTGTGCAGACTATACAAATCCGCCACAGCGTTCCTAGCGCTTAACGTGCGCTTTGACGAGGACCTACTGAAGATAAAGTAAGGATCAGTAAGCCAATATATATGCCGGATCGGTGATGCATTCCGACTGAGGCATATATCCCAGCGACATTGCAACGCATCCGCATGCGGCAAGCAAGGAGACGGTATGGGCGCCACACATTTGCCCTCCACCGAGTTCGACGGTACAGCGGTAGACGACCAGCGTGAGGCCGAAGCCGAGGCCCGCCTGGGCGGCCCTGCCGAGCCCATGGTGCAGCTGCTGGCGCCCGACGGGATGCTGGGCAGCGACCCGGTTTTTTCGTCGTACGCGGACAGGCTGGACGCGGATAAGCTGCGCGGCTTTTACGCCGACATGGCCAAGATCCGCCGCTTTGATGTTGAGGCAACGGCCCTTCAACGCCAGGGCCAGCTGGCGCTGTGGGTCCCGCTCACGGGCCAGGAAGCGGCTCAGATCGGCTCGGGACGGGCCAGCCAGCCGCAGGATTACATCTTCCCCACGTACCGGGAACACGGTGTCGCGCTGACCCGCAACGTGGACCTCGCCGAACTCCTCCGCCAGTTCCGCGGGGTCTCCAACGGCGGCTGGAACCCCAAGGACACCAACTTCCACCTCTACACCCTTGTCCTCGCAGCCCAGACGCCGCACGCCGTCGGCTACGCAATGGGAATCCAGCGGGACCAAAAGCTCGCGGCTGCGGCTGCCGGGGATGGCACCGCCCGCCCGGCCGAGCCCAAGGCTGCCGTCATGGTCTACTTCGGGGACGGTGCCAGTTCGGAAGGCGACGTCCATGAATCCATGGTGTTCGCCTCCTCCTACGACGCCCCCGTGGTCTTCTTCTGCCAGAACAACCACTGGGCCATCTCTGTGCCCAGCACCGTGCAGACGCGAATCCCGCTGTCCAACCGGGCCAAGGGCTACGGGTTCCCGGGCATCCGGGTCGACGGGAATGATGTCATCGCCGTCCATGCCGTTACCGAATGGGCGCTGGAGCGCGCCCGCGAGGGGCACGGACCGGTGCTGATCGAAGCCTTTACCTACCGGGTCGGCGCGCACACCACCGCCGATGACCCCACGAAGTACCGGGAGTCTTCCGAGGAAGCCCTCTGGCGGGCGAAGGATCCGCTGGACCGCCTGGAAAAATACCTCCGTGCCCAGGGATTGGCGGATGACGCCTTCTTCGAGCAGGTCAAAGCGGACGGCGATGAGCTCGCCACCTATGTCCGGAAGACAACGCATGACCTCGAGACACCGGACATCCGGACGGCGTTTGCCAACACGTACGTGGAGGCCCATCCTCTGGTGGCGGAAGAACTCGCCTGGTTCGAGGAATACAGTGCAGGGTTCGCTGACGAAGCACACGCCGGCCTTCCCGGGCCCGCAGGCACGCAAGACGATGAAGCAGCGACAGGAGTGGCCCGCTGATGACCACCATGACCATAGCGAAGGCGATCAACGAAGGCCTGCGCGCCACCCTGGACAACAACCCCCGTTCGCTGCTCATGGGCGAGGACATCGGGGCGCTGGGCGGCGTGTACCGTGTCACCGACGGCCTGCTCGCCGAGTTCGGTGCCGACCGGGTGGTGGACACCCCGCTTGCCGAGTCCGGCATCATCGGCACCGCCATCGGCCTGGCCCTGCGCGGGTACCTGCCCGTCTGCGAGATCCAGTTTGACGGCTTCGTTTTCCCCGGCTTCAACCAGATCACCACCCAGCTGGCCAAGATGCACGCGCGCAGCAATGGAAACCTCACGGTTCCCGTGGTGGTCCGGATCCCCTACGGCGGCGGGATTGGCTCCATCGAGCACCATTCGGAATCACCGGAAGCCCTTTTCGCCCACACGGCAGGCCTGCGGATCATCACGCCGTCGAACGCCCATGACGCCTACTGGATGATCCGGCAGGCCGTCGAGTGCCAGGACCCGGTCATTTTCTTTGAGCCGAAGCGCCGCTACTGGCTCAAGGGTGAGGTGGATACGGAGTCTCCCGGTGCATCGGCTGATCCGTTCAAAGCACACGTGCTGCGTGAGGGCACCGACGCCACCGTGGTGGCCTACGGACCCCTCGTGCCGGTGGCGCTGGCCGCCGCCGACGCCGCCGCGGAAGACGGCCGCAGCATTGAGGTCATCGACCTCCGCTCGCTTTCCCCCATCGACTTCGACACTGTCACCGCCTCCGCCAGGAAGACCGGCCGGCTCGTCGTCGCCCACGAGGCTCCGACCTTCGGCGGTATCGGCGGCGAGATCGCCGCCCGGATCAGCGAACGCGCTTTCCTCTCCCTGGAGGCTCCCGTGATCCGCGTCGGCGGCTTCCATATGCCGTACCCCGTAGCCAAGGTCGAGGAAGACTACCTTCCCGGCATCGACCGAATCCTCGAGGCGCTGGACCGCGCCTTGGCCTACTAGGCCCCCAGCACCGCTTGCGCCCGCCGCACAACTCGTCGCAAATGAGGACACCATGACTCTGAACAAGTTCAACCTGCCCGATGTGGGCGAAGGCCTCACCGAGGCGGAAGTTGTCGCCTGGAAGGTCAAGCCCGGCGACACCGTGGCGGTCAACGACGTCCTGTGCGAAATCGAGACCGCCAAGTCACTCGTTGAGCTGCCGTCCCCGTTCGCCGGGACCGTCACCGAGCTCCTGGTCGCCGAAGGCGTGACCATCGACGTCGGAACCCCCATGATCAGTGTCTCCGACACTGTCACCGGTGACCCGACCCCCGCCGATGTCCGCGCACCGGCCAGCCCCGTGCAGCCGCTGTACGGCACGCTTCCAACCGACGACGGCGACACTTCCGGTGGTGCCCCGGCCGGCGGTCCGCTGGTGGGATCGGGGCCGAAGGCGGACGCCGTCAAGCGCCGGCCCCGTAAGGCGGCTCCGGCCTCCGCACTGTCAATGAACGCCCCCGAGGTCGAACCCGTCCAGCCCCACACCCTGACTGAAGTCTTTGCCGGCCGCCCAGAGAGTGCCGCCGGTCCCGGCAACCGGGCTTCCGGCCAGGCCCTCCCCGTTGACACCCGCCCCACCCTCGGCGGAACCATCACCGGCCTGGTGAACCGGGTCCTGGCCAAACCGCCGGTCCGCAAAATTGCCCGCGACCTGGGAATCGACCTCGCGGATGTGGTGGCCACGGGTTTCCGGGGAGAAGTCACGCGTGAGGACCTGGTCAGCTACCAGGCGCAGCGGGACGCCGAGCATGACAAGGCAGACCACTTCTGGGGCACGGCCGGCAAGCCGCAGGACCAGCGGATAGAACGCATTCCCGTCAAGGGCGTCCGGAAGGCCACTGCCAAGGCCATGGTGGAGTCGGCCTTCGCCGCCCCGCACGTAAGCATCTTTGTTGACGTCGATGCCAGCCGCACCATGGAATTCGTCAAGCGGTTGAAGGCCTCCCGCGATTTTGAGGGGATCAAGGTTTCGCCGCTGCTGATCCTGGCCAAGGCCGTCATCTGGGCTGCCGCCCGGAACCCCAGCGTCAACGCCACGTGGGTGGACAACGTGGACGGGACGGACTCCGCCGAGATCCACGTCAAGCACTACATGAACCTGGGCATCGCCGCCGCCACCCCGCGCGGGCTCATGGTGCCGAACATCAAGGACGCCCAGGATCTTTCCCTTAAAGAGCTCGCGCTGGCCCTGAACAATCTGGCCACCACCGCCCGGGCAGGCAAAACCCGGCCGGCCGAGATGCAGGGTGGAACGCTCACCATCACCAACATCGGTGCTTTGGGGATTGACACGGGAACGCCCATTATCAATCCGGGGGAAGTGGCCATCGTGGCCTTCGGAACCATTAAGCAGAAGCCGTGGGTGCTCGACGGCGAAGTCATTCCGCGCTGGATCACCACCCTTGGCGGCTCGTTCGACCACAGAGTGGTTGACGGTGACCTGTCTGCCCGTTTTATGGCCGACGTCGCCGCGATCCTTGAGGAGCCGGCGCTCCTTCTTGACTAGGGAATCCAGAGCTGCGAGCCCGGCGGCGCTCCGTGCCAGGAACCGGACGGCCAGATGGCTGACTGAGGCTTTCCAGCCGCCGGTGGTGGTGACGCTGCAACTGCTCATCAGCCCCGTGATCGAACCCGGTTTTCCGGGGACCATCGGCTACGGGGCACTTGCTGCCGTCTTTGTCTGTGTGCTGCCGCTGTTCCTGCTGCTTATCCTTGTGCGGCTGGGCAAAGTCACGGACCATCACGTCAGCGACCGGCGTCAGCGGGCGCCGGTGCTCCTCATGGCACTGGCCTGTGTCATCGCCGGGCTGGTGGTGCTCTCCGCCGTCGGGTCGCCGCGCAGCGTTGTGGTCATGGTGCTCGGCATCGTGGCGGGCATCGTGATGCTGGCCGCCGTCAGCCCGTTCTGGAAGATCAGCGGGCACGCGGCCGCAGTGTCGTCGGCAGCGGCGATCTCCGTACTGATGCTCGGCCCGGCGTGGCTGCCGCTGCTGATACTGATTCCGGCCGTCGGCTGGTCCAGGGTGGTCCTGCGCGCCCACACATTGGCGCAGGTGGTGGCCGGCTCGCTGTTCGGCGGCCTGGTGATGGCCGGGCTGTGGGTGGTCCTGCGGGACTGGCTTCTCTAGCTCAGGGCCGTTTAGTATCCGTAGGCGGAGTAGGCCGTGAGCATCTCGAGCATTTCCGGGCTTCCGGCCCATGTTTGGGTCAGGGCGGCTGATGTTCCGAAGACCAGACCGCCGAGGATCACGGCGACGGCCGCGATCCCGGCGAAGAATTTCCTGTCCTCATAGAGGACGCTCCGGATGGTGGCCGGGAGGCGGAGGTCCGGGGCGATGAGGTTGGGCGCGCTGTCCACCGAGCCGTCGTCCAGGAGCGCAATGACCCGTCCGGCGCCGCGGTCCAGGCGCATTGAGCAGATGTGGTTGCCGTGGCGGGCAAGGAGGATGTCGTGGCCAACAAACTGGCGGCGCTGGAGAGTAAGCAAAATGGGGCCCCTTTGGAGGTGGAGAGTGAGTGACCGCTCCGTTGGGGGCACTCCCATTTTATCGTCCGGGGCAGGCCCAATCCGGCTGAAACGGGGTGAGAACGGACACCATGCACAGGCTCAGTGCATGGTGTCCGGCTCGCGGTCAGTCGGCGTCGTACGTGTTGGCGATGTAGACGTCGCAGGTGGCGTTGTGCGCCACGCTGTTGGCCACGCTGCCCAGCACGCGGCCGATGCCGCGCATCCGGCGGTTACCCACCACGATCATTTTGGCGCCGAGGCGTTCGGCTTCGTTGATCAGTGCGTCGGCGGGCTTGCCGCGGGCGGCCGAGTACGTGACCTTGACGCTGCCGGCCAGGGCATCGGCCACGGTTTTGGCCACGTGCTCCGCGCCGTCGGCGTCAGAAACGATCCACCGGTCACTCCCGGAGCCGAAAACCTCTGTGCGGTCACTGTCGAAGGCCGAGACCACGTGCAGGGAGCCGCCTAAAGCGACGGCGAGGTCCCTGGCCGCCTCGGCAGCCTTTTTGGCAGTCCCGCTGCCATCAACGCCCACAACGATAATTCCGCTCATGCTTTGTACTCCTTGTAGAGATGAAGTTGGCCGTACTCAGTCCGGCCAACGTTACAACGCCGCGAGGTTTTCCCGCAGTACCCCGGCAAGGCGTCGAACTCCCTCGTCAATTGCTTCCGGCGGCACCGCGCTAAAGGCCAGCCTTAGCTTGTTCGACGGTTCATCGGACGGCGTGAAGGCGGCCCCCGGGATAAAAACGACGCCGGCGTCGATGGCCTGCTTCAGCACGGGGTAGGTGTCCACGCCTTCGGGGAGGGTGACCCATACGAAGAAACCGCCCTCGGGGCTGGTCCAGGCGGTGCCTGCGGGCATATGTTTTTCCAGTGCGGCCAGCATTGCCGCGCACCGTTCAGCGTAGATGCCCCGGTAGGTTTCGATCTGGCCCTTCCAGTCGTAGTCCCGGAGGTACGCCGAGACGAGCATCTGGTTGAACGCAGGCGGGCACAACGTAACGGACTCCGAGGCCAGGTAGTAGCGCCGCTGCAGATGGTCGGGCACCAGGGCCCAGCCGATGCGAAGGCCCGGGGCGAAGATCTTCGAAAAAGAACCCAAGTAGATAACGTCGGCGGGATTCGCGGCGCGAAGGGGTTCCAGCGGCTGTCCCTGGTAGCGCAACAGACCGTACGGGTTGTCCTCAAGCACAATAATATTCGCCTTGCGGCATATATCGACAATCTGCTGCCTGCGCTCCGCACCCAACGTGATCCCGGAGGGATTGTTGAAGTTGGGGATGGTGTAGAGCAGCTTGATGTTTTTCCCGGCGGTCTGGAGCGCCGCGATCCTGGCCTCCAGCAGCTCGGGCACCAGGCCGTCGTCGTCCATTTCCACGGTGGCGACTTCAACCTGATACGCCTCGAAGGTGTTCAGGGCTCCCACGTAGGTGGGGTCCTCCACCAGCACCACGTCACCCGGATTACAGAAGACCTTCGTGGCCACATCCTGGGCCGACTGGGAGCCGGCGGTGATCACCACGTTCTGCGGCAGGGCATCCAAGATTCCTTCGGCGGCCATCACCTCGCAGATCTGCGCGCGCAGTTCCTCGGTGCCCTGGCCGCCGCCGTACTGCAGGGCGGTGAGTCCGTCCTTGGCGATGATGTCGGCGGCCGTCGCGGCGAGGCGTTCCAGTGGAAGGGACTGCAGGTAGGGGCTGCCGCCCGCGAGGGACACGAGTCCCGGACGCAGCGAGATGTCGAAAACGTCCCGGACGGCGGATTGCTTGATATTGGCGGCGCGCGCCGAAAAGAGGGCCTCGTGTGGATGCGCCGCGCGGTGGGCAGAGGTCGCCGCGCGTTCGATTGCGTCAATGGCTTCGGCCGGAAGTGGTGCTTCTGCAGCATCAAGCGTTTCGTGGGTCACATCCTCAGGATACAGCCGCATGTTTCCAATAAGGCAACATCTGTTGCTTTGATTGCCAGAGGCCGTCACTTCAGGCCGTCACTTCAGGCTGAGAACATCCGCGAGCCTCACACCATTGACATAGATCTCCGCGCGGATGGCGCCCACTGACGCCACGGCGGTTTGGGTGAGCTGGGCCTCGACCCTGGGGATGTCGCACACTCCGCCCGGATGGAGTGTGCCGGAGAGGTAAACGGTCACCGTGTAACCGTCGAACGTGCCGGACAGGAACGTCAGCGTCGAGGCTGACAGTGCGTTGTACAGGCCGGGGGACGGCTCCACGGACCCGTCGAGCAGCGCATTCATGGCCGCAGCCAACGGCTCGGCCGGTCCCCCGGGGGAGCGGCGGATACCTGCGAGGCTGTCATTGCAGCCAAAGCGGACACCTTTCGCGCCGGCGTCGCCAAGCACCACGTAGTAGGCCGTGACCGGCCTGCCGGGGGTCTGCTGGCCGGCCTGGCGCCCGGACGCCGCAGGCGGCGGCGCCGGCGGCGGGTTGGATGGCGGCGAAGGAGATGGTTCAGGGGCGGGAGAAGGCCTCGGTGCTGCCGGGCCGGGTCCCGCACCGGAGGCCGAAGCGGTTTGGACTATGCCGGCGCTGCCGGTGGTGCCGCCGGTACCGACGGGCGGGGTGAGCTGCTGTGCTGTAACCGGGGGAACGGCGGCGGTTTCCGACTCCGCCGCGGCCGGGGGAGGCGACTGCGGCCGGGGCGCCGGCAGCGAAACTGCTCCCGGCGCCTCCGTGGCCCCGACGCCAGTGGCGCCGGCCGGGACGCTGCCGGCGGGAGGGGGCAGGCCCGGTGTGCAGGAGCCGAGCCACAGCGGCAGGGTGAGCGCCGCCGTCGTCACCGCAAGCCTCCCGGCCCTCCAGCTGCCTGCCATGCCCCGCCGCGTTTCCGTCAACCTCGTGTGCAGGTGCCTGCTGCACGTCGTTCCCTGCTCCATTTCCTGCAATTAACGGTACGGCGGTCCCGGCGCGGTGAGAATGGCCGACCGGTAGCGGTTGGGCCAAGACTTGGTTACGTGGGCGCCGCGGGGCGCACGCCGCGGTAACAAAATCGTCACGGGCAGACAGATGGCGGGCGGACAGATGCCCCGGCCACCTTGCGGTGTCCGGGGCATCTGAGGATCTGGGGGCTGGCTCGTGCCAGCGCCGGCCTTAGGCTGCGGTCTGCGCGGCCCTCTGAGCGGCGGAGATCGCGTCGAAGACGCCCTTGATCTGCTCCACTACCTCGGCGTCGTCCTTCGGGTGCAGTTCGGCGAACCGGACCATGGAGCCGGGGACGGCCAGCTTGGCGTCCTCGAGGACCTGGGCGCCGGCAATGCCGACTGCCTTGCGGGCTTCGTCCTGGGCCCAGACGCCGCCGAACTGACCAAAGGCGGTTCCCACGACGGCGGTGGGCTTGCCGGCGAGGGCGCCGGCGCCGAAGGGGCGGGACAGCCAGTCGATGGCGTTCTTCAGGGACGCCGGAACCGTGCCGTTGTGCTCGGGGGTAACCAGGAGGACGGTGTCGGCCTCGGTGGCGGCAGCGCGCAGGGCGGCGGCGGCAGCGGGCACCTGGCCCTCAACGTCGATGTCTTCGTTGTAGAAGGGAATGTTGCCCAGGCTTTCGTGGATGACAACGTCAACCTGCTCGGGGGCGTTGAGCTGGATGGCTTCGGCCAGCTTCTGGTTGGTGGATTCGGCGCGGAGGCTGCCAACAAGGGTGAGGATGGTGCTCTTGGACATACGAACTCCTGGTGTCGGGCCGGGGCTGGGCCGTCGGCCGGTGGAAGGGTGGAGGCGCAGATTGCCGCCTTCATCAGCTAAACGGACTGCGGTCCGATTAATATTCCCGTGCGGCTAGGATGTGGACTGTGAGTTACATCCCATTGCTGCCAGCATCGCGTGCCGCACCGCTGGTTGGCCCGGTGGCGGAGCGGAGTGATGCGGCGCGGAACCGGGAACGGCTGCTGGGCGCAGCGCGCGACCTGATCGCCGAAGGCGGCGTGGACGCACTCACCATGGACAGGCTGGCCGAGCGTGCCCGGGTGGGTAAGGGAACTGTCTTCCGCAGGTTCGGCAGCCGGACCGGGCTGATGATGTCCCTGCTCAGCGATTCCGAAGCCGCCTTCCAGGCCCGGTTCATGTTTGGCCCGCCGCCGCTGGGACCCGGGGCTCCAGGCCTGGAGCGGCTGATTGCCTTTGGCTCGGCCCGCGTCGCCTACGTGCTGGAGCACGGAGATCTGGTGCGCGCCGCGGAGAGTTCGGCGCAGGGCAGGTATGAGGTTCCCGCGGCGCTGCTGTGGCAGCGGCACGTCGAAGTCCTGCTGCGGGAAGAAAGCATGGAGGCGGACCCCGTGCTGATGGCCATGACGCTCATCTCCACCCTTGACCCGGAGCGGCTGCTGTATGCGGTCCGGGTACAGGGCGTGACCCCCGAGCGGCTCACGTCGACGTGGCGTGAACTTGTCACGCGGGTTGTCAGTCGCCGTTAGGGTAGCCGCAAATGCTGTCACCGTCCAGTCAAATCAATTCCCCTGAGTTATTCATAACGATCTGATACGGGGCCGTCGGTTTCGACGAAAATGGCCACTTTCGGGCTCCGTCTATGTGGTAGTTTCCTCTGGAATGTGACCCGCAACATAGTCCACTACCCGGGCTGGCCTGCGACGGTCGTCGGAGGCCAGCGACGCGCTGGTGTACACCTGGGAGCCGCGAGACCCGCGGTGCGGCAGGTAAATTTTGGAAGGATCTGGAACATGGATGCACTCAAGGCATACACTCCGTTGCATACCTGGGGCGATCCCCTGGGATGTTCCTGTGCAATCCAAACGGCGGCCCAGATCCTGAAGTAGACGCCACATGCTCCGGTACCTTGCCAAACGCGGCATCACCTACGTTTTTATGATTTTCCTGACCACGTCGGCCGGGTACTTCCTGGCGGTCAGTTCCCTCAAGCCGGCTCTGCTGGAACAGGAGCGGATTCCCCGTCCCACCCCCGAACAGGTTGCCAACTCCATGCGCCTGAAAGGGCTGGACCCGGACCTGAGCCCCTGGGAACGCTACGTTGAGTGGCTTACCGGAATTGTCACGCGCTGGGATTGGGGACGCAGCCCCAACGGTGCCTTTATCAATGCCGAGTTCGGGGACCGCGTCTGGATCTCCACCAGGCTGTTCCTCGCCGCCATCATCCTGACGCTGGTCATCGGTGTCGCCCTTGGCGTGTACTCGGCCGCCCGCCAGTACAAGTTCCAGGACCGGGTGATCACTTCCTACAGCTACCTCGCCTACATCGTCCCCGCACCCATCGCCTACTTCCTGGTGCAGCTCGGCGCCATCAACATCAACGAGACCGTCGGCGAACGCATCTTCTTCGTCACCGGCATCTCCACCCCCGGCATGGCGCCGGGGTGGGCACAGTTCGCGGACATGCTCGCCCACTATGCGGTGCCCACCATCGCCATCACGCTGGTGGGCTGGGGTTCATACCAGATCGCGCAGCGGCAGTACCTGCTGGACAACGTCAATGCCGATTTCGTCCGGACCGCCCGTGCCAAGGGCCTGACCCGCAACCAGGCCATTTCCCGGCACGCCCTGCGGGTCTCGTTCATCCCCGTGGCCCAGAGCATCGCCTTCACCGTCCCGGCAATTTTCGCCGGCGGCTTCTTTGCCGAGAAGATCTTTGCGTGGCCCGGCGTCGGCTCGTGGAGCATCGACGCCATCTCGCTGCAGGACGTCAACGCCGCTACAGCCACGCTGGCCTACGGTTCGGTCATCTTCGCCATCGGTGCCATCCTCGCGGACTTCGCCACCACGCTTGTCGACCCGAGAGTGCGGGTGCAGTAGCCATGACCAACCTCAATTCAGTTGATGCCGCAGCGGTGGCCCAGGATGCGCACCTGGACAGCGCCGACGCCGTGATCGGAAAATCCACCATCATCTTCCGCCGCTTTATGCGGAACAAGACGGCGGTCGCAGGGCTGGCCATCTTCCTGGCACTGACCATCTTCTCCTTTGTCGGGGGCTTCTTCACGCCCTGGGACAAGGAAACCATCGACCCGTTCAACATTGGCATGCCGCCCTCCGGCGACCACTTCCTTGGCACCTCCCAGGCGGGCATCGACCTCTACGCCATGACGGTTGAAGGGACCCGCATCTCCATCCTGATAGGCCTGATTGTGGGCCTGGTGTCCGTCCTGATCGCTGCCGTGTACGGATGCACCATGGCCTACTTCGGCGGGAAAGTGGACAAAGTCATGCTCTTTGTCCTGGAGGCCCTCATCATGATGCCCGCGCTGCTGGTGGTGGCTGTGGCCACGAGCGGCGGCGGGGGCACTTTGAAGCAGAACCTCCCCAGCTGGCTCCTGCTGATCATCGTTCTCCTGGTGTTCAGCTGGATGGGCACGGCCAGGCTGATCCGTTCACTGTCCATGTCGCTCATGCAGCGTGACTTCGTCAAAGCAGCCCAGTACATGGGGGTACCGCCGCGCCGGATCGTCTGGCGGCACCTGGTGCCCAACATCGGGTCGCTACTCGTCCTGGACATCACCCGGGGTGTCACCGGCGCCATCCTGGCCGAAGTCGCGTTCTCCTTCATCGGCATCGGCATCAAGGTTCCGGACGTCAGCCTGGGCGTCCTGATCGGCGGCGCTACGTCCCAGGTCCAGACCTTTCCCTGGATGTTCTGGGTTCCGCTGACGGTGATGTTTCTGCTGACCGGGTCCCTGGCCATGATGAACGACGGACTTCGGGACGCCTTCGACCCCAGCTCCAGTTCCGTTGGCCGGGCAAAAAAGAAAAACGGACAGAGGGCCGGCAAATGAGCAACGAAACCACCATCGGTCCGGCTGACCCGGCCGGCACAACAGCCGAACGGCTGCACATCGCAGGCCTCCACTCGCCGTCGGACGCGGTGCTGTCCGTCCGGGACCTGCACGTCAGCTTCAACTCCGAAAACGGCTCCGTGCACGCGGTCCGGGGCGTGGACTTCGACCTAATGCCGGGCAAGACCCTGGGAATCGTAGGGGAGTCCGGTTCCGGCAAGTCGGTGACGTCGCTGGCCATCATGGGCCTGCTGCCGTCCACTGCGGAGATCTCCGGCTCGGTCCGGCTTAAGGGCCAGGAACTGCTGGGCCTCAGCGACAAAGCCATGTGCGCGCACCGCGGCAATGACATCGCCATGGTGTTCCAGGACCCACTGTCCTCCCTGACCCCGGTGTACACGGTGGGGGCCCAGATCACCGAGGCCCTGACCATCCACAACCCTGGCATGAGCAAATCGGCGAAGGAGGCCCGCGCCGTCGAACTGCTGGCGATGGTGGGCATTCCCAGCCCGAAGAACCGGCTCAAGGCCTTCCCGCACGAGTTCTCCGGCGGCATGCGCCAGCGCGTGATGATCGCCATTGCCATCGCCAATAATCCGCGGGTCCTGATCGCTGATGAGCCGACGACGGCGCTGGACGTCACCATCCAGGCCCAGGTGCTTGAGGTGCTTCATACGGCACAGGAGGAGACCGGGGCCGCCGTCGTGATGATCACGCACGATCTCGGCGTCGTGGCGGGCATGGCGGACGACATCATGGTCATGTACGCGGGAAAACCGGTGGAAACCGGCCCGGTGGACGATATCTACTACAACCCGCGCATGCCCTACACCATGGGGTTGCTCGGGGCCGTTCCCAGGGTGGATGTTGCAGAGAAGTCCTCGCTGGTGCCGATCGACGGCATCCCGCCCAACCTGCTCCACACCCCCACGGGCTGCTCGTTCGCACCCCGGTGCCCGCTGGTCACCGAGGCCTGCCTGTCCGGGGAACCGCCACTGCTGCCGGCCGACGGCCACGCCTCGCACAAGGCCGCCTGCATCAGGTCCGAAGAACTCGGCGGAGAAGTTAATGCACTCGAGATCTTCTCGGCTCCGCCGGTTCCCGTCTCACGGTTTGACGCCATCCCCCGCTGGGAACGCTCCGCTGTCCTGGAACTCAAGGAAGTCCGGAAGTACTTCCCGCTGACCAAGGGCGCCCTCCTCAAACGGCGCATCGGCACTGTCAAAGCGGTGGACGGCCTGAGCTTCGACATCCGCGAAGGGGAGTGCTTCTCCATTGTGGGGGAGTCCGGCTCCGGGAAAACCACCACACTCCTGGAAATCATGGAATTTCACAAGGACCAGGACGGTGAGGTGGTCATCGGCGGGATCAGCAACAAGCAGGCGGTTGATGCCAAGGCCAAAGCCGCCATGCGCAGGGAAATGCAGATGGTTTTCCAGGATCCCACGGGTGCACTGGATCCCCGCTTCACCGTCTACGAGGTCCTGGCTGAACCGCTCCAGAACGCAGGCATGGACAAGCAGGCCATCAAAAAGCGCATCATGGAACTGATGAAGCTTGTGGGGCTGCAGCCGGACCACGTCAACCGGTTTCCCAACCAGTTCTCCGGCGGCCAGCGCCAACGGGTGGGAATTGCCCGGGCCCTGGCTGTAAACCCGAAGCTGGTGGTCCTGGACGAGCCGGTGTCCGCGCTGGACGTCTCCGTGCAGGCCGGCGTCATCAACCTGCTGGACCGGCTCCGCGCCGAACTTGGCCTCAGTTACCTGATGGTGGCGCACGACCTCTCGGTGGTCCGGCACATCTCCAACCGGGTGGCAGTGATGTACCTGGGCAAGATCGTGGAGGTCGGCGAGGTACACCGGGTCTTTGACAACCCTCGCCACCCGTACACCCGGGCGCTGCTGTCCGCCATTCCCGTGCCGGACCCGCAGTTTGAGCGCACCAGAGAGCGGATCATCCTCAAAGGCGACCTCCCGTCCCCGCTGGATGCCCCCAAGGGCTGCAACTTTGCCACCCGGTGCCCTGTCTTCGCGGCACTTCCGGCCGCCAAACAGGAAAAGTGCCTGACCCTTGAGCCGCCGCTCGAAGCTGTGCGGCCCTCCCAGGCAGTGCAAGCCCTGGAAGCCGGCCCCACCGCAGCCGTAGACCAGCAGTTCGCCTGTTTCTTCCCGGACGGCGAACTGGACGAAGACATGCTGGTGGTCCACGAAGCGGCGGACCCCAGTGCACCCTAGGTTTTACATACCCATCACAAGCACCACCCGCACCTATGAAGGGAAAACAATGAGGAATCTGAACAGGATCGGCGGAGCTGCGGCACTTGCCGCAGCCCTGACGCTGACGGCCTGCGGCGGTGGCGGGGGAACCCCCACCGGCCCGGAAACGGCCAAGGGCCAGGCATCGGGCAGCGATCTGTCCAAGCTCATCAGCATCAACGAAAAACCAGCCGCGGATCTTGAGCAGGGCGGCAAGGTCACCCTGCCGCTGGGCAACATTGGGCCTGACTTCAACGGGTTCTCCAACAACGGCAACAGTGCGGACAACTCCGCCCTGCAGGTCCCGATGAACCCGATCGGCATGAACAGCGGCGGCATCGGCGGCTGCTGGAAGGTGGACTTCAAGGGCAAGGTCACACCCAACACGGACTTCTGCGAGTCCGTGGACAGTGTGGTCAAGGACGGCAAGCAGACCGTCACCATCAAGGTGAACCCCAAAGCCACCTACAACGACGGCACCCCCATTGACGTCAAGGCTTTCAAGAACACCTGGAACATCCTCAAGAGCGCCGATGCCGGCTACGACATCGTGAGCTCCGGGGCGTACGAGTTCGTTGATTCCGTCGAAGCAGGCAGCAGCGACAAGGAAGTCATCGTCAAGACCAGCCGTCCGGTCTTCCCGGTGGATTCGCTCTTCTTCGGGCTCATCCACCCCGCCGTGAACACCCCCGAGATCTTCAACGACGGCTACAACGGCAACCTGCACCCCGAATGGATGGCCGGTCCCTTCAAGCTGGACCAGTACGACACCGCCGCCAAGACCGTAACGCTGGTGCCGAACGACAAATGGTGGGGCCAGAAGCCGGTGTTGGCCAACGTGACCTTCCGCCAGCTGGAAACCAGCGCCCAGATCGCCGCTTTCAAAAACGGTGAGATCGACGCCATGTCCGCGAACACCATCTCGCTCTACAAGCAGCTTGACGGCACCAAGGATTCCGATATCCGCCGCGGCCAGCGGCTCTTCGCCGGCGGCATGAACCTGAACGCGCAGCGGATCACGGACGTCGCCGTGCGCAAGGCGATTTTCGCGGCCGTGGACCGGGAGGCCCTCCGCAAGGTGCGCTTCAACGGCCTGAACTGGGAGGAGCCCAGCTCCGGATCCATGATGCTGTTGCCCTTCTCCGAGTACTACCAGGACAACTACCCCGTCAAGGAAACCGGCCCGGACGCCGCCAAGAAGGTCCTCACGGACGCAGGTTACACCGCGAACGCCAGCGGCATCATGGAGAAGGACGGCAAGCCGGCAGCCTTCAAGATCAGCAACTTCGGCGACGACCCCACCACCCTGGCCTTCGCCCAGACCCTCCAGAACCAGCTCAAGGCCGGCGGCATGGACGTGGCGATCGACCAGCGCGCTTCCGCCGACTTCGGCAAGGTCCTGGGCTCACGCGAGTTCGACATGAGCATCTCCGGCTACACGGTTGGTGCTGATGCAACGGACGCCGTCAAGCAGTACTACGACTCCAAGGTCAACGAGAACAAACTCGGGGACGCGGATCTGGACAAGAAGATCGCCGATCTGGCCTCCATCGAGGACAACGCCGCCCGCAACAAGGCAGCGATGGACGTGGAGAAGGAGCACATGGCGAAGTATTTCTCCATGGGCGTTGTCATGAACGGCCCGCAGATCTCCTTCGTCCGCACCGGCCTGGCCAACTACGGCCCGTCCCTGTTCCAGAGCCTGTCCCAGGTTCCGGACTGGACCACCCTCGGCTGGCAGAAGAAGTAACGCTCTCTCACTTAATGTGGGTTCTTCCTAAACGCTCTCTCACTTCCGGCCCGTCATACGCGGGGAGTGAGAGAGCGTTTGGTTTTAACGCACATTAACTGCGAGAGCGTGCGGGTACGGTACTGCCTATGAACACCACTGAACCTGAACACGCCATCCGGACCGCCGTCGTCGGCTATGGCCTCTCCGGGAGCGTCTTCCACGCGCCGCTCATTGCCGCGGACCCCCGCTACTCGCTGGACGTCATTGCCACGTCCGACGCCGGCCGGCAGGCTGCGGCGACGCAGCGGTACCCGGGCGTCAAAACAGTGCGCGACGGCGGTGCTGTCCTTGAGCTCGCCGGTGACCTTGACCTTGTGGTGCTGGGAACCCCGCCCGCCACCCATTTCCCGCTGGCGAAGGCGGCGCTGGAGGCCGGGCTGGACGTGGTGGTGGACAAGCCGTTCGCAGTCAGCAGCGCACAGGGCCGGGAGCTGATCGCCCTGGCCGACAGGTTGGGCCGGGTGCTCACGGTGTTCCACAACCGGCGCTGGGACGGCGACTTCCTGACTGTCCGCAAGCTCCTGGCGGGGGATGCGCTGGGCGAGGTATCGCGGTTCGAGTCCAGCTTCGAGCGGTGGTCGCCGGCGATTTCGAAGGCCTGGAAGGCCAGTGCCACCGCGGCGGACGGCGGCGGTGTGCTGTTCGACCTCGGCACGCATCTGATCGATCAGGCACTCCAGCTGTTCGGGCCGGCGGAGGTTGTCCACGCCGAGCTTCAGATCCGCCGGCGGGACGAGAAGGCGGACGACGATGCGTTTGTGGTTTTACAGCACGGGTCGGGCGTCCTCAGCCACCTGACCATGAACATGCTGTGCGCCCAGCAGGGCCCGCGGTTCCGGATCCTCGGCTCCGCCGGGGCCTTCACCAAGCACGGGGTGGACCCCCAGGAGCCCTACATTGCGGCCGGCGGCGGCCCGCTGGATTCCGCATACGGCGTGGAGGCGCCCGAGTGGGCTGGAGCGTTGGGCCGGGACGGGCACCTGGATGCCCTGCCGACGGAACGGGGCGCCTACCCGGAGTTCTACCGGATCCTGGGGGACAAAATCCTCGACGGCGGGAGCACCTCCGCGCTGCCCCTGCCGGTAGACCCGGATGATGCGGTGGCAGTGCTGGGCATTATCGAGTCAGCCCGGAAAGCCGCCCCCGCGCGCTCTTGAAATTGTGTGAGGTGAGTCACTAGGGTCTGGTGTTGCGGGTGTTACCCCATTTGCTGGGCGGGGTATCCGCAGGGATCCGGGCAACAGCCCTCAGGATCGTGAACCAGGACTCTTGCCCGTGGACGTGGCTACCGCTGCGACGCCGGCAGAAATGGAGCTAGACCATGCAAGGATTCACCAAACTTGTGGCTTCCGCAGGGGCGTTGGCGCTCGCCATCGGCCTGGCTGCGGCCACAGCCCCCGCGGCGGTCTCGGCCGACGGGCAGGCAGCACAAGCCGCGAACCTGTCGACGACGCAGGGCGGCAAGCAGACCTACATCGTGCTGTACAAAGGCAACGGCGTGGCGGACAAATCATTGTCAGCGGTGCGCAGCGCCGGCGGCACCGTCGTGCAGGCCTATCCGCAGATCGGCGTGGCGATTGTGACGTCGGACCGGGCCGGTTTTGACGCCGCCCTCCGCGGGGCGGACCCTGCAGTCCAGGGAGCCGCCTCCACTGCCGGATTCGGCGTGGCTGTTGAAGCCGGGAAGGACGGTACCAACGAAGCGGCCGTCGAGCCCGGAACACCCGGCGTGCCCGCGCCGGGGGAGGACTCCCTTGGCGGCCTCCAGTGGGACATGAACCAGATCCAGGCCCCGGCGGCCCGTGCCATCAACGGGGGAAGCCGCTCGGTGGTGGTCGGTGACATCGACACCGGACTGGACTACAACCACCCGGACCTGGCCCCGAACGTTGATTTCTCCAAGAGTGTCTCCTGCGTGGGCGGCGTACCGAACACCAGCCCCACAGCATGGATGGATGACAACGGCCACGGAACCCACACGGCGGGAACCATCGCCGCGGCCAAGAACGGCATCGGCATGGTGGGTGTAGCCCCCAACGTAAAGATCGCCGGAATCAAGGCCGGCAACGCTGACGGCCTCTTCTTCCCCGAGGCAGTAGTCTGCGCCTTTATGTGGGCAGGGACCCAGGGTATCCAGGTGACCAACAACAGCTACTTTGCGGACCCCTGGCTCTTCAACTGCAAGAACGACCCCGTTCAGCGGGTCATCTGGGAGGCTGAGCGCAGGGCCATCAGGTTCGCGCAGCAAAGCGGAACCACAGTGGTGGCAGCCGAAGGCAACCAGGCGGACGACCTGGCCCATCCCACCCAGGATGCCACCAGCCCCGATGACACCACGCCAGTAATTCGGGACATCACCAACGCGTGCGCTGTGATCCCCACGGAGGTTCCCGGCGTGATCGGCGTGACGGCCAGCGGCAACAAAGGCTTCAAATCGTTCTTCTCAAACTATGGTTCGGGCGCTGCCGATGTTATGGCACCCGGCGGTGACTCGGTGCTGCAGGTGACGGCTGCCGCACCGAACGGACGAGTGCTTTCCACGTACCCGGCTAGCCTCCTGACGACCACATGCCTGCCGACCCGCCGTGTTGTTGACGCCAGCGGGGCCACCTACTGCTACCTCCAGGGAACCTCGATGGCCTCACCCCACGTTGCCGGTGTCGCGGCACTGATCGTCAGCACGGGCGTCAGCAACCCCGGAACCGTTGCCGCACGCATCACCGGCACGGCGGACCCGGTGGCCTGCCCGCCGGACACGAGCATATACAGCTTCTACCCGGCGCTGGACAATGGAGCGCCGCAGGTCTGCAAGGGCGGCGCGGGCTATAACAACTTCAGTGGCCACGGCCAACTGAACGCGCTCCGGGCGATCGGCGGCTAACCCGTCACAGGTCGCCAGAACGGCAGTCATCCAACGCGTGCTGCTCCCCACCGGCCCCCTAGCCTCGCAAGCTCGGCCAGGGAACCCTGCCGGTGTGGGCCCATTTCGTCGCTTTGACGCACGCTTTCTGGATGGCTGCCGTTCTGACGTTAAGCTCCGGCGTCCGCCGCGGTTGCTGGTGCCAGTATTGATCGATGGAGTCTGGCTAGGCCGAAACGAGCTCGTGCCAGTCCGCGACCAGGGGCAGGTGGTGGGCCTCGGAAACGGAGTGGTGTGCCACGTGGCCGCCGGCGATGTTGAGGCCGGCTGCCAGGGCAGGATCACGGTCGAAGGCGGTCCTGACGCCGAGGTTGGCCAGCGCCACGGCGTAGCGCAGGGTGACGTTGGTCAGCGCGTACGTGGAGGTGTTGGGTACGGCGCCGGGCATGTTGGCCACGCAGTAGAAGATGGTGTTGTGCACCTTGTACGTGGGTTCCTGGTGGGTGGTGGGGTGGGTGTCCTCGAAGCAGCCGCCCTGGTCCACGGCGATGTCTACCAGCACGGAGCCCGGCTTCATGCGGGAGACAAGCTCGTTGCTGACCAGTTTGGGGGCCTTGGCACCGGGAATCAGGACCGAGCCGATCACCAGGTCCGCGTCCACCACGGACTTCTCGATCTCATACTTGTTCGAGGCCACGGTCTTGAGGCGTCCGGCGTACTGGGCGTCCAGTTCGCGCAGCCGGTTGATGTTGATGTCCAGGATGGTCACGTCTGCGCCGAGTCCCAGGGCCATGGCTGCGGCGTTGGTGCCCGCGACGCCGGCGCCAAGGACAACCACCTTGGCCGGGCGGACACCGGGTACGCCGCCGAGCAGCACGCCCTTGCCGCCGGCCGGTGCCATGAGTGAGGTGGCGCCAACCTGCACGGAGAGGCGTCCTGCCACCTCGGACATGGGGGCCAACAGCGGCAGGCTGCGGCCTTCCTGGACGGTCTCGTAGGCGATGGCGGTGACGCCGGTGTTGATGAGCTCCTGGGTCAGTTCGGGCTCGGCGGCCAGGTGCAGGTAGGTGAAGAGGATCAGGCCCTTGCGGAAGCGGTGGTATTCGGCCTTGATGGGTTCCTTGACCTTCATGACCATGTCCGCGCGGCCCCAGACGTCGTCGGCGTCGGCCACAATCTCGGCGCCGGCGATCGCGTATTCCTCATCGGTGATTCCGGAGCCGAGCCCTGCCCCGCGCTCAACGAGGACGGTGTGGCCGTGCGTGCGGAACTCGTGAACACCTGCGGCGGTGATGGCGACGCGGAATTCGTTGTTCTTGATCTCTTTGGGGACACCGATGATCATTTTTGGGCTCCATGTTCTCTGGCCGGATAGGCCCGAAATTGCGGGGTAAGGTTGTGATTCCAGAATAAATCCGGCTGTGACCCAGCTGACAGCGATCCCGGCCGCCGGGCACCCGGCGACCGCGGCATTCCGCGGTTTTTGGTTTCCGCAGATCGACAAATGTTTAGCCTGAGGGCGTCAGGTGTCGCCTCGTGTCCGTTCGCTTCGGGAAGCCGCGGGGCAGTAGTGTTAGCCCATGCAGCAGGATGTGGAAGAGCTCGTGGAGCAGGTCGCCCAGAAGCTTGGGCGCGGACTTTCGCTGGAGGACCTGGACGGCCTGCTGCTCGCGTACAGCTCCAATCAGTCGCACGCGGACCAGGTCCGGGTGAACTTCCTGTTGAGCAAACGGGTGCCGGCGGACGTCAGTGCCTGGCAGCTGTCCCACGGCATCGCCACAGCGGTCCGCCCCGTGGTGCTCCCCGCCAACGCGGAGCTGGGCATGCTGGGCCGGGTCTGTGTTCCCCTGATGGTGCGCGGGTTCCGCGTGGGGTATCTCTGGGTGCAGCAGGACTCAGCCGAGGAGAACCCGGCGGCAATCCTCTCCCAGCTTCCGGAGGTGACCCGCGAGATCGAACTGCTTTCCGGCCTCCTCCTGGATTCCAACACGGCCGAGTCGGAGTTCCGGCGCAGCCGGGAACGGGAATTCCTGGCGGCCTGCGCCGGCGAGGCCAACGCCGTAGCCGCCGTGGCCGGGTGGAAGGAAATCCAAGGCAAGGGTCCCTGGCAGATGGTGACAGTGCTCGACGCCGATGGCTGGGCTGGCGGCCCGGACCCCATCGCCTCCACGCTGATTCACCGATCGGCCGCCCTGCAGGCCACGGTGGGGGTGGACATGGCGCTGTTCAGCGCGGGCACGGAAACCCACTCCGTGGTGCTGTTCAGCGAGTCCGTGGGGCGCGCCAACCACGCCCAGGTGCTGGTCCACTACCAGCTTGAGCTCGCCAAACGCTCGGGCCGGCCGGTGCACCGCATCATCCTGGGCATCAGCGAGGGCTTTGCGCGGCCGCGCGAACTGGCCGAGGCCTACCGGCAGTCCCGGCAGGCAGCGCAGGCGGCCGCCGTGGATCCGCAGCTCGGCGAACTGGTGGACTGCCGGGCCACGGGCGTTTACCAGTTGCTGGCATCGGCCGGCGGAGGAGCCGGGGCCTGGACGGACACCGGATCCGTCTACGTCCGAATGCTGGAGGACCACGACCGGAACCACGAGCTACTGCCGGTCCTGGAGCTTATTTACGATAACGATGGTTCGATCCAGGACGTGGCCGCCAAACTCCACCTCCACCGCAGCAGCGTCTACAACCGCCTGGGCCGCATCCGCCAGCTCCTCGGCGTCGACCCCCTGAAAGGGATGCCCAGGCTCGAACTGCACGCCGCGCTGAAGATGCGCCGCTGGGCCGCGCGGCCCCGGATCTAGGACGATTCCGCGGGCTGTTTTGTGGGCTCGGCCTGCTTCGCGTGCTCGTTTTTCTTTTGTTGCTCCAGCCAGGCCATGATGGCGGCCAGCCTGATCCGGCGGTGCGTGCCGCGGTATTCCACGGGAATCTCGCCGCGATCGGTCATGTTGCGCAGAAACGTGTGTGAAATCCCGGCGAGCTCCGCGGCCTGTGAGGTGGTGAGCATTTCCTCCACGCTGCTTACGGTTACCGCTTCGCCGCGCCCGAACCTACTGAGAAGATCGACGACGGCGTCCCTCGCCTGGGGCGTGAGCCGGTGGACCGTGCCATCCACAAAGACGGTGATGTCATGGCCGCCTTCGAGTGCCTGCCGCAGTTTGGCGGCGTCCTCCGCCGGCAGGCCGGGCGTCATCCGGGGAGCTATCAGTGCCATGCCAACAGCCTAACCGGCGCCGGGACGGGCCGGCGGTATGCTCGCTGGGTGAAACTTAACGGTGGCAGGGACATCGAGGCCGGCGGCCTGTCAGGCCGGCTTTACTCTTCCGTGGGACCTGCCGCCGATACCCCGCGAAGGACCTACGTCCTGCTGCACGGGATCGGCGTTTCGCACCGGTACCTCGCACGACTACACCAGGAACTGGCCCGCGGCGCCGATGTCCACTCCTTCGACCTCCCCGGGTTCGGCGATGCGCCCAGGCCGCGCCGCCAGGTTCCGGTGGGTGAGTATGCGGCGTTTGTCCGTGCCGGGCTTGCCGCGGCCGGGGTGAGGTCCTGTGTGGTGATCGGTCATTCCATGGGAACCCAGCACGCGGTGGAACTCGCCCTGCAGGAGCCGGACCTTGTGGACGGCGTGGTGCTGATGGGCCCCGTCGTCGACCCCCGGCGGCGGACCGTTGTGCAGCAGGCGCTTGCGCTGACCCGCGACGCCATGTTCAGCGAGAGCATCTCCGCGAATGCACTGGTCTTTTCCGACTACTTCCGCGCCGGCCCCCGCTGGTACCTCACCGAGTTGCCCGTCATGATGGACTACCCCATGGAGGCAAGGGTTCCGGGCGTGGGCCAGCCGGTGCTGGTCCTTCGGGGCAGCCAGGACCCGGTGGCTGACCGGGAATGGTGCCGGCGGCTCGCGGACCGGGCACCCCGGGGCAGCCTGACCGAGATCCCCGGCCATGGCCACGTTTTCCAGCACACCGCCACCGGCCCGGCAGCTGCAGCAATCACCAGCTGGGCCAGGGCGGCGGACGGCTTCGGCGTCATCGCCTGACCCCCCAGCCAGGCGTCGTACCTTGGGCGTTGCCTACTCCGCGTCGAGGTCCGTTTCCAGCAGCTTTACGAGCGAATCCAGCGCCGCGTCCGCGCCGTCACCTTCGGCCCGGAGCACCACCACATCGCCCTTCGCGGCACCGAGCGTCATCAGGGACAGGATGCTGGATGCGTCCAGTGCCTCGTCTTCCGGTTCGCCCTGCTTGGCGATGGTGACGTCCACTCCCACGTCTCCGGCCGCCTCAGCGAAAAGTGCAGCGGGGCGGGCGTGCAGGCCGGAGCGGCTGGCGATGGTGGCAATGCGTTCGGGCATGGTTCCTCCTGGTTGATGCTGTGGCGGTGGTGGGCAACGGCGGGGCGGGCTGCCTAGAGCCCGAGTTCTTCGAGCACGGGAAGTTTCTCCCGCACCCAGGCCCGGGCCTCGGTGGCGCTCGGCGCGGACAGCGCCAGCTTGGCCAGTTCCTGCGCCTCGGCCAGCGTGACCGTCTTCAGCACCGCCGCCACGGCGGCGAGGGACCGCGCGGTCATGGACAGCGTGTTGACTCCCAGCCCCGTGAGGACGACGGCGAGGGCCGGGTCGGCGGCAGCCTCACCGCAGACGCCAACAGGTTTGTTGTTGCCTTCCGCGCGGGAGCCTTCCACGGTGAGTCCCACCAGGCGGAGGACGGCCGGCTGCCACGGGGTGTTCAGGTTGGCGAGGGGGCCCAGCTGCCGGTCGGCGGCCATGGCGTACTGGGTGAGGTCGTTGGTGCCGAGGCTCGCGAAGGCCACCTCGCGAAGGATGGCTTCGGCGGTGAGGGCGGCGGACGGGACCTCCACCATGACGCCGGGGGTTTTGATGCCGGCGTCCGCGCACATGGAGGCAAAGCGGGCGGCCTCTTCGGCGGTGGAGATCATGGGGGCCATGACCCACACGTCCGCTTCGGACTGCTTCTCGGCCAGTGCGATTGCTTCGAGCTGGCGGTCCAGGACACCGGGGGTGGTGAAGTCCGTGCGGTAGCCGCGGACGCCAAGCGCGGGGTTGGGTTCCGTGGAGTCAGTCAGGAACGGGAGGGGTTTGTCGGCGCCGGCGTCGAGGGTCCGCAGGACCACCTTCTTGCCCGGGAAAGCGTCAAAGACGCTCTTATAGGCGGCGGCCTGCTCTTCCACACTGGGTTCGGTGTCCCGTTCCAGGAAGCAGAATTCGGTGCGGAACAGTCCCACGCCCTGGGCTCCCAGCTTCGCGGCGGCTTCCGCGTCCTTGCCGCCGCCCACGTTGGCGAGCAGCGGCACCAGGTGACCGTCCGCCGTCGTGCCCGTGCCGGTGAACTCGGACAGCAAGGAAGCCGTTGCCGCCCATGCCTCCGCGGCTGCGCGGAAGGAGTCGTCCGGATCGGAGGTGATGCTGCCCGCGGCGCCGTCCACAAACACTTCGGTACCGTCCGGCAGTTCGTCAACGCCCACGGCCGCAACGACGGCGGGTAGGCCGAGGGAGCGGGCGATGATGGCCGTGTGGGACTGCGGGCCGCCGCCTGCCGTCACGAGTGCAAGGACCTTGTTCGGGTCCAGGGTGGCGGTATCGGCCGGCGCCAGGTCCTCTGCCACCAGGACGAAGGGGGTGGTGGAGGCGGGAATGCCGGGCGCCGGAACGCCCCGGAGTTCGGCCACGATCCGGGCGCGGACGTCCAGGACGTCGGTGGCGCGCTCAGCCATGTAGCCGCCGAGGTTGTGCAGCATTTCCGAGACCGAGGAACCTGATTCCCAGATGGCCCGCTCGCTCGAGGTGCCGCGGGCCACCAGCTTGGCCGCTCCCTTGATCAGCATGGTGTCCTTGGCCATCAGTGCCGTGGCTTCCAGGACCGCCTTGCCGTCACCGGTGGCGTGCGCGGCACGGGCCTTCAGTTCATCGTGCACCGCCTGGGCCGCCGCCTTCAGGGCGGCGGTGGCCTCCTCCGCGGAAGTGCCGGGCGCCAGCTGCTCGCCCGCGGGGGGTTCGCTGATCGGTTTGGGCATTTGGCGGATGGTTCCGATGACGCGGCCGGGGCTGACGCCTACTCCTGAAAAGGTCTGCACTGAAGGTCCTCGTTCTCTGCCGGTAGCCAGGCGCGTCCCGGAACATCCCCGGCGCCATGCCGGGGTGCCGCGACTGCTGCGTGCGGCGGTGGAAACGTGCCTGAAAAAATTGTATGTGATTCAGTTCATATAGCAATGCTATAGGTGATAGGGTAGCGGCTATGAGTTTGGATGGCCAGCTTCCCCCCAAAATGCGACTGTTGCGAGCAGCAGCCGAATTGCTGGCAAATTCAGCCGGGGCAGCCGTTTCCACCCGCCAGATCACCCAGCTGGCGGGCGTCACGGCGCCCACCCTGTACCACCACTTCGGTGACAAGGAAGGTCTCTTCGACGCCGTTGTGGCCGCAGGTTTTGAGGAGTATGTAGCGGGTGAGAGAGATTTCGCCCCGTCCGGACAGCCGCTAGAGGATATCCGGCGGATGTGGGACAACCACGTCCTGTTTGGGCTGAAACAGCCGGAACTGTACCTGGTCATGTTCGGCAATATCCGCCCGGAAAGCCGTCCCGCCATCGTCGCCGACGCGGAGGCGCTGCTGGAGGAAATGCTGACCAAGGCAGCGGCTGCGGGCCAGCTGAACGTCCAGCCACGGGAAGCAGCCAGGTCCATCCTGGCCGCCAACGTGGGCGTGACGCTCATGCTGATAGCGGAGCCCGCCGCTGAACGGAACCTTGAACTGTCCACCATGACCCGGGATGCCATGATCTTTGCGGTGTCCACGGAGCAGGCCGCCGGAACATCCCGGGAAGACTCGGGCAGGTCCTCGGTGGTGGTGGCCGCGATCGCCCTGAATGCCGCACTTCAGGCGTCGCACTCGGACCAACTATCAAGTTCAGAACTGAAATTGTTCCTCGAATGGCTCCACCGAATCTCCACCAGCACGTCGTCGTAAATATCGGACCCATCCTGCGCAGCAGCAGGAAAGACGGTTAGGAAATCACATGGCAACGCAGACAGTTGCAAAACCCCGCACCAGCGTGCGGGTCGGCGTCCAGAAGTTCGGGACGTTCCTGTCCGGAATGATCATGCCCAACATCGGGGCATTCATCGCCTGGGGCCTCATCACCGCCCTCTTCATCGAAAAGGGCTGGATCCCGGTGCCGGGCCTGGGAGGTTTCGGCGAAACCGACGGGAAGCCGAACATTGGCCTGGTCGGCCCGATGATCACCTACCTGCTGCCGCTGCTGATCGCCTACACCGGCGGCCGGATGGTCTATGACGTCCGCGGCGGCGTGGTGGGCGCCATCGGCACCATGGGCGTCATTGTGGGCGCCGGCATCCCGATGTTCATCGGCGCCATGATCATGGGCCCCCTCGGCGGCTGGACCATGAAGAAGATCGACTCCCTGTGGGACGGCAAGATCCGGCCCGGGTTCGAAATGCTGGTGAACAACTTCTCCGCCGGCATCTGGGGCGCCTTCCTGGCCATGCTCGGGTTCTATGGCATCTCCCCGCTGGTGCAGGCGTTCAGCACGGGCGCAGGAAACGTGGTCCAGTTCCTGGTCAACAACGGCCTTCTCCCGCTCACCAGCATCTTTATTGAGCCGGCCAAGGTCCTGTTCCTGAACAACGCCATCAACCATGGCGTGCTGACCCCGCTGGGCATCCAGCAGTCGCTTCAGCAGGGCAAGTCCATCCTGTTCCTGCTTGAGGCAAACCCGGGCCCCGGCCTGGGCATCCTGCTGGCCTACATGTTCTTCGGCAAGGGTGTGGCCAAGGCTTCGGCTCCTGGCGCGGCTCTCATCCACTTCCTCGGCGGCATCCACGAGATCTACTTCCCCTACGTCCTGATGCGCCCGCTGCTGATCCTCGCCTCGATCGCCGGCGGCATGACCGGCATTGCCACGCTGGCCCTCACCGGCTCCGGCCTGGTTGCGCCGGCAGCACCTGGTTCAATCCTCGCAGTCCTCGCCCAGACGTCCCGCGACAGCTACGTGGGGGTGATCCTCGCGGTGCTGCTCGCCACCACGGTTTCCTTCCTGGTGGCTTCCGTGATCCTGAAGACCACCAAGCACAGCGACGAGGTTGACCTGAACGACGCCACCTCCAAGATGGAGGCCATGAAGGGCAAGAAGAGCTCGGTCTCCTCGGTCCTGACCGGCGCCGGTGCAGGCGGCGGCGTGGGAACGGCCGTGCTGGCCGGCCCGGTGCGGAACATTGTGTTCGCGTGCGACGCCGGCATGGGCTCCAGTGCCATGGGCGCCTCGGTGCTGCGGAACAAGATCAAGGCTGCCGGGTTCCCGGAGGTCAAGGTCACCAACTCGGCCATCGCCAACCTCAGCGACACCTACGACGTCGTCATTACCCACCAGGACCTCACCGAGCGGGCCAAGCCGGCCACCTCGAGCGCGGTGCACTTCTCCGTGGACAACTTCATGAATAGCCCCCGCTACGACGAAATCGTGGAGCTGGTCAAGGAAAGCAACTCACCCGAAGCCGGGGGCGGCGAGGCTGAAACGGCCGGCGCCTCGGGTTCAGGCGCAGCAGGTGTCCCGGTTGCAGCAGCAGCCGCGGGTGCCGGAACCGCCGCGGCCGGCCATGGCGCGCACGTTGCCAACGCTCCCGTGGACGGGGCACCTGCCGCAGCCGCGCCGCCGTCGGACATCCTGGTGGCGGACAGCGTCATCCTCAACGGCCGCGCAACCACCCGTGATGCCGCCATTGACGAAGCGGGCCGGCTCCTGCTGGACCGCGGCGCCGTGGATGAGGGCTACATCGCAGCCATGCACGAACGCGAGGAGTCGGTGTCCACGTACATGGGCAGCTTCCTGGCCATCCCGCACGGCACCAACGCCGCCAAGGACCACATCATGAAGTCCGCCGTGTCCGTGATCCGCTACCCGGACGGCATCGACTGGAACGGCAAGCAGGTCAAGTTCGTGGTGGGCGTGGCCGGCATCAACAACGAGCACCTCCAGATCCTGTCCTCCATCGCCAAGGTCTTCACCAACAAGGCCCAGGTGGCCCAGCTGGAGGCCGCCACGTCGGTCGAAGAAGTCCTGGACCTGTTCGGAAAGGTCAACGCATAGTGAAGGCCGTACATTTTGGCGCCGGAAACATCGGCCGCGGGTTCGTGGGGCTTCTGCTGCACCAGGCGGGCTATGAGCTGGTGTTCGCCGACGTCGCAGAGGCCCTCATTGACCAGCTGGCGGCAGCTGACAGTTACAACGTCAACGAGGTGGGGGAGAACCCGACCGTCCGGACCGTGGACAATTTCCGGGCGCTGAATTCGGCCACCCAGGAAGCGGAGCTGGTGCGGGAAATCGCGACGGCGGACATCGTCACCACCGCGGTGGGGCCGCACATCCTGAAGTTCGTGGCGCCCGCCATCACCAAGGGCATCGCCGCGCGGGAGGCCGGGCTGGCGCCGCTGCAGGTGATGGCCTGTGAAAATGCCATCAACGCCACGGACATCCTGCGGGACGAGGTGGCTGCGCTCTGGGACGACGCCGCCGGTTCGCTGGATTCACTGGCGGTGTTCGCGAACACCGCCGTGGACCGGATCGTGCCCAACCAGGAACCCGGCCAGGGCCTGGATGTAACGGTGGAAACGTTTTACGAGTGGGTCATCGACCGGAGCGCCTTTGGTGACGCGGCGCCGGTGATTCCCGGTGCCACGTTTGTGGACGATCTCTCGCCCTACATTGAGCGGAAGCTCTTTACCGTCAACACCGGGCATGCCTCCGCGGCGTACTTCGGGTTCGAGGCCGGGCTGGAGAAGATTTCCGATGCCATGGCCGATCAGGACGTTGCGGAGGACGTCCGGGCGGTCCTGGAGGAGACCAAGCAGCTGCTCGTGGCCAAACACGGGTTCAGCAACGATGAGCAGGAAGCCTACGTCCAGAAGATCCTGGTCCGGTTCTCCAACCCGCACCTGCCCGATACCGTGACCCGCGTAGGCCGCGCGCCGCTGCGGAAACTCAGCCGGCACGAGCGGTTCATCGGTCCGGCTGCCGAGCTGGCGGAGCGCGGGATTGTGCCTGAGGCCCTGCTGGGTGCCATTGCCGCGGCCCTGCGCTTCAACGATCCCGCGGATGCCGAAGCAACAGAGCTGGCGCAGATCCTGGCGGCCTCGTCCCCTGCGGATGCGACTGCGCAGATCACCGGGCTAGCCCCCGAGCACCCGCTGTTCGCCGCCGTGTCCACGCTCGTGGAGGAGCGGCAGGCGGAAGGAGCCAAGGCCCCGGCCTGACCCGTCTGCGGTCCTCACCCGCCGCCTCCCACCCCGGACGCTCTCTCACTTAATGCGGGTTTTTCCGAAACCCTCCCGCACTAAAGCACGACGCCGGCACTCACCCGAGTGCCGGCGTCGTGCGTTGTGATGCCGCTCACTTATTTCCGGAAACCGGCCTGACGTTTTGAAGTTAGCCTTACCTTACTTATAGAGTTCAGGGACATTAGGCAACAAACACGTGACGTTATTAGCGGACTGGAGATTGACGTGAAAAAGAAGCTTTCGAGCTACCTGGGGGCACTGGCTGCGGGAGCTGCGCTGCTGAGCATGACCGCGTGCGGCGGCAGCGCCACCGCGACGCCCGCATCTGAGGCAGCGGCCGGCATCACGGTGGAACACGCCCAGGGCAGCACGGCCAACGTGCCGGTCAACCCGGAGAAGGTCTTCACGTTCGATCTCGGCGTGCTGGACACCCTGGATGCGCTCGGCGTCGAACCGGCCGGGGTGCCGGAGGCGAGCTACCCGGCTTCACTCTCGAAGTACGCTGACGCCAAGTACGAGAAGATCGGTTCGCTCAAGGAACCCGACTTCGAAGCCGTCAGCGCCGGCGCGCCGGACCTCATCATCATCTCGGGCCGCACCGCCGGCGCCTATGAGGAACTGAGCAAAATCGCGCCCACCATCGACCTGTCCATCGATGCCGCAAGCCCGATGGAAAGCTTCAAGGACCAGACGAAGAAACTGGGCGCCATCTTCAACAAGACTGCGGAAGTTGACGCCAAGCTGGCCGGCGTGGACGCCACCATCGCCGCGACCAAGGCCAAGGCAGCTGATGCCGGCAAGGGCCTGATCGTGCTGACCTCCGGCGGGGAGGTCACCGCCTACGGCGCGGGCTCGCGCTTCGGCCTCATCCACGACGTCCTGGGGGTCCCCACTGCAGCCGACGTCAAGGCCGACGGAAGCCACGGCGAATCCGTGTCCTTCGAATACATCAAGCAGGTCAACCCCGACCTCCTGTACGTGATCAACCGCGACACCGCCATCGGTTCCGAGGCTGCCGGCGCCAACCCCGTCCTGGACAACGAACTGGTCCGGTCCACCAACGCCGCCAAGAACAACAAGATCATCAGCCTGGACCCCGCCGCCTGGTACATCGTGGGCTACGGCTTGAACAACGTTGAAGCGATGGTCAATGCCGTTGCCGATTCGGTGGCCTGAGCCCGCGCCTGACTGCTGACGGAGCCTGAGAAACTGACGTTCGAATCATGACAACCACGGCGGTGCGGACCGTCGCCCCCGTTAGCCGCGGCCGGGCCCGCCAATACGCAGGCCTGGTCGCTGCCGCGGCCGTTGTGCTGGCACTCGCGGCCGTCAGCATGTTCGTGGGGGTCAGCGACGTGTCACTGCCGGCCCTGCTGGCGGGCGACCCGGCCGCCGTCGACATCTTCTGGATCTCCCGCGTGCCCCGGACCCTGGCCGTGATCCTCGCCGGAATGTCGGTGGCCGTGGCGGGACTGATCATGCAGCTGATGGCCCGGAACCGGTTTGTGGAACCCTCCACCGTGGGAACCGTCGAATCCGCAACGCTGGGCATCCTGGTGGTCACGGTGGCCATTCCGACGGCGCCGATCCTCCTTCGGATGGGCGTCGCCAGTGTTTTCGCAGTCATAGGCACGGCACTGTTTTTGGCCATCCTGCGGCGACTGCCCACCCGCAACACCCTTCTGATCCCGTTGGTGGGCATCATGCTCGGCGGGGTCATCGCCGCCGTGACCACGTTCTTCGCCTACCGGTTCGACCTGCTGCAGACCCTGAGCAACTGGATGATTGGCGACTTCTCCGGGGTGCTCCGCGGCCGCTATGAGCTGCTGTGGATTGTGGCCGCCCTGATGCTCGTGGGGCTGCTGGCCGCCGACCGGTTCACCGTGGCCGGCATGGGGGAGGACTTCACCACCAACCTCGGCCTGAACTACAACCGCACCATGCGCCTGGGGTTGGTTATCGTTTCGCTGATCTCCGCTGTGGTGGTGACCACCGTGGGCGCCGTACCGTTCCTGGGCCTGGTGGTCCCCAACATCGTCTCGCTCCTGTTCGGCGACAACCTGCGCCGGGCCGTGCCGTGGACGGCCGTGTTCGGGGCCGGCTTTGTGCTGGTCTGCGACATCCTTGGCCGGACCATCCGCTATCCCTATGAAGTTCCGGTGGGGATGGTGATGGCCGTGGTGGGCGCCATCCTGTTCCTGGTCCTGATCCTGAGGAAGCGCAATGCCTGAAACTCCCGCCCCTGCCGCCCCTCCGGACCCGGCTGAGGTGGCCGGGAAAGGCGCCACGCGTCCCGCAGCGTCCCTGCGAAACCGCATCAGGACTGCCCCGCTGCGGCTCGTCATCGGCCTCCTGGCCGCCGCCACCGTTGCCGCCGTCGTGTTCTTCCTCTTCAGCGACCTCAAGGGCAACGTGGGCTACGTGCTTCCCCGCCGCGCCCTCAAGGTGGCCGCGATGCTGCTGGTGGCCGTCGCCGTGGGGGTTTCCACCCTGCTGTTCCAGACCGTCACCGCCAACCGGATCCTCACGCCCTCCATCATGGGCTTCGACTCGCTCTACATCCTGGTGCAGACGGCGCTCGTCTTTACCGTGAGTGCCGCGGCAGTCACGTCAGCGCCGCCTACGCTGCAGTTCGGCGTCGAGGTGGTCCTGATGGTTGCCTTCAGCGCGCTCCTGTACCGCTGGATGTTCACCGGCGCCACCCGGTCCCTGCACCTCCTGCTGCTGGTGGGCATCATCCTGGGCAGCCTCTTCCGCGGGTTCTCCTCGCTGCTGCAGCGGCTGATGGAGCCCAGCGAATTCATCATCCTGCAGGATCTGTTTTTCGCCAGCTTCAACAACGTGGATCCGGCGCTGCTGGGTGTCTCCGCCGTGATCATCGGCGCCGTCTGCATCCCCGTGTGGCGGGCCCGGCACACCCTGGACGTCCTGGCGCTGGGCCGCGACCTGGCCATCAACGTGGGGGTGGACCACCGCCGCGTAGTCATGCGGATCCTGCTGGCATGCTCCCTGCTGGTGGCCGTTTCCACCGCACTCGTGGGTCCCGTGACCTTCTTCGGGCTGCTGGTGGTCAGCCTCGGCTACCAGCTGTGCCGCGCCTTCAACCACGCCCGGCTGATCCCCATCGTGGTGCTCATCGGTGCTGTCGCGCTGGTGGGCGGACAGCTGATCCTGGAACGGGTCTTCGGCTTCGCCACCGCGCTCAGCGTTGTGATCGAGTTCGCCGGCGGCATCCTCTTCCTTTACCTCCTGCTGAAAGGCTCGCTGAAATGATTGACGTCCGGAACGTCTCCAAGAGCTACGGCGGCCAGCAGGTCCTCGACGACGTCAGCTGCGTGATACCCCGCGGCGGCATCACGTCCATCATCGGGCCCAACGGCGCGGGCAAGTCCACGCTGCTCTCCTTGATCAGCCGGCTCCAGCCGCTGGAATCAGGGGCTGTCTCGGTGGCCGGGCTGGATATTACGGCCACGCCCAGCCGCGACCTGGCCCGTACACTGGCCATCCTCCGCCAGGAGAACCACCTGACCATGCGGCTGACCGTCCGCGACCTGGTGGCGTTCGGCCGGTTCCCGCACTCGGGCGGCCAGCCCACGGTGGAGGACCTGGCCAAGGTGGAGGAGGCCATCGCGCATCTGGACCTGGGCGCCATGGCGGACAAGTTCGTGGACGAGCTCTCCGGCGGCCAGCGGCAACGCGCCTACATCGCCATGGTCCTCGCGCAGGACACCGAATACCTGCTCCTGGACGAGCCGCTGAACAACCTGGACATGAAGCACTCGGTGGAGATGATGCGGCTGCTGCGCCGGTTGGCCGACGACCTGGGCAAAACCATCGTCCTGGTGGTCCACGACATCAACTTCGCGTCCTGCTACTCGGACACCATCCTGGGCATGAAGGACGGCCGGCTCATCCACCAGGGGAGCCCGGCGCAGATCATGCAGGCCGCCATGCTGCACGACGTGTACGACATCGACATCCGTATCGAGGAGATCGACGGGAACCGCATCGGCGTCTACTTCGCCTGACCCCTCCCGAAACGCTCTCTCACCTAATGCGGGTTTTCCTGGAACCCTCTCTCATTAATGCGGGTTTCTCCGAAACGCTGGCGCACTTAAGCGCACGACGGCGGCACTCACCTTGAGTGCCGCCGGCGGCTTCGTTTCTGTCTGACGTGGAGGGTCTAGTCCGCGGGAGGCGCGCCGTGGATTGCTGAGGAGCCGGCGCTGCCAAGTACCGGGTACGGCAAACCCTCTCCCGCCAAGCCGGTGGGAGAGGGTTTGCCGAAAACCCACATTAAGTGAGGGGGCGTCGCCGGAAAACCCGCATCAAGTGAGAGAGCGTCCGGGGTGGGGGTGGGTGGGAGGGTAGGGCCGGTGGGGTCAGGCCGGCTGGTTGGCAGCGGCGGCGGCGGAGGTTTCAGCCTCGGCCATTGCCTTCCACTCGGCCACGCGGGCCTGGTGCAGCGGTGTCCTCCGGACCAGGGCATAGGCCCCGCCCAGCACCGCGAACCACACCGGAGTCACCAGCAGCGCCGTCAGTGTGTCCGGCTGCGTGGTCAGCGCCCAAAGCAGGAACGCGAAGAACGCGAAGACCACCCACACCATGGGAATCCCGCCGGGCATCTTGAAGGTGGATGCACTGGCCAGCTCCGGCCGGCGCTTCCGGAAGGCGAGGTAGCTGGCGAGGATGATGGACCACACGAACATAAAGCAGACGGCGGAGACGGTGGTGACCATGTCGAACGCCACGCCAACGTCCTTGCCCGCGTAGAGCAGGGCGACGCCGGCGAGCAGCAGCACGCAGGACAGGAACAGGGCGTTCTGCGGAACCTTGCGGCTCGAGAGGCGGCCGAAAAGCTTGGGGGCGTCACCGTCCTGGGCGAGCCCGAACACCATGCGGGAGGTGGAGTAGATGCCGGAGTTGGCGGAGGACATCGCGGACGTCAGCACCACCAGGTTGACCACCATCGCGGCCATGCCCAGGCCGGCGAGGGAGAACATGCCGATGAACGGGCTGTGGCCGGCCTGGAACTCGGTCCACGGCGTAACGGACATCAGGATGATGAGGGCGCCTACGTAGAACAGCATCACGCGCAGGGGAATGGCATTGATGGCGCGGGGCAGGTTGTGCTCCGGGTTCTTGGTTTCGGCGGCGGCGGTTCCCACGAGCTCAATGCCCACAAATGCGAAAACGGCGATCTGGAAGCCGGCCACGAAGCCCATGAACTCCTTGGGGAAGAAACCGCCATGGCTCCACAGGTTGGTGAAGCTTGCCGTGCCGGCGTTGGAGGTGAAGCCGGTGAAGATCATCACCAGGCCCACCACGATCAGCGCAACGATGGCAACAATCTTGATGAGCGCGAACCAGAACTCGGTTTCACCGAACGCTTTGACGGTGGGCAGGTTGAGCAGCAGCAGGATCACGATGGTGGCGATGCCGGGGACCCACAGCTGGATGCCGGGCCACAGTTCGTTGGCGTAGCCGGCGATCGCAATCACGTCAGCAACGCCCGTCACCACCCAGCAGAACCAGTAGGTCCAGCCGGTGAAGAACCCGGCCCAGGGGCCCAGCAGATCGCCGGCGAAGTCGCTGAAGGACTTGTAGTTCAGGTTGGACAGCAGCAGTTGGCCCATGGCGCGCATGACGAAGAACAGCATGAAGCCGATGATCATGTACACAAAAATCACGGACGGGCCGGCCACGGAAATGGTCTTGCCGGAGCCCATGAACAGGCCGGTGCCTATCGCGCCGCCAATGGCCAGGAGCTGGATGTGCCGGTTGCTCAGCGAGCGTGAAAGGTGGGGCTCGCTGTCCCGGCTGGAGGCAGTTCTCTGCCCCGTGGTTGTCTGGTCAGACATGTGCAAAATCCTTCGGATGGTCCGCCGGTAAGGGTGACGGCGGTTACAAAATCAGCTGTACCACCGTACACCGGCGGCTATGGAATGCTGGTGGCGTGACCCGGAACCCAGATGCGCCCACCGTTTTACTGACTGCCGAAGTCGACGGCGGGACCTTCCGCCTCCGCCACGCCTCGCCCGCGGACCTGCCTGCCATTGTTGCGCTGCTGGCAGATGACGCCATGGGCGCCGCCCGTGAAGCGGGCGAGGACATGGCGCCTTACGAGCGCGCGTTTGCAGCGATCGACGCCGACCCGTCCCACCTGCTGGTTGTTGGCGAGTTGGTGCCGCCGGGAACAGCCGGATCCGGCAGCGGTGAAGGCACCGTGGTGGCCACGTTCCAGCTGAGTTTCCTGCCCGGCATCTCACGGCACGGCGCTTGGCGCGCCCAGATCGAAGCGGTCCGCGTGGCCGGAAGTCTCCGCGGCCGGGGCTTCGGGAACCTGATGGTGCGGTGGGCAATCGGGGAGTCCCGGCGTCGTGGGTGCACACTGATACAGCTGACCACGCACAAGTCCCGGACGGCCGCACACCGGTTTTACGAGCGCCTGGGCTTTGACGCGAGCCACGAGGGCATGAAGCTCACGCTCTGACCGGGGCGGGAATGCCGCCCGCGGCTCTCGCCGCCTCTTGACGCTTCCGGGTGCGCGGCGTAAACAAGCCTCTATCTATCCGTTCGCAGGCTGCCTTGGTGGTAGGCCTGTCCGACAAAGGAGTCGTTATGGCGGTCGCAATAGTCATGGAGTTCGAGGGTACGGGTCTTGAGCAATATGACCAGGTCAACAGGTTGATGGGGCTCACGCCGGGCGGACCCGGCCCCGCCGGATCCCTCTCCCATTGGGCGACCATGACAGAGAAGGGCCTGCAGGTCACCGACGTCTGGGAGTCCCGTGAGAAGTTCGATGCCTTTGCCCGGGACAAGATGGGCCCCCTCACTGCGGAGGCCGGTTTCGCCGGGCCGCCGAAGATGACTTTCCACGAGGTGCACAACTACTTCACTGCCGGGAACGGCGCCTGAAATCGATCTTACGACGGCGCGTGGCCACCTCAGGCGGCCACGCATCCCCGCGTCAAGTGAGAGAGCGTCGCCAAAAAACGCGCATTAAGTGAGAGAGCGTCGGAGGGGGCCGGGGGGAGGGGGGAAGGCGGGGGCACCGCAGCCGCCCGTCAGGCCTTCCTGGAACCCTTCGGCACAAACAGCGTCTCGGCCTGCTCCAGCGACATCCCGTTGGTTTCCGGCACTTTGAACATCACAAAGAAGAACGACGCCGCGGCGAACAGCGCGTACATGGCGTAGGTCAGAGGCAGCGATGCGGCGGCCATCACGGGGAAGCTGAGGGTGATGGCAAAGTTGGCCACCCACTGCGCGGCGGCGGCCAGGCCAAGGGCGCGGGCGCGGATCCGGGACGGGAAAATCTCGCCCAGCAGGACCCACACCAAGGGCCCCCAGGAGGCGCCGAAGCTGACCACAAAGACGTTGGCGGCCACGAGGGCAACCGGACCCCAGGCCCCGGGCAGTGAGATCTCCGAGCCGGAACCTACGGCCGAGGAGAAGGCCAGCGCCATGGTGCCCAGTGAGACCGCCATGCCGATGGAGCCGGCAAGCAGAATGGGGCGGCGGCCGATCCGGTCCACAAGGGCGATGGCTACGAGGGTCACCAGGATGTTGGTGACGGATGTGGCCACGGAGATGGTGAGCGAGTCCTTTTCCTGGAAGCCCACGGCCTTCCACAGGGTGGTGGAGTAGTAGAAGATCACGTTGATGCCCACGAACTGCTGCAGGACGGAGAGGATGATGCCCACCCAGACCACGGCCTGCAAGCCGAACGTTTTGCCACGCAGCGAGCCCTTCTGGCCGGCCACCTTGTCCTCGTCGATGGCGTCCCGGATCTCGCGGATATGCCGGTCCGCTTCCTCCGGCGCGACGATCGAGTTGAAGACTTTCCGGGCCTCGTCCTCCTTGCCCTGGAACACCAGGAACCGCGGGGATTCAGGCAGCGTGTAGGCGATCACGCCGTAGACCACTGCGGGAACGGCGGCGGCAAGGAACATCCAGCGCCAGGCTTCCATGCCCAGCCAGAACGCCTGGTCCGCGCCGCCGGCAGTGGTGGCAAACAGCGCGTCAGAGAGCAGCGCGGCGAAGATACCCGTGGTGATGGCCAGCTGCTGCAGCGAGGCCAGCCTGCCGCGGACCTGCCGCGGCGAGATCTCGGAAATGTAGGCAGGCGCGATCACGGAGGCCAGGCCGATGCCCAGGCCGCCAACCAGCCGCCAGAAGATCAGGTCCCAAACGCCGAACGCGAAGCCGGTCCCGATCGCGCTGACCAGGAACAGCAAAGCACCAAGCTTCATCGCGGGGATGCGGCCGTAGCGGTCCGCGACCTTTCCGGCGAGGAAGGCGCCGGCAGCGCAGCCCAGCAGGGCAATGGCCACCGCGAACCCCGTCACGGCCTCGGAGAGCGCGAACTCATCCTTGATCGCATCCACGGCGCCGTTCACCACGGAGGAATCGAAACCGAACAGGAAGCCGCCCACCGCCCCCGCTAGTGCCAGCCAAATCACCCGCTGCGGTATTTTGGCGGATGTCTGCTCCTGGACCGTGGGCATGCTGCTCCCTGCATTGGGGGTGGGTGGTGGCGGTGCGGACATCGTCGGCCGGAGTGCCGGCCCAGCTGGCCGGCGCACGCGCGCTACACAGTGTGGCACGCCACCGCCCAACGTTCCACTTAGAAACCCGTGCAGGGCCAAAGCAGAGACGACGACGGCGGGCGGCCCGCCGTCGTCGTCCTCCGTTCTGGAATCCCAGATTCAGCGCACCGGAGTCAGTGCGCTGCCACCGCAGCTGCGTCTGCCCGCGGCGCTGCCTTCGGGTCCGTGAGTTTCTTGTTCGGCAGCGCGAAGCTGATGAGGAAGGCGATGCCGGTCAGGACCGCGGCAGTGAGCATAACGGCGTCGATCGCGTAGGAGAACCCCTCGGTGATGGGGCGGGTGAGCACGCTGTTGGCGGAGTGCAGCCAGCTGGTGTCGTTCAGCGAATCGTTCGACCCGCCGTTCTGGAAGAACTCGTACAGCTTGGCGTTGGCGGGGTCCGTGGCAACCGCCGGATCTTTCAGGACAGCCTGGTAGTCGGCGCTGGACATGGCCGACTTCATGCTGTCCGCGATCCGGCTGGCCGCAACGCTGAACAGCATGGAGATGAACACGGCCGTACCCACCGCGCCGCCCATGGAACGGAAGAATGCCGCGGACGAGGTGCCCACGCCCATGTCCTTCGGGGGCACGGAAACCTGCATGGCGAGGGTCAGGGGCTGCATGCAGAAACCCAGACCCATGCCGAAGAACACCGCGATCACGCCCGGAACCCAGAGGCCGGTGTCCACCCCGAGGGACAGGCCCATGGTCACCGCGGCAACGGTCAGGATGCCCGTGCCCAGAATGGGAAAGATCCGGTAGGTGCCCGACGCCGAGATGGTCCGGCCGGCCGTGATGGAGCCGAACAGGATGCCCACCGTGAAGGTGATCATCATCAGGCCGGCCTCGGTGGGGGTCAGCCCCTTGACCAGCTGCAGGTACATCGGAAGCATGGCGATCGCCCCGAACATGCCGATGCCGATGATGAAGTTCAGCAGCGAGGACAGCCCGAACGTGGTGTTGCGGAAGAGCCGGAGCGGGATCAGGGCGTAGTCGCCGGCGCGCTTTTCGGCGAGCAGGAACAGGGCGATGCCCGCAACTCCCAGCCCGTAGCAGAGGAACGCGTTCAGCGAGGCCCAGCCCCAGCTGCGCCCCTGCTCGGCCACCAGCAGCAGCGGCACGATGGCCAGGGTGATGGCCGCCGCGCCCCAGTAGTCGATCTTCTGCTTCACGTGTTTGGCCGGCAGGTGCAGGAACAGGAACACCACCGTCAGCGCCGCGATGCCAATGGGGAGGTTGATGAAGAACACCCAGCGCCAGCCGTCAAAGCCCAGGATGTTCGCGGAGCCGGCGAACGCGCCGCCCACCACCGGGCCCAGGACCGAGGAGATGCCGAACACGGACATGAAGTAGCCCTGGTATTTGGCCCGGTCCTTCAGGGACACAATGTCGCCGATGATGGTCAGCGCGAGGGCCAGCAGGCCGCCGGCGCCCAGGCCCTGCACGCCGCGGGCGATGGCCAGTTCCGTCATCGAGTGCACCGAGCCGGCATACAGCGAACCGGCCAGGAAGATCACGATGGCGGTCAGGTACAGCGGGCGGCGGCCGAAGATGTCGCTCAGCTTGCCATAGAGCGGTGTGCTGACGGTGGACGTGATGAGGTACGCCGTGGTGGCCCAGGCCTGAAGGGACAGCCCGTCGAGGTCGTTAGCGATGGTGTAGATCGAGGTGGACACGATGGTCTGGTCAAGGGATGCCAGGAACATGCCCAGCATCAGACCCACCATCACGGTGACGACCTGACGCGGAGTCAGGGTTTCGCCGGCGGCACGCACGGCGGATGTTTTGGACATGGCTTCTCCAGGAAAGGAAATGGCTGAATTAAGCTTGATAGTTGCTTTCAGTAACTATGTTACTTCCCTGGTTGTTCCCGGGATCCCATTTTTTCCTGGCGTCCCCATCGAGGGGCGACATCCCGGCGCTAAGCCGGCCCCATAGCGCCGGGACCTCGCCTCCCGATGCGGGAACCTAACGCTCCACGAGGATGCCGTCCGGATCGCACCAGACCATCACACCGGGACGGAACGTGACGCCGTCGAGCACTACATCCACGTCAACTTCGCCGGCGCTGGCCTTGGCGCTCTTGCGCGGGTTGCTGCCCAGCGCCTTCACGCCCAGGTCCAGCCCTGCGATGGCCGCACGGTCGCGGATGGCGCCATTAATCACGACGCCGGCCCACCCGTTGGTGACGGCGCTTTCGGCGATCATGTCCCCCATCAGGGCCGTGCCCAGGGAGCCGCCGCCGTCCACCACCAGGACCGCGCCGTTGCCCGGGGTGGCCAGTGTGGACTTCACCAGGCCGTTGTCCTGGAAGCAGCGGATGGTCCGGACGGGGCCGCTGAAGTGGGAACGCCCGCCCAGGGACTGAAACTGGAGGGAAACGGACGCGAGTTCATCGCCGCGCTCGTCGTACAGATCAGCGGTGTTGACTGTGGGGCGGGGGCTCGGTGCCGGTGCGTTCATTGGGTCTCCATAAGTCCGGTGCGTCATGTTCGGGCCGCCACAGTGCCCGGTTTTGACATGTGACAAGCGGTGTAATGAAGCCCACGATAGTCTGATTTTCAGCATCACCAACCGTTCCAGGGGGAACCAGCCATGAGCCTGCCCGACACACCCGCAGCAGCGGATCCCAGCCCGGCGACAGGTTCCGGAACGGAAAGGTCGACGGCGGCGCTCGCCGAGCCCACGCAAAGGGTCACCGCACGCTGGGTGACCGGGCTGGTGCTGGTCAACGTTGGCATCAACGCCGCGTTCTTCGGCCCGATCAACGTCTTTATCGCCGAGCAGGCCATTGGCATCGACGAAACCAACAAGGAAGCCATCGCCTCCCTCGTGCTGGGGTGTGGCGCCGCCGTATCCCTGGTGGCCAATCCGCTGTTCGGGGCGCTGTCCGATCGGACGGTCTCGGGTTTCGGCCGGCGTTCCCCCTGGGTCCTGGCAGGTGCCGTCCTGGCCGCCGCTGCCTTGCTGGCAATGTCCGGGGCCACGGCCGTTGCCCTCATGGTGCTGTTCTGGTGCCTGGTCCAACTGGGCGCCAATGCCGCCTACGCCGCCATCACCGCCGCCGTCCCGGACCGGGTGCCGGTGCCGCAGCGCGGCGGTGTCGGGGGACTGGCCGCCCTGGGCCAGACGGCGGGCATCCTCCTGGGTGCAGTCTTCGGGGCGGTGGTTTCAGGAAACTTCATGGTGGGGTACACCATGTGCGCGGCCGCCCTGCTGTTCTCCGTGCTGCCATACCTGTTCCACCGGAATGACCCGCCGCTGCCCAGGGAGCTTCGGCCGCCGTTCTCGTGGGGCAGCTTCCTCCGTGGCTTCTGGATCAGCCCGGCCCGCCACCCGGACTTCGCCTGGGCCTGGCTCACCCGCTTCCTGGTCAACGTCTGCAACCAGCTGACCATTGTGTACCTGATCTTTTTCCTCGGGGACATCCTCAAGCTGGAGAACCCGGCGCTGGGAGTCCTGATCCTGACCGGCATTTATGCGGTGTTGGTGATGGTTACTGCGGTGATTGCGGGGCCATGGAGCGACCGGGTGGGCAAGCGCAAGCCCTTTGTGATCGCCTCCTCCGTCATGATCGCCATGGCCGGCCTCACCATGGCGTTCTTCCCCGTGTGGACCGGCGCCCTGGTGGGGGCCGCCATCCTGGGCATCGGCTTCGGCGCCTACCAGGCTGTTGACTTTGCGCTGCTGACGCAGGTGCTGCCGCAGGCTGCCGACCGCGGCAAGGATATGGGGGTCATTAACGTGGCCGCCTCGTTGCCGCAGGTCTTCGCGACCGGCCTCGCGTTCCTCGCGGTGAGGTACTTCGGCGGGTACGTCACGTTATTCGTAGCCGCGGCTGTCATTGGGCTGCTGGGCGCCGTGTTCGTGGTCAAGATCAAGGGCGTGGACTGAGCTGCCGTGGCCCCGCCCCATCCGGAACGGCCTGCCCTAACAGGCCCGTGCCGTATAGTTGACGCCGACTGCAGGGCGCCCGGGATGGGGGAACAACCGGCCGCTGCACCGCAAATTCACTACCCCGGAATGCTGATGCCCGAGACCCTTCCCGACCATCCGCCCATGGCCGCCCGGCCCGCTACTCCCCGCCAGAGGCTGCGCTACGCACGCGTCCTCGAATCCGCCGGAGGGTTTGCCCGCAAGGGCCTGGAGTCCGTGGACCTCGCGGAAATCTCGGAAAAATCGGGCGTCCCGCTGGGCACCCTTTACCGGTATTTCCCTTCACCCACCCACCTCATGCTGTCCCTGTACCGCCAGCAGCTGGATGAGCTCCAGGCCAGGGCCCGCACGTCGGCAGCCAGTTTCGGCGGCCGCGCGCTCACCGGCGTGGTGATGGAAATCTTCCACATGCGGGTGATGCAGCCGGCGGTCGAACAGTGCCTGGGCCGCAGCGTGTACCTCAAGGGCAGGGACACCACGGAGCTCCTGCAGGAGATTGACGAGTTGAGCGAAAAAGCGGTGGCCATAGCCTCCGACGACGCCGTGGCGGCCCGCGTGCTCCTGCTGACAGTCACTGGTCTGGTCCAGTCCGTCCGCAACCGCCGCCTCTCGCTGTTTGAAGCCGAAGAGGACCTGAAGAAGGCCTGCACCCTGCTCGCGCCGGTGTCATCGAATACCCGCGCCGCGCACCGATCCGCGTAACTGGTCTAGACCGGTAAGCGATTAAATACGCCTTTATGGCGTGATGTAAATCACAAAAACGGCTGATAAATCGTTTTGGCGCCGCCCGAGCCGCGTGACGCTGCCTTTTTCGTCCATCGGCGCTGTTTACTATTGCAATACCGGAGTGGCTGGCAACCCGCAGCTGCAAGGACTTCACCCCGGACCCGTCACCCTTGGGTCCGCGAAGTGCCGAACCCCACCATCTTGAGCCTCCCTGCGCTTGAGCCATTCTGCGCCGTACGCCACGGCTAGCCCCAGGAGACAATGAAGTGTCCATTGACGCAATTGCCACGACCGACAATTCAGCAGCCACTGCCCTGACCGAAGCTGAGATCTTCGACGCCCACCAGGGCGGCAAGCTCTCGGTCACCAGCACGGTCCCGCTTGCCAACAAGCGCGACCTTTCCATCGCCTACACCCCCGGTGTGGCCGATGTCAGCCGGGCCATCCACAACAACCCGGAGCTCGCCAAGACCCTTACCTGGGCGCAGCGCCTGGTGGTAGTGGTCAGCGACGGCACCGCGGTGCTCGGCCTGGGCAACATCGGCGCCAGCGCCTCACTGCCGGTCATGGAGGGCAAGTCCGCCCTCTTCAAGACCTTCGGCGAGCTGGACTCCATTCCCCTGGTCCTGAACACCACCGACGTTGACGAGATTGTGGAAACCCTCGTCCGGCTCCGCCCCAGCTTCGGCGCCGTGAACCTCGAGGACATTTCCGCCCCGCGCTGCTTCGAGCTGGAAGAAAAGCTGATTGAGGCGCTGGACTGCCCGGTCATGCACGATGACCAGCACGGCACCGCAGTAGTGGTTCTCGCCGCCCTGACCAACGCCGCCAAGGTCACCGGCCGCGAACTCGAGGGCCTCCGCGTAGTGGTCTCCGGCGCCGGTGCTGCAGGCATCGCCGTCGCCGAAATCCTGCTCACCGCGGGAATCGAAGATGTTGTCCTGCTCGACTCCAAGGGCGTCATCAACCGTGACCGGGCGGACATCGCCGCCGACGCGCAGAGCAAGAAGTCAGAGATGGCCCAGCGCAGCAACCCGCGCGGCGTCACCGGCGGACCGGGCGACGCGCTGCTCGGCGCCGACGTGTTCATCGGCGTCTCCTCCTCGAAGCTGGACGAGGAACACCTGAAGCTGATGAACACCGACTCCATCGTGTTCGCGCTCTCCAACCCGGACCCCGAAGTCCTCCCCGAGGTGGCGTCCAAGTACGCCGCCGTGGTGGCCACCGGCCGCAGCGACTTCCCGAACCAGATCAACAACGTGCTGGCATTCCCCGGCATCTTCCGCGGCGCGCTGGACGCCGGCGCCCGCCGGATCACGCCCGCCATGAAGCTTGCCGCGGCACGCGCCATCGCGGAACTGGCCGAAGGGGACCTGTCCGTGAACTACATCGTGCCCAGCCCGCTGGACCCGCGCGTCGCCCCGGCAGTAACTGCCGCCGTCGCCGCCGCCGTGGAAGCCGAGTAGCCTCAGCCGCCACCCGCTGACCTGACGCCCGACGGCGGTGCCTCCTCTCGAAGGGAGGCGCCGCCGTCGGGCGTTAAGGCGCACTAGCGGGCGGGAACGCGGTGCCGGTTGCCGGGTCCCGCCGCCCTAAACTGGGGCTCATGAACTCCGAAACCGTTGTAAGCACCCTCTGCGGCGTTGCCATTCTGGTGGGCGTGGCCGGCACCATCATCCCGGTGCTTCCCGGCAGCTTCCTGATCGGCCTGAGCCTGCTGGCGTGGGCCATCTGGGGCGGTGCGGGATCGCTGGGCTGGGTGATCTTTGCGGTGGGAATGGTCTTTGTGGTGGCCGGCATGTCGGCCAGCGCCGTACTGACCGGCCGGAAGCTCAAGCAGCACGGCATCCCCAGCCGGAGCGTGGTGGTGGGCCTGGTCGCGGGCGTGATCGGGATGTTCATCATCCCCGTGGTGGGGCTCTTCATTGGCTTCGCGGCAGGGCTGCTCCTGAGCGAACTGAGCCGCACGCGGGAGATCCACACCGCAGCCACCACCAGCTGGGCCGCCTTGAAGGCCACGGGCCTGGGCATGCTCGCGGAGTTTGGCCTGGCCTGCCTGGCCGCCAGCACCTGGGTGATCGGACTCTGGATCGCCGCGGTTACCTAGGGTCCGCGGAGGCCATCCACGTAGCATGGAGGAATGACCGTGGGGGATGCCAGAGGGCCGATCTACCGGGACACCCGTGACCTGACACCATTCGGCAATGTGCAGCTGCGGACCCCCGTCCGGGAACTGGCCGGCAGCGTGGGCGGGCTGATCCACGGCGTTCTGGGCGGGCGCGATACCGCGCTCCTCGCCGTGGACGGGGATGTCCCCAGGCTCAAGCTGATGCCGGGCAGGGCGGCCAAAGCTGTCCATCACGCCATCTTCAACAGCAAGGAACCCGAACGGCTCATCGTCCTAGGCCGCACCTACCCGGGCTGGGCCGGGCTTTGTTCCGTCATGGCGGGCCTTCTGACTTACCAGCACGGCGGATACCTGCGCGCTTCCGAACTCCTGCAGCGCGGCCTGTCCATCAGGAACGACGACGACGCCAACCAGTACGCGGCCACGTACCTGACGCGGGTGGTCACCCGGGTGGAGGTTGCCGAACGCGTCGAAGTCCCGGTGCTGTTCGGCCAGGAATCCGTCTTCCTGGCCTTGTCGCACTCCCTGCGGGAAACCGGGCAGCTGGAAGCGGCGCTGCAGACGGTCACCGGGTTGCCGCCGTCGTTGCCCTCAGCCCTGGCCCGGTGCGCGCTGGCGTGCGCGCTGGGGCGGGACAAGGAAGTGGTGATCTGGACCGAGGGCCTGCTCAATTCCGATGATCTGTCGGCCGCGCTGCTGCTGCTCCGCGGCCGCGCACTGCGGCGTCTCGGGGCCCACGCGAAGGCGCAGGAGGTGCTCCAGGAGGTGCTCCGCCGCCGCAAGACGGACCCTGTGCTCCGCAACGACGCCCTGACGGACCGTGCCCTGCTGGTGCTGGACAACGGCCGGAGGTCCCTCAACCCGCGGGACTGGCTGCGGGGCCGTCCTGCGGAACTGGAGACCTTCGAGGTGATCCGCAAGGATGTGGACGCGCGCAGGCTGTGGGAGCAGGAGTGGGAGAACCTGGACGGGAAATGAGCCTCGCGCGCCGGACGCCTTGTGGGCTGCCTGCGCCGGGGGTACAACGGAGGCATGAGCGACGCAGTCCGGACCTGGATGGAAAAGTACATTGCGGCGTGGGAGACCAACGAACCCGACGATATCCGCGCGCTGTTCACCGAGGACGCCGTCTACGCTACCCGGCCGGAGGACAAGGACCCCTGGCGGGGCCGCGAGCAGATTGTGGACCGCTGGCTGAAGGCGCGGGATGAGCCCGAGGAATGGACCTTTGAGTGGACCCTGCTGGGCATCGACGGCGGCCTGGCCTTCGTGCAGGGCTTCACGCACTACTTGGGCGACCGGCCCAGCTACGACAACCTGTGGGTGATCCGGCTGGAGCCTGACGGTCGGGCGTCCCGGTTCACCGAGTGGTTTATGGAGCGCGGCGTTTAGGAAGCCGGCGTCAGGACTGCTGCGCCAGACCGGCCATCAGCGGGGCAACCTGCTCAGCCAGGAGTACCGCGCCGAGGAGAACCATGATGACCCCGCTGGCCAGCGTGACTGCGCGGGCGGCGCCGGGGCGGGACTTCAGGAGTTTGCGGGCCAGGAGCGCGACGCAGGTGTAAACGATTCCGGCCAGCAGGACAAACGTCAGGCCCAGCAACCCGGACTGGACCGGCAGCGGAAGGGTGGCTTCCGGGCTGACGAACTGCGGTACCAGCGCCACGTAGAACAGCAGGCCCTTGGGGTTGATGCCGCTGGTGCCCATGCCCTGGAGGAAGGTCCGGAGTTGGTTCACGGGCTTCCCTGCCGCGTCTGCAGCACTGAAGGAGGCCCCGCGCCAGGAACGGAGGGTGCTGATGCCCAGCCACAGGAGGTACGCCGCTCCGGCCACCGTCAGCCAGCCGAGGAGGCCGGGCAGGCCGGACAGGAGGGCCGCCAGTCCCACCACCATCAGTAGGGTGTGGAGGACATAGCCGCCGCAAAGTCCCGCAACGGCCGGAACAAAGCTGCGCTGCCGCAGGCCCGCGCTGATGGAATAGGCCCAGTCCACGCCGGGAGTGCAGGCGAGGGCGGCGGCCACCAGCACAAAGGCGAAAAATAACTGGGGATTCATGACGGGCTCCTGTCCAATATCTACAGCACAAACCCTACGAACTTTGCCGCCATAAGTGCTTACCTATTTAGCCGTCTTCGGACAGAAAACGGTAAGATTATTGCGTGATTGACCATATCGACAGAAACATTTTGCGCTATCTCAAAGAGGATGGCCGGATGACTGCCACGGCGCTGGCCGCGAAGGTGGGTTTGACGGTGGCGCCGTGCCACCGGAGGCTGCGGGACCTTGAAGCGTCCGGAGTGATCCGCGGCTACAAGGCGGACATCGATCCGGCCGCCGTCGGACTGGGTTTCGAGGCGATCGTCTTTGTCACCTTGCGCCAAGTGGACCGCTCCACCATGGAGATCTTTGAAAACCGCGTAGCCGACACCCCGAACATCGTGGAGGCGCAGCGGCTCTTCGGGTCACCGGACTACCTGCTGAAGGTTATCGCCGAGGACCTCCCGGCGTATCAGCGCTTCTACGACGCCGAACTCACTTCACTTCCGGGGGTGGAGCGGCTGACGTCCACGCTGGTGATGAAAAACCTCAAGGCCAACGCGGGGCCGCCGGTGTAGGAGGCCGGTGTAGAGAGCCGGCGTAAACAGCAGCGCGGGCTTCGTGCGCGGGCGGCACGTGGACGACGGCGGAACCGTTTTTGGCCGCCCGGTTCCTTTCCGCCGCATCCACGGCAGGGCTTAGCTCTTCAGCAGCCCGGTGGTCCGGTAAGGGATAACCTCGCGCAGGAACATGCTGGTGGACGTGCGGACGATCCCCGGGCAGAGGCGGATTTCCTCGGACACCCTGTACAGATCATCCGGGCTGGTTGCCACCACGCGGATCACCAGGTCGGTGTCACCGGCGGGAGCGTGGCACTCGAGGACCTCGGGGATCTCGCGGAGTGCGGCGATGGCTTCATTGAGATGGCTTTGGTCAAGCTCGGCGCTCACTGCCGCCGCCACCCCGCGGCCCAGGGCGGACGGCAGCACGCGGCTGCTGTTCGGGCGGAGCGCGCCCGAGGCGCTCATCCGCTCCAGACGTGATTGCACGGTGCCGCGGGCCAGGCCCAGGCGTTGCGCCAAGACCATGATGGGGAGCCGGGGGTCCTCGTCGAGGGCGCTGAGGATCCGTTTGTCGGTGATGTCCAGTTGCTGCAATGTGATCACTCCCTGCTGGTGACAGCGGCATATATTGATCAGTCTGACTACTCATCATTATGCCTGTTGTGCCAACTGCATGGCGTCTGCTCAAATAGTGGCAACAAAGCAGTGCGAGGCTACCGCCGGCACCGCTGGCTTACAGGAACCCCGGCACACCACCCGGAATCTGGACAATGCCTCCCGCACGGAGGCCGCCGCTGATGACACTTGTTCACACCACGGTCATCCTGCAAACACGACAAGAGCCCCTGAACTCCCGGGCGCCGGATCTCCCGGCGTCATCGGTAGCTGAGGGGCTCTTGTGTTTTCCTGGCTGCGACAAAGGCTCTTACCGCTACGCGGGGTCACTTCCGGTCCCATGGGAGCCCCGCATCGGGCGTGACGTGACCCCCGGTTATCCCTGTGCGTAGGGTTGCTATATGAATCGAGCCGGACGCTTTGCCCCCAGCCCCTCCGGTGAACTCCATGTTGGCAACCTCCGTACCGCCATTCTTGCCTGGCTGTTCGCCCGATCCACAGGCCGGGACTTCCTGCTTCGTGTTGAGGACCTGGACCGTGCGCGTGCCGGTGCGGAAGCTGAGCAGCTCCGCGATCTGGCGGCCATCGGCGTGACGTGGGACGGCGCCGTCGTGCGCCAGACGGACCGCGGCGAGGTGTACGGCGAGGCCATTGCGCGGCTGACCGCAGCGGGCCTCACGTATGAGTGCTTCTGCACGCGCCGCGAAATCCAGGAGGCGCCCTCCGCTCCGCACGCACCGCAAGGCGCCTACCCCGGCACGTGCCGCAACCTTGATCCGGCCGAGGTTGAGTTCAGGCGCTCCAACCGGCCCGCGGCCATCAGGCTGCGGGCGGAGGTAGCGGAGTACACCGTGCGGGACGTGCTGCACGGGGAATTCACCGGTGTGGTGGATGATTTCGTCCTGCGCCGCAACGACGGCGTGACCGCGTACAACCTCGCGGTGGTGGTGGATGATGCCGCCCAGGGCATAGATCAAGTGGTGCGGGGAGATGACCTGCTCTCCTCCACGCCGCGGCAGGCCTATCTTTCGTCCCTCCTGCATATGCCCGTTCCGGAATATGCGCACGTACCGCTGGTAGTGAATGCCGACGGCGCCCGGCTGGCCAAGCGCGACGGTGCGGTGACGCTGGCCGATCTGTCCCGCGAAGGAGTCGCCGCTGCGGGAGTCCGCGATCTTATCCTGCAGTCCCTGGGGCTGCCGGGCGGGACTTTGGAATCTGCGCTCTCCGCGTTCCGGACGCTGGATCTTCCCCGCGAGCCTTGGGTGTGGCGGCGCCTCTAGGTCCCCTGAGAATCGGGGAAAATCTTCAGTCACCTCTTGATGAGTGGTTAAAGCGGTGGTAAAAAATCTATACCAGCCAATATAGATCGGCTGGGGGAATGTGGTGGCCCATCTCTGACGAGGAGGGAAGTCATGTTGATGCAAACCGATCCGTTCCGCGAGCTGGACAGGCTGGCCCAACAGGTCCTCGGTACGGCTGCGCGGCCGGCGGCGATGCCCATGGATGCGTGGCGGGAGGACCAGGCATTCATGGTGGCTTTTGACCTGCTGCGGAGCGGCCGCGCGGGGTATTCAGCCGCCAACTGATCCTCGGCGCGGCGCTGGACACGGAGAAAATTAAGGCATCCTACGACGACGGCGTCCTGACTCTTCGGATTCCGGTCAAGGAGACGGCCAAAGCGCGCAGGATCCCAGTGGAAGCCAGGGAGGCCCACCGCCGGATTGCCGCGTAGCTCCAGGCACGGCGGCCCCCCGGTATCGACGGGGGCCGCCTCGCCAGGGCGAAATGCACCTGTAGCTCAGCTGGCAGAGCAGCGGACTTTTAATCCACGGGTCGTGGGTTCGAATCCCACCGGGTGCACAATGGCGCCTCATCGATGGCGCTCCACGGTCCAGGCCGCCGTCCTGCAGCGCCGGATGCCGGAACAAGGCCCCGCAGCAGGACGGTGGTTGGAAACTTTTTGGGTGGTCCCCTCCGGCGAGGCAGCCCGGGATGTCATTATCAGTTCATGAGCATCCGGCGATTCGGCACTCCGGTCCATAACACGCGGGTCCGGCTGATTGTCATGGCGGCCGGCGGCACGGCCGTTGCACTGGTGGTCGGCATTGCGGGTTCCTGGGCCTATGCCCCGGCCATCGGGTGGGCGGCGGCGTCAGTCATCTACTTGGTCTGGGTTTGGTCCGTTATCGGGCATCTCGATGCCGCTGGGACCTCTGCCCATGCCCTCCGGGAAGATCCCGGCCGGCTTGCATCCGATGTCCTGGTGCTGGCGGCGACGGTGAGCAGCTTCGGCGGGGTCGCACTCATCCTGCTCGATGCAGGTTCCGCGGCAGGCGGCACGAAAGCGGCCATCATTGGCCTTGCCCTGGCAAGTGTCGTCCTCTCATGGCTCCTGGTCCATACGCTCTTTACGCTCCGGTACGCCACCCTCTACTTTCAGGCAAACGATGGAGTGGACTTTAATAAGAGCGAACCGCCCAGGTACGCGGACTTTGCCTACCTCTCGTTCACTATCGGCATGACGTTCCAAGTCTCCGACACCGCCCTGACCACCCGCACCACTCGGTACACCGCACTGCGTCAAGCCCTGCTTTCCTACGTACTGGGAACAATTGTGCTCGCCACCACCATCAACCTTGTCGCCGGACTTGTCCGCTGACATCCATCACACGGACGGTCCTCGGGTTTTCATCCGGTGCCGGACGTGTCCGCGAGGACTGCGCTAAAGGTCTTGGCGTCTTTTCCACGCTGGGCGGTGATGCCGACCTCCTGGCCAGGTTGGGCCTTTCGCAGGGCTGCCAGCAGGTCGGTGACCCCCGCGATCTTCTGACCGTCGAACGCGGTGATGATATCCCCGGCCCGGATGCCTGCCTTGTCCGCAGGACTGTCAGGGGAAACCTGGATGACCAGTGCCCCCGTGGTTGTAGCCAGGTTGAACCTCTGGACGATCTCCGGGGTCAGATCGGCAGGGACCACTCCCAGTACGGCGTGGGAGGCCTTCCCGTTCTTCAGTAACTGGTCCGCGACGTTTGTAACGGTGGCAGCCGGCGTGACGAACCCGATAGCAACCGCACCGGAGCTCGGGGGCAGGTACGCCTCGGACAGCCCGATCACCTGTCCTTTTCCGTCAACGACGGCACCACCGGAATTACCCGGCGAGATCGGGGCGTCGGTCTGAAGCAGGTCGATGGCCCCCTGCGGCCGTTCAGCCGATGGTGGCATGTTGCGGTGAAGCCCCGACACGATCCCCGCGGTGACGGTCTCTGTGAGGCCGAGCGGGGTACCGATCACCACGGCCAGCTCCCCGACGTCGGGAGTTGTTGCCGAGAACTGCGCTGCAGGAAGATCCGAGCGGTCCGCTTTAATGACCGCCACGTCACTGGGGTCATCCACGCCGATGATTGAAGCGCTGGCTTGGCTGCCGTCAGCCAACTGGACCTGAACAGTCCCGTATGGCTGTTTGCTCTGGTCCTCGACCACGTGTGCATCAGTGACGATGACGCCGTCGCTGCGGTAAATCACGCCACTGCCTATCCCGTCCCGGGTTGTGATCGTCACCACCGAAGGCTCCACATTTTTGACGATCTGCGGAATGGACAGATTCCCGGCCGGGCTTGGCGACCCTGTAGGTACCGGCGACTCAGGCGAGGATGCGGTGGCGCCCGGCGAAACTTCGGCCGTAGGGGACGATAGGGGAGAAGACGTACCGGAGCTGCCGGGCGCCTGGCCTGGGCCGGGCGCCGTGCACGCCGGAACGCACAGCAGTAAGGCTGCGGCGAGAACCGGGGCTATATGGCCTTTCCTTGGTCTGATCCAGGACATTTCTGTTCCCTTTCCCCGCGGCTGCGGGACCCATCCCAGAGCAGCCGATTCCTCTCTGTTGTTGACGTCTGTTACCCGAAGCCGGGTCCGTCGGACGCCTCATGATTCAAGTAAATACCCTGACGGCCAGTGGGGGGATACATCGTCAAAAGAGGCCCGGGAGCTGCGCCGGCATGCCTCTTGGCCCCCGGGCGGGGCAGCGGGGTGCAAGGGCCCGTAGGCTTGGACTATGTCAGACCAGCACTCCACGGAGCACAGCGCCACGCCCGGATTTACTGTTGAGACCGCAAGGGTCCTGGCGGAGGTTGCCCACAACCGGCAGAAGGACAAGCTCAAACGGCCCTATCGTGACCACGTCATTGCCGTGGGGGACGCCCTGGCCGATTTCGACGACGACATCCGGATCGCCGGTTACCTTCACGACATTGCCGAGGACACTCCCATTACCCGGCAGGCGCTTCTGGACATGGGCGTCTCTGAGCGGGCAGCGGACATCATTGAACGGGTGACCAACCGGCTGCACGATAACCCGGACGACTACCAGGCCGGCATCCGCTACATCGCCGAGGACCATGACGCCGCCTTGGTGAAGATCGCCGACAATGCCCACAATTCCCTGCCCGAACGCGTTAAAGCCCTCGCCGAGAAATGGCCGGACAAGCCGCCGGTCACCAAGTACCGGGATGCGCGCCCGGTACTTTATGCCGCTGTGGAAACCGAGGAGATCCGGAAGATCCTGGGCAGGGTTAACCCGTGGCTGCTGGAAGAACTGGATGACCAGCTGGATGAGGAAGACAACACCGACTACGAGAACCTCTCCTACGATTCCTAGCGGACGTCTTTCCAAAGGCCGCGTTCCCACGCCCGCGGGTCATGGATGACGCCTGAGCTGGTGTCGAAGAACATCGTGGCCCGGCCGGCGCGCTCATAGAGCGGCCAGCCGGGATCGCCGGTGGCGGCGAATGAAACCCAGGCTCTGTGCATGGCATCGGCCAATGGCTGCGGCGGGTTTGGCCCCAGGAGTGGCCCGAACAGCCGGGAGTCTCCGTCCAAGGTGTCGAAAACGAACGGCACTTCCACGGCGTGGACTGCGCCGAGGCCGGGGGCGCGCCACCCGAACTCGTACATGTACGTCCGTGCGCCGGTGGTCAGTGCCGCAGCCTCGTGGGCTTCCGCCAGGCGCAGCGCGGGAATCCTCACCCACCAGTCAGTTTCCACAGCGGCCAGCAGCTCGCCCGGGGAACTTGCGGGGTAGTGGGACCGGTATTCACGGAGCGCGACGCCAGCCGGAAGACCATAAACCGACAAGGGCGGGAAACCGTCCACACTCCTGGAGTCCGCCAGATCCGCTTCCGTGACCTTGGCGATCACGCCGGTGATCGCGAGGAACAATTGCCAGTCCTCGGTGTTGGTGCCCACGATGACATCGACGGCGGACCCTGAGCCGGCGGCGATCCGTTCGATGGGTCGTCCCGGAACCGTGGCGCCGTCGATGGTTGGTTGCCACAGCATCCGGCTGGCCACAACTTCTTGTCCCCATCGTTCCGGATCGGGCCGGGCGGCGAGATCTGCCTTTAATTGTGCCTGCGCTGCCAGCAGTTGCCGGGTGGGCACGGCTGCTACCGCGTCCCGGGTTGCCGGAACCCCAAGCAACGCCGCGAGGAGGCCGCCGGTCCGTTGGGCGGTGGAGGTGTCGATTTCATGGTGGGCGGCGCCGCTCTGCAGGATGGCCCGCCGGAACAACCCTTCGGCGGCGGGCATGGAGAGAAGGACCCCGATGCTCATGGCACCTGCGGATTCGCCAAATACCGTGACGTTGCCCGGATCACCGCCAAACGCTGTGATGTTGTCGCGAACCCATTCCAAGGCCGCAACCTGGTCGAGGAGTCCGGCGTTGGCGTTGCCGTCACCGAGATCCAGGAAACCGTCGGCGCCGACGCGCCAGTTGATCACCACACACACCACGCCGTCCCGGGCGAAGTTTGTCCCGTTGTAGGCGGCCGTTGAGCCGATTTCAAATGCGCCGCCCTGGATCCACACCATCACCGGCAGGCCAGCCGAGCGCGGGTCGGGCGTCCAGATATTCAGGTTCAAGCAGTCTGCGCCGCCCACCCCGGTGTCCCACTCCGTGCCGGCACTTTCCGGGGGTGCCAGCTGGAAAGGGGCTGCGCCGTACTGGTCGGCATCCCGGATTCCATCCCAGGGCTGGAGCGGCTGGGGCGGACGGAACCGGTTAGCACCCAACGTGGGTGCGGCGTACGCAATGCCAAGGAACCGGTGCACGCCGCCGGTGATGCTTCCGCGCAACTGCCCTTGGTTGGTTGTGACGACGGCGTTCACGCGTGACACCTCCACGGTTCAACGTTTCCGGCCATGTTGTCACCTTGGCAGCTGTTGCGGCGCCGTTGCAGGGCCGAAGGTCATGGCCCATGGAAACTCGCAGCCGGCCCGGGGTGGAAGCAACGAAGGTTGGAATCAATGACGATGGGCAGGCCAAGAAAGCTCCAACAGCGTGGCAGCACGGAGATTTTAGGCCGGGCCGCCTAATTAGCCCGTGGTGCCGGAAGATGAACGCGCGCCGCTGCCCGCCAGCGGCTGTTCAACCAGCCAGAGAAAGTCAGCTACGGAAGCAAACCCAAGCGGCACCGGTTTATTGGGAAGACGCCGCAACAGCCACGCCGACTCGCCGTCGGGATTCGCCGGAATTGGTATTTCGGGCAGGCTTTCGGTCCGGGATTCGGGCAGGGAAGTGCCACGGTCCCTAGAGGGGAGTTGATCGACGATCTGGTCCGGCTTAGGAACTGGGTGCCGGTAGGGGAGTTGATCGACGATTTGGTCCGGCGGGGTTGGTGGTTCCCAGTCGGGGTGTTCGCTTTGGTAGTGGCGGCCGGTGGGGGAAATCCAGCCGGGAGGTTCGGTGGCGCTCGCCGGTGTGGGTGTCCAGGGTGAGGTGTGTTTGAGCCGGTGGTATTTGCGGCATGGTTGGGCGAGGTTGGTGATGCCGGTGGTTCCGGCGTTGGCCCAGGCGAGGATGTGGTCGGCGTCGTTGTCCAGGGATTGGTTGTTACAGCCGGGGAATGGGCATTTGCCGTCCCGCAGGCGCAGCCATTGCCGCATGGCTTTGGGGACCCGGTAGCTGGTCCGGCCGATTTCCAGCGGTGCGCCGTTGCGGGGGTCGGTCAGGACGCGGTGGAAGGACTCTGCACCGTCGGCGATGAGGGTGCGGGCCATGGATGGTGGGATGGCCCGTACCCGTCCAACATGGCGGGCTCGTCGGTCAGTCCCATCAGCGCGAACACCGGCACGGTGATCAGGACCTGGGCTTTCGGTGAGGGGATCAGGTCTGCTTCCCCGCCGAGGAGCCAGGCTGCGACGGTGTCGGCGCGGAGTTGGGTGAGGGTCCTGGTTTCGGTGGGGCCCTGCATTGCCCGGCGGCGGTGGTGGCGCGGTCATGGATCCCGGCGGCTTGATGGCGGGGAGGTAGGCCGAGAGCCAGGCCATCCCGTCCCGGTCCGGAGAGTACTCCAAACGCCGGTCCAAGGCACTCTTGGTGTGGCGTTTTTCGATGCTGTCGGGGTGGTGGCGTTCGCGCCAGGTGCGGGCTTTGGCGCGGAACCGGCCGGGGGTCAGCTCACCGGCCGGTCCCCGGGCCGGGTTGGGTGCGTCAGGGTCCAGGAAGTGGGCTTCGAGGGCGGCGGCGCCGGCGTGATCGAGGTTGAGGGTTTCGTCCGCCATGACCCGGGCGTGCTGCCACGAAATGGTTCCTGCCTGCAGGGCGGCCAGGGTCAGGGGCAGGGTGGTGGTGAGCCGGTGGGAGGTGGACAGCAGGGACGCGGCGTTTGGTTCGCTGACGGTCAGGACGCAGGCGAGTTCGGCGATCGCGGCCATTTCGTGGGCGGTATTCTCCTGCGGGGACGCGGCAGGGGGTGTGAGTGCCCTGGTCCCGTCGACGTATTCGGTGGTGGTGAAAACTTTCAAAGCGGCCGTGCTTGCTTCGAGCCGGGAGATGACGGCCAGGCGGTCCAGGGAGTCGTCCACACCCCGGCGCAGCGGATCAGGACCGGCGGGGTCCTCACGCTGGCGACGGCGGAGTTCGGCCAGCACGGCAACGGCAGCCACTACCTCATCAAACGCCGCGTCCGCTGCTGTGCCTTCCATGTTTCCATCATGTCGATGGGGTACGACATTTAAGGTCCCTGAAGCCCCTTCCTGAAAAGAATTCTGGAAATCTTTTTGGCTGCCCCAGTCACCGCTCAGGTGGTCGCCCGCCCAGTCCTGCGCCGGCCCAGACCTGCCCCGGCCTAGACCCGCCCCAGCGAGTCGATGTCCTCAAGGAAGTCCTGATGGACCTCGGCGCTAACCGTAGTCCGCGTTTCCCCGATGGCGTCCAGGTAATCCTCCGTGGAGGGCCCCTTCCGAACCGCTTCGCGAACTGAAACGCTTCCGCCGGAAGCCGCCCCGCCGTCGTCGTACACTGCCTTTTCCAGCGCACGCTGGGAGGCGCTGCGGGCGGCATACTCAATGTCTGCGGGAGAAAACCCTTCGGTGCGCTCCACGAGGAGTTCCACGTCGACGTCGTCCACCACGGCGGCCGGGATGAAGCGCTGCCACATGGCTTCACGGGCCTGACGGTCGGGCAGTCCGATGGGAATGACGTAGTCGAACCGGCCGTGACGCAGGAATGCGGTGTCCAGCGCCCGGATGAAGTTGGTGGCGCAGACCAGCAGGCGGCCGGGCTGTTCACGGAACGCCGGGATGATTTTCAGCAGCTCGTTCGTGACGCCCTGCAGCGGCGATGGCGGTTCGCCCGAACGCTGGGAAGCAATCTCCTCCACTTCGTCGATAAACACCACGCAGTGCTCCAGTTCGGCAATCTCCAGGAACGTCTCACGCAGCGCACCCGCCAGGCCCTTGGGATCGGAGGCGAGCCGGGACGGGAAGACCTCGACAAACGGCCACTCCAGCCGGGACGCGATCGCCTTCGCGAACGTGGTTTTACCCGTCCCCGGAGGACCAAACAACACCACCGCGCGCGGTGGCACCACACCGTACTCATCCGCGAGGTCCGCCTCCGCGAGCGGCAGGACCAGGCGCCGTTCAAGGAGTTCCTTTTCCTTGCGCATGCCCGCCACGTTTTCCCACAGGTCGCGCGCCAGGACCCGGCCGCCCAGCTGGCCGAGTGCGCCAAGTTCCTGCCGCTGCACCGGGATGGTCCGCTCGAAGTACCGCAAGTTCTTCTTCAGCGCGAACCCGCGGCTGAGGAAAGCTTCCACCCGGGTTTCGGCCTCGGGCATCAGCGCGGATAGCTTGTTGAGGCCATGCGGGGCCATCCGGTTTTCGACGGCGGCGAGCAGTGACGTGCCGATGCCCCGGCCGCGGTACTCCGGCAGCGTGGCCAGGAAGACGATCCAGCCCTGATCGTGCGCGGCACGTCCGACGGCGGCGCCCACCACCTGCTCGCCCTGGACCGCCACCACTGCATGGTCCTTTTCGCAGGACGCGAGGACCTCGGAGAGGGCATAAACGGGCTCCACGTTGGAGGCCTTGAGGGTCTCCCAGAGGTGCAGGATCCCGTCCAGGTCCGCTGAATGGAAATCCCTGATCCGCCAGTTGGTCATGCCGTGTCTCCCGGGTGGTTCGTCGTTGAACTGCGTGCTCTGCTGAGCATAGGGGATCAGCCCGCGACGAGGGGTTGCAGGAGCGTTGCGTTACAGGATGCCCGGAGGGTCAGGCGGCCGGTTTGATGTTCTGGTTAACGTGGAACAGGTTGTCCGGATCGTATTTCGCCTTGATGCTGGCCAGCCGCTGGTAGTTGCCCGAGTAGTTCTCCTTGGTCCGGGACTGATCGTCGGTGTCCATGAAATTAATGTAGGCGCCGCCGGCGCTGTGCTCACTAAGTCCGGCTGCGTACTCGCGGACCCAACTGATGTTCGCGTCATTATCGGCAGGGTTCTCCCACATTCCTGCTATCACGGCGGCGAAATCGACATCCCGGTACGGGAAGGCCGTCGCGTCCTTTGGGACCCGATGAACTGCGCCGTTGATGGGGTAGAAGTGGTTGGCGGTCTGCAGGCTCGGGACAGTTTCGCCGTGGTGCTTCGCCAGTTTGATGACCTCGTCAGTCATGGCGGGCAGGAACTCCGCCTTCCAGTAGCCCTGGAGTCCTTTGGGCAACATGGGGTCGAAGAGGGTGTTCAGGACAGGGTAGGGGATCGGTCCCACAAAGGAGCCGGCGACAGGCGCCGCGTCAAAGAACGGCTGCCACTGCCGCTGCCCCTCATCGTGTTCTCCCATCCAGGCGCCCACGAGGACCACCACCGGACGCCCATGGTATTCCTCCGGCAGGAAGGGAACCGGCGGACCCTGGTGGACACCCAGGAAAACGCCCAGTTCCTCCGGAGCCTTGGCGATGGTGTCCCGGTACAACTGGCCCACGGCCTCTGCGTGCTCGAGCAGGTAGATAATCACGCCGCCGTAGACGACATCCACAGGATGAAGGGCGAACTCCAGGGAGGTCACCACGCCGAAGTTTCCGGTTCCGCCGCGGAGGGCCCAGAAGAGATCGTCGTTTTCCGTGGCGCTGGCATGCCGGAATCGCCCGTCTGCGGTGATAACGTCGGCCGATTTCAAGTTGTCGCAAGACAGGCCGTACTGGCGCGAAAGGTAGCCGATGCCGCCACCCAAAGTTAGTCCTGCCACGCCGGTGGAACCGATGATCCCGCCTGTGGTGGCCAGTCCGAAGGCGTTGGTTGCGTGGTTGAAATCCGCCCACGTTGCGCCCGTTTCCGACCAAGCCGTTGCCGTGCCGGGATCTACACGTACGCCCCGGCGGTTAGAGAAGTCAAGCACCAGGCCGCCGTCGCAGGTGCCGAACCCGGGGGCGCTGTGGCCGCCACCGCGCAGGGCGATGTCCATCCCCTCGTCCCGGGCGAAATTCACTGCCGTGATCACGTCGGCCACCTGGGAAACCTGAAGGATCCCCGCGGGACGCTTATTGATCATTCCGTTGTACACAGCCCGGGCGGTGTCGTAATCGGGGCTGTCCGCTGTCGAGACGGAACCGCGCACTTTTTCCTGCAATGACAAGAATGAGTTGTTGTTCATGGTGAACTCCAAAGCGCAAAGATGCTGAGGTGTTTAGGCGCGCACCCCGCCAGCTGGCTCTGCCCGATGTGAAAGTTGGAGACCGGTGCACCAGAGGCAGCGGTGCGGTCTGGCCGCACGGTCTGCAGTGGCGTGCTTTATGACTGCAGGGCCGCAGCAGGGCAGCCCGGAACCGGGCACTTCAACGGGTCCGGTTATCCACAAACGTAAGCCCGCGGTCCATTGCGGTCAATGCCGGGTTTTAGGTCCGACGGTGCTACGTCCGACGACGGCACCGCTGGTTCCATAGGCAGGAAGCCGGGGCGCCGCCGTCGTAGGTTCAGCTTCTTTTTCGGCCGGAGCGGAATAGCTCAGTGAACTACACCGCGGGCGTGTTTTCGCCCTCGGCCCGGAGGTCCCGTCCGAGGTGGTGCGGGGCGTAGCGGCCATCAGAGTGGATCACCAGGACCGGGCAGGCAGCATGTGAAACACAGGCTGAGCTGACAGACCCCAGATGCATGCCCATGATTCCACCGTGGCCGCGGCGGCCGACCACCAGCATTGCGGCGCCTGCCGCTGCTTCGACGAGCTTGGCCGGCGCGGGACCACGAACCAGCTCATGAGTCATGTTGGCAGGGGTGTCGGGGCCGAATGCTTTACCGATCGCCTCAGTGAGGGTCTGGGTTGCGTCCGCTTCGAAGGCGTCGAAATCGGGCGGAACATAACCGGCGTACATCTGCGGGAAGTCCCAACAGGCCACCGCGTGAATCCGGGCATCGAGGGCGGGTGCCAGCCGTGCCGCGAGGCGCAGCGCCTGCACCGAGGAATCAGAGCCGTCCACACCAACAACAATCTTTGCTTCGGGGTTGTCCATCGGGATACTCCTTCAAGAAAGTGATTCTTTACGAATGGAAGAGAACGACGGCGGCATGCCGGTTTCGCCGTTGAAACAGCAGGATGGGGCTGACGCTAGTTCCGGGCCGTGAGGCCCGTCAAGAGGCGGGCACTGACATGTGGAAAGAGTCGTGCCCGTTCGTTCGCCGGCTAGATACCCAAAGTGGCCAGGGTGCTCCGTAGGGTGTCGGCGGAATGCTGAAGGGCGGCCAGTTCGTCGTCGTCCATGGGCGTGTGGAGGATCCGGTGCACCCCGCCGCGGCCCACGACGCTGGGGAGGGACAGGGCCACACCGGTAATGCCGTAGGGGCCGTCCAGCACGGTGGAAACAGGGAGGACAGCGTTCTCGTCCCGGAGGAGCGCTTCCACGATCCGTGCTCCGGACAGGCCGATGGCATAGTTGGTGGCACCCTTGCCGGCGATAACCTTGTACGCCGCCTGGGTCACTTCACGGGCGGTTTCATCGAGGTAGTCCGGGGTGAAGACGCGCTGGCCTCCTTCTTCCCACTCGCGGATGGGGACCGGACCGATCGTGGCGCCCGACCAAACGGGAAATTCAGTATCGCCGTGCTCGCCCACCATGCTGGCGTGGACGCTGGCGACGGCCACGCCGGCGCGCCGGGCCAGCAGCCACCGTAGCCGGGATGTGTCCAGCACGGTGCCGGAGGAGAAGACACGTTCCGGTGGCAGCCCGGAGATCTTCCGGGCTGCCACCGTGAGCACATCGCAGGGGTTGGTGACCAGGACATAGACCGCATCCGGAGCATGCTGGAGCAGCTGCGGCATGAGCTGTTCGAGGATGCGGACGTTGGTCCCGGCAAGGTCCAGCCGTGTCTGGCCCGGAGCCTGTTTCGCCCCTGCCGTGATAACCACGACGTCGGCGCCTTCAGTCACGGCGATGTCGCCGCCGCCGGTGACGGTTGCCGCGGCCGCTGTGAATTGGGTGCCGTGCGCGAGGTCCAACACCTCCGCCTCCGCCTTCAGCGCGTTGACGTCAAAGAGCGCGACGTGGCTGGCCGAGCCCCGGATCAGGGAAGCGTAGGCCAGGGAGGTGCCCACGCTGCCGGCTCCCACAACGGCAAGTTTGGATCCTGGCATGAGCCACCTCTTCCCCCGGTCCCCGGAGCTGCGGGAGCTCCGGGGACCGCGTTGTTGGTTGTCCGCAATGGCCTCATGCTACCGATTCATGCAGGACCGCACAGCAGGGGAATCCTGCCGGGGGCTGCACCCACAGGGGAGGGGGCAGCCGGGAGGCTACTTCTTGAATGTCGCCGCCGGCGGGTTGGCAATCACCGGGGCTGTGCCGGTGAAGCCCTCACGGGCCTCGGCGATCTCCCGGATGCGGTGACGGCAGGCGTACCACCCCACCACCATCAGGACGGAGGCGATGGCGGTGACCAGCATGGTGAGCGGGGATTCGATGAACACCATCACCAGCACACCCACCAGGAACAGCAGCGAGAGGTAACCGGTGTAGGGGGCCCCGAACATCCGGAAGGACGGGCGCTCCACCCAGCCTTTGTCTGCCCAGCGTTTGAGCTGGATCTGGCAGAGGACAATGGTTGCCCAGGTCACCACGATGCCCACGGAAGCCACGTTGAGCACAATCTCGAAGGCCTGGGCGGGCACCAGGTAGTTCAGCGGGACGCCCAGCAGGGACACCACGGCGGTGATGGCGATGCCGCCGTAGGGAACGCCGGCCTTGTTCATCCGGGAGGCGAACCTGGGGGCGGAGCCGTTGACGGACATGGAGCGAAGTATGCGTCCGGTGGAATACAAGCCGGCATTGAGGGAGGACAGCGCGGCCGTAAGCACCACGAGGTTCATGATGACATCCACACCCTGAATGCCGATGGAGCCGAAGAACGTCACGAACGGGCTGACACCCTTTTCGTACGACGTGTACGGCAGCAGCAGGGCGAGCAGGATCACGGAGCCGACGTAGAAGACGGCGATGCGGAACACCACCGAATTGATGGCCTTGGGCATGATCTTTTCCGGGTTTTCAGTTTCGCCTGCCGCGGTGCCCACCAGCTCAATGGAGGCGTAGGCGAACAGGACGCCCTGCATCAGGATGATCATGGGGAGCAGGCCGTTCGGGAACACGCCGCCGTTGTCTGAGAGGAGGTTAAGGCCAACCTGCTGGCCGTCCACGGGGGTGCCGAAGATGACGAAGTAGGTGCCCACCACGAGGAAGATGACCAGCGCGGCAACCTTGATGAGTGCGAACCAGAACTCCATCTCGCCGAAGACCTTCACGGAAACCAGGTTCAGGGCGAGGACCACAAGCAGGGCGGTCAGGGCCCATGCCCACTGCGGGACGGCCGCCATCCAGGGGATGTAGTTGCCGAAGAAGTGCATGTAAAGGGCGGCGGCGGTGATGTCCACGATGGTGGTGGTGGCCCAGTTGATCCAGTAGAACCAGCCGGACACAAAGGCGGCCTTCTCGCCGAAGAACTCACGGGCATAGGAGACGAACGAGCCGGACGAGGGGCGGTGAAGGACCAGTTCGCCCAGCGCCCGAAGGATAAGGAACGCGAAGAAACCGCACACAGCGTAGGCGATCACCAGCGACGGCCCGGCGGCGTTGAGGCGGCCGCCGGCGCCGAGGAACAGGCCGGTACCGATCGCGCCGCCAATGGCGATCATCTGGATCTGCCGCGGCTTCAGGTTCTTGTGGTAGCCCTTGTCCTCCGCGTGCAGTGCTGTTTCGGAGGCGTGGGCGTGGCCGCCGTCAATAACGTGGTCAGGGATGGGGATGGGGATGGGGATGGGGGTGGGGGGATTAGACATGGGGGAGTGTCCTTTGAAATCCGGTTGGTGGGCACGGAACTGCAGGGTTGAGGGCCTGCGTCGGGGTGCTGCTGGGGATTACTTGCTGAGGTTGGCCAGGCGTTCGGGGCTGAGGAGATCCTGGAGCTGGACTGCGGTGAGCAGGCCGTGTTCCAGGACGAGTTCGGCGACTCCCTTGCCGGTGGCGAGTGCTTCCTGCGCGATGGCGGTGGCAGTGGCGTAACCCAGGTGGGGATTCAGGGCGGTGACCAGGCCGATGGACTGTTCAACAGTGCGCCGGAGGTGCTCGGTGTTGGCGGTGGTGCCCCGGATGCAGCGGGCCGTGAGGGTGCGGCAGGCGGCTTCGAGGTGGGAGATGCTCTTGTGGAGGCTGTGGACGATGATGGGTTCGAAGGCGTTGAGCTGGAGCTGCCCGGCCTCGGCGGCCATGGTGATGGTGACGTCGTTGCCGATGACTTCGTAGGCCACCTGGCTGACCACTTCCGGGATGACCGGGTTGATCTTGCCGGGCATGATGGAGGACCCGGACTGGACGGCGGGCAGGTTGATCTCGCCGAAGCCAGCGCGCGGCCCGGAGGAGAGCAGGCGGAGGTCGTTGCAGATCTTGGAGAGCTTCACCGCCACCCGCTTGAGGACGCCGGACAGGTGGACGAATGCGCCCACGTCCTGGGTTGCTTCGATGAGGTCGGGCGCGGTGACCAGCGGAAGGCCCGTGATCTCGGCCAGGTGCCGGCAGGCTGCTTCGGCGTAGCCGGCGTGGGCATTCAGGCCGGTGCCGATGGCGGTGGCGCCGAGGTTGATCTCGTGAATCAGCAGGTCTGCTTCGGCCAGCCGCAGGCGGTCCTCGCCGATGGTGATGGCGTACGTGCCAAACTCCTGGCCGAGGGTCATGGGGACCGCGTCCTGTAGCTGCGTGCGGCCCATCTTCACCACGGTGCGGAATTCGAGCGCCTTCTCGGCGCAGGCTTCCTCAAGTTCTGCCAGGGCAGAGAGGAGTTCGCGGGCGGCGAAGATGGTGCCCAGCTTCACGGCCGTGGGGTAGACGTCGTTGGTGGACTGGCTGAGGTTCACGTGGTCGTTGGGGTGCAGCCTTGCGTAGTAGCCTTTGGGATGACCGAGGATTTCCAGTGCCCGGTTGGCGATGACCTCGTTGGCGTTCATGTTCGACGACGTTCCCGCACCGCCCTGGATCACGTCCACCACAAACTGGTCGCTGAGTTTGCCCTCCATCACGTCAGTGCAGGCCTGCCCGATGGCTTCCGCCCGTTCGGTGTCCAGCAGACCCAGCTCGTGGTTGGTCCTGGCGGCGGCGAGTTTCACCGCGGCGAGGCCGCGGACCAGGTGCATGTTGGAGGACAGGGGCTGCCCGGTGATGGGGAAGTTTTCCACGGCACGGAGCGTGTGCACGCCCCAGTAGGCGTCCGCGGGGATGTCGCGGTCGCCGAGGAGATCGTGTTCGGAACGGAAATTGCCGGCAGTAGGTGTGGTGGTCATGGGTGGGGTCCTTACAGGGCGTCGTTGTCGGGTTCGGACAGGTTTAGTTGAGGAAGTCGGTGGCTTGCAGCAGGCCTACTTGGTTCCCGCCGCCCAGAACCGGGGCGGTAGCGATGCCGGCCAGCGGTGCGGTGTCGAGGCCGAGGGCCGCCAGGATGTGGACGGTGGCGGGCATCCGGGCGCGGTCACCGCCGTCGGAAATTTTGACCGCGACGGCGCGGCCGTCCGGCAGGCCCACCAGCTGCACACCTTCAAAACCGTCCTTTGCCACGGTGCCCGGGAGCAGCCGCATCAGTTCGGTGACGTCCCGGCGCTCGCCGGCCACCATGTCCGGGTGTTGCCGCATGGCGAGTCCGACGGCGGCTTCCGGACGCAGCTGGGCGGTGGCGCCGTCGTCGGGGGTGCTTGCGTGAGAGGTGGCTGCGGCGGAAGCGGCAGCGGCAGCGATGGTGCCGAAGGCGCGGGCCATCCCGCGGAGCGTGAGGGCGAACAGCGGCGTTCCGCAGCCATCGGTGCTGCGGACGGACGGTTCCTCTCCCGCGAGTTCCGCGACCGTGGATGCGACCAGCTGCTGCAGGGGGTGCGACGGGTCCAGGTAGCCCTCCACCGGCCAGCCGTTGATGACGCAGGTGGCGGCCATGGCAGCGTGTTTGCCGGAGCAGTTCTGCGTCACCTGCGTGGGGTTGAGGCCGGCGCGCAGCCAGTTTTCGCGTTCGTTGGTGCCGTATGGGAGGTCGGTGCTGTTCTTGAGGTCGTTGGCGGTGAGGCCATGCATGGCGAGGATGCGCTGGGTGCCGCCGCGGTGCCTGGAACCGCCGGAGTGGCTCGCGGCGCCCAGGGCCAGGAGGTCCGGGGGGAGCCTCAGGCCGGCACGGACCATGGCCACGGCCTGCAGAGGCTTCAGCGAGGAGCGCGGGTAGAACGGCGCCAGGGGGTTCCCGGCGGCGGCGAGGATGGTGCCGTCCGGGGCGGTAGCGATCGCCGAGCCGTAGTGGACGCTTTCCACGAGGCCGTCGCGGGTGGCGACAACCAGGGGCGCGTGCTGCGGAAGGTTGCCGGGGCTGCCGGGGGCAGCAGTCTGGGCAGCATGAAGTGCAGGGGCAGGCATGGAGTCCTAGGGTGTGGTGATGGGATTCTTGCTGACGCGTTGGTGGCGGAAAGTTTTAGTGATTGAGGATGGAATCGAGGGCGATGCCCACGGCGCGCAGATGTTCGGCCATCGCGCTGCTGGCTTCGGCGGCGGTCTGGGCTTCGATGGCCTCGAGAATCCGCTGGTGCTCGGCGTCGGAGGCGTGCTGGCGGTCGGCCACCATGTTCAGCGTCTCGGACTGGAAGGCCAAGGCACCCCTGATGTCCGCCACCACGCTGGCGAACACCCTGTTTCCGCTGGCACGGGCGATGGCGGCGTGGAAGCTGGAGTCCAGGGCCACCCAGGACTCGGGGTCGGTTTCGGTGGTCATGGCGGCCACGATGTGGCGGAGGGTTTCCAGCTCTTCAGCAGTCCGGCGCTGGGCAGCCAGTCCGGCGGCGGGAACTTCGATGTGGGGGCGGGCCTCGGTAAGGTCCCGGGCCGAGTACTGTCCGAGGGTGAGATCGTTGGCCACCTTGTTGGCCACCACAAACGTGCCCTTGCCGGTCTTGGTGACCGTCAGGCCCAGCGCTGTGCAGGAACGGAGGGCTTCGCGGATGACGGAGCGGCTGACGCCGTACTGCTGCGACAGGGAAGCTTCGGAACTGAGCTTCCCGCCCACCGCCACGACGCCGGACTCGATGTCACCGCGGATGGCGTTGAACACCGCTTCGGCAGCGCTGAGTCTCGCGAGCGGCGGGACCGCCGTGGCCGGAGTCTGGAGTGCGGGGGGCTGCTCGCGTAATGGATCTGCAGGCTGTCCTGCTGTCCGGCTGTCTGACAGGTTCACCCCTCAAATATGGCACGGGTCACAGAGTGTGTCAATGTCTGAGGCGGCCCACGCGCCGGGACGGCGGCCCAGTTGGGGGCCGGCGCCGCTCATTTCCCGCACCATGGGTCAGGACTGTGAGGCCTTCCGTCGCTGCGCCTTGAGTAGGCGCAGGCCGCTGGACAGCACCCCCACGTGGCTGAAGGCCTGCGGAAAGTTGCCAAGGAACTCCCCGGTGTCCGGGTGGATCTGTTCAGGGAACAGGCCCAGTGGGTTGGCCCGCCTGCACAGCGACTCGTAGAGTTCGTGCGCCTCATCCAGCCGCCCCTGGCCGGCCAGGTTGTCCACGAGCCAGAAGCTGCAGAGCAGGAAGGCGCCCTCACCGCCGGGCAGTCCGTCGGGTGACGCAGCAGGCAGGTAGCGGAAGAGGAGCCCGTTGCCTGCATCCAGGTTGGCTGCTATGGCGTTGGATGTGGATACCATCCGGGGGTCATCGAACGGAATGACATTCCTGATGGGGAGGGTCAGCAGTGCCGCGTCCAGTCCGCCCTGGCCGCCCAGATGTTCGGTGAAGGTGTGCCGTTCCGGGTCCCAGGACAGGCCGAGGGCCGCCCGGTGGATTTGCCGGGCCGCCGCCTCCCAGCGCCTCTTCGGATAGGACAGCCTGTGCTTCCGGGCAATCTGGATGGCCCGGTCCAGGGCCACGTGGCACATGGCTGCCGAGTAGGTGAAGGGGCGGCCATCACTCCGGACTTCCCAGGGTCCGTTGTCCGGTTTCTTCCAGCTGGCGATGGCTGCTTCCACAATGGGCACCAGGGTGGACCACAACTGGTGGTCCACGGGCTGCCCGCTGTTGGACCACTGGTAGGCGATATCAACAATTTCTCCGTAGACATCGTGCTGCACCTGGTGGACCGCGCTGTTTCCCCACCGCACCGGGGATGACCCGCGGTAGCCTCGCAGAACCGGATCCACCACCTCGTCCGGAGGCTGGGACCCGTCCAGCGCATACATAACGTGCGGGACGCCGTCGCGCTCCACATTCGTCAGGACCCAGGCGAGGAAGACGTCGGCGTCGCTGCGGTCACCGATCCGCCGGAACACATAGTTGGAGAAGGACGCGTCGCGCACCCACGTGTACCGGTAGTCCCAATTACGGGCAGCGCCGGGCCACTCAGGGAGCGAGGACGTGGCGGCGGCCATGATGGCGCCGGTCTCCGCATGGTCAAGCAGCTTCAGGGTGATGGCGGACCGTTTCATCAGCTCTGCCTGGGAACCCTCGCAATTCAGATTTGACGCCCATTCCCGCCAGGCTCTTACCGTCTGGTCGATGAGCCTCTTTGCGTCGGGGCGTTGGCGGAGGCGGAACCGCCCCGACCAGTACAGGGCCGCGGTCAGTGTTTCACCGGCGCGCAGGGTCAGCTCGGTACTGAGCCCGCGGCCGTCAGGATGGAGTTCCTCCGATGACCACAGGTAGACCTCCTGCATCCCGTCCACAGGCCAGTCGAAGCGCCAGCCGGATGCGAGCTGATCAAAAGTGGCACCGGATTTGGGTTCGATCCGAATGCGCACCCGCACGTTGCCGCCCACGGCCTGAGCGTGCCGGAGCAGTTCGCTCCGGCCGGCAGGGACGGGTTCGGCAAGGTTCGCTCCGGAGCGCAGGGTAAGGCAGTCCGTCACCTGCAGCATTCCGCGGTCCGAAAACAGGGACGTCACCACCACCCCGGAGTCCTCTGTGTAGCGCTGGCCCGCGGACAGGAGCGGCACGGGCGTGATCTCGAACCGTCCCCCTGCCTCGCTGTCCAGAAGGCCGGCAAGGAACGGCGGGCTGTCGAATTCGGGCAGGCACAGCCAGGAGATTCCGCCGTCCCGCCCCACCAGGGCACACGTTGACCCGTCGCCGATGAGGCCGTGGTCCTCAATGGGCAAGTAGCCGTCGAGGCGCTCCACCGGACGTGAATGTGCCGGAGCATGCATGCCTGCTGGCTCCTTCAGTGGTTTCCTGTACCTCTTAATTCTCCCGCTGTTCCCTGACCTTTTCCACCGCCTTGGGCCTTTCTGCCCTTCCTCGGGGCTCTTCGTCCTGCCACGCTGAAGCATGAGCCCGCTCTCCGCCAAGGACCGCCGGATTTGGGCTGCCGTCCTGGCCGCGGCGCTGGTGATTGGCCTGACCGTGTGGGGGATGGTGCTGTTGAGTGCCCCTCCGGCGGGCGGTCCGGCAACCTCAGTTTCGCCGTCGGCCGGGGCCATCACCGGGGTTCCCTCCTCGACTGGCGCGCCTGCCACGGCGACGGCTCCGGCGACGACGCCGCCCCCTCCCGCCGAGCGGCTTCCGTCCCCGGCGCCGACGGCTCCGCCGGTGGTGGGCCCGGAACCTCCCGTCACGCCGCAGCCCCCGCCGCCGCAATCGCCCCCCGCGGCGCCGTTCCCGCGGGCGCTCCTCGGCCAGGACATTGAAGCAATACCGGGTGCGGGACGGGTCGTCGCACTGACGTTCGACGCCGGCGCGAACTCGGCTGCCTTGCCCAGCATTCTGAACACACTCGCGCGGGCCGGAGTGCCGGCGTCGTTCTTCCTTACCGGGAGCTGGGCGGCAGCGAATCCTGCCGGCGTGTCCGCGATTGTGGCCTCCGGGCACCGTGTGGGCAACCATTCAATGACTCACCCCGGCTTCACCGGACTCTCGGAAGCCGGAATCGCGGCCGAAATTCAGGGGGCGCAGCAAGCCATCCTCGCCGCTGGGGCGGACCCCGTGCCGCTCTTCCGTTTTCCCTTCGGCGAACGGGACGCCCGCACTATCGCGGCCGTGAACAACCTCGGCTACGTGCCAGTCAGGTGGACCGTGGACACGCTCGGCTGGAAGGGGACCAGCGGGGGAATCAGTGCGCAACAGGTCGCGGACAGGGCGCTGGCCGCACTGCGGCCGGGCGAGATCGTCCTGATGCACATCGGGTCCAACCCGGACGACGGCACCACCCTGGACGCGGACGCCCTCCCGCACATCATCGACGGCGTCCGGCAGGCCGGCTACGGCTTCGTTACGTTGGACAGCCTGCTGTAAGCGGTGTGCGGGGGAAGCCTGCTATTCCCCGTTTGATGTCCGTTCCCTGCGCCACTCCCGCAGGCGCCATGCCACCAGTGCGGCAACGGCTACCGCAGCGATGATGACGGCGAGGTCCTGGCCGGCTGCCTTGGCCACGGCCTCATAGGAGTTGCCGGCAAGATAGCCCAGCAGGACAAAGCCCATGCCCCAGACGAGGCCGCCGGCCGCGTTGAAGAGCAGGAAGCGGCCGTAGGGCATCCGCGACGCGCCGGCCAGGGCGGGCATCGTTGCGCGGAAGAAGGCGACGAACCGTCCCAGAAAGACCGCCCAGCCGCCCCTGCGGCGCAGGAAGCCCTGCGCCTTGTGGACCCGTCTCCTGTGCCGGGACAGCGATCTGGACTTCAAAAGGCGAGGGCCCAAATGCTTCCCGACCTCGTAGCCCACGGTGTCGCCCAGAATGGCAGCGGCCACCACAACAAGCATCATCAGCGGCAGCTGGACTTCGCCGCGGCTGGCCACCACGCCACCCAGGACCGCTGCTGTTTCACCCGGAATGACAAAGCCGACGAACAGCGCGTCCTCGGCGAACACCAGGCAGAACACGGCGATGAAGGCCACGAGCGGGTTGACGTTCAGTATGCCATCGATGAAGCCGCTCATGGGGACATCCTAGGCCCGCCGGAGGGGAACACGAGGCGTGGCGGCGGAACTCAGCCACTACCCATCGGATACATTCGTCCGGCACGTTCGTGCCGATCCACCGCTAGTCAGAAACCCGTGGCGGGCGTAGGATCGTGCCAGCCACTAAAAGCGGCACGATCGTACCTATTGGAGGTTGCGGTGGAACCCCTCGCCAGCATGCTCGCCGCCGAGGTCCGCCTGCGGCGCGGGCAGCTCGGCCTCACCCAGCGCGATCTCGCGGACATGGCCGGGGTCTCGGAACGGTTCGTACGTTTTGTGGAGCAGGGCAAACCCAGCGTTCAGCTCGATTCCCTGACCGCGGTCCTGGACACCCTGGGCTTCGAACTCCGGCTCACCACCAGGACCAGCCAGGCCGACCGGGCCCTCGCGGAGAATGCCGGCGCCCACCCGAACACGCAGCCATGACGCACCGCATCGCAGATATCTACAAGGCCGGCGTCCTGGCGGCCAAGCTCGAACGGCACGACGGCGGCACCCGGTTCAGCTACCTCCCGGCCTACCTGCAAAGCGGGGGACCCGCCGTCGCCAGTTCCCTGCCCCTCACCGCCGAACCCGTGATCTCAGCAGCAGGAGCGGCGCCGCCCTACTTCACCGGGCTGCTCCCGGAGGGGCGCCGGCTCAACGCGCTGCGCCGGTCCATCAAGACCAGCGCCGACGACGACCTGTCCCTGCTCATCGCCGCCGGGGCAAACCCGGTGGGCGACGTCCAGATTGTGGGCCACGGTGAACCGCTGGACCCGGACGAGCACGCCGTGGAGCTGGACCCCAAGCTGCCCGTGGATTTCGACCAGCTGCTGGGCGACCCTGACCTGATCGACCCCGTGGCCCTCGCCGGTGTGCAGGACAAGTTGTCCGCCGGGATGATCTCGCTGCCCGTTGCCAGCGCCGGCAAGCGGTTCATCCTCAAACTCAATGCCCCCGAATTCCCGCACGTGGTGGAGAACGAGCTGGTCATGTTCCGGTACGCGGCCAAACTCCGGATCCCGCTAAGCCCGGTGCGGTTGATCAGGGATGTTGAAGGACGGCCCGGGCTGCTCGTGGAGCGTTTTGACCGGGTCCCCGTTCCGGGCGGTCAGCTTGACCAGGTTCAGCGGCTCGCCGTGGAGGACGGCGCCCAGGTGCTGAAGCTCTACCCGGCCGACAAGTACAACGTGGGGTACGGCACGGTGTGCCACGCGCTGGCAGATCACTGCGCCGCCCGCCTGCCGGCCCTGCGCAACCTCGCCATTCAGGGGGCTTTCGCATGGCTGAGCGGCAACGGGGACCTGCATGCCAAGAACGTCTCCATGGTCCAGCAGCCGCACGGAGAGTGGACCATTGCGCCTGTTTACGACATTCCCTCCACGGTGGTCTACGGCGACAAGACCCTGGCCCTGACCCTGAACGGGAAGCGGAGCGGAATTTCGCGCCGGCATTTCCTGGGCTGGGCGACGGACCTCGGGCTCACCGGCCGCACCGCGGACCAGGTGGTGGAGCTGGCCCTCAGGGCGTCCGGTCCGCTGATCGCCGACCTGGAGGCAGGCACGGCCTTCGCCGGCGGCACCGGTCCGGGAAGAAACGACGACGGCGCTTCACCCTTCCCGAACATGGTCACCAGGGCGTGGGTGAAGGAGCTCAAGCACCGCAGGCGCCTGCTGGAGGGGTGAGGCACCACGGTAAGTGCCGCCGTCGTACTTAAGAGCGGGAACTCAGAGGTGCTGGATGCCTGCCCGCTGCATGGCGTCCTTGTAGACTTCCACGCTCTTGGCCAGGAGGTCCTCCTGCTTGGCCTCGGAAACAGCAAAGGCCCGCCCGCCGAGCGCGCTGGCCTTATAGATCTTGATGCCGTTGTTCTTCAGGGAGGAATGGTAGGTCTTCTCGAAGAGGGTGAGGAACGTGGAAGCGTCGGTGCCGTGGGCGATGACTGCCGAGACCCGGCGGTTGATTTTCAGGAACTGGCGGAACGGCCGGAGGCCATCGGTCTTTTCCTGAACGTTCAGGGCCGAGGGCAGCTCCGGATCGCGGACCCACGGGTAGGCGTTCCACGGCATCACGTAGCGGGGATCGAGTTCCGCGAGTTCGTAGATCTGCGTGGCACGGCGGGCGGCTTCGTCATCGTTGAAATGGGAGACGAACCCCGATTCGGTACCCTTGCCCGGGCTCACATGGAGGCTGACAATGCGGCATTCGTCCTCGTCATGCACGGGATCGATGTAAGGAACAACGGACCCTGGCTTCTTTTCCATCAGTTCGTCGCAAAGCTGCGTTACCGCCGCGATGTTTGGTTCCTGTAGCAGGGCCTTTTTTTCGTCCCAGTCAATCGTCACGATCTCTCCCTCAGCAGCAAGGCGTCCAGAATCAGGCGTCTAATGCCACTCTACGCTTTTGGACGTTTCGGTGCGCAGCCGGGACGGGCACACCGGACCGGTGCCCGCCCGGGTAACCTCGTCAGGGTGAACAGGAAAACGCTCAAATCCGACGGCTTCGCAGGCTTCAGGCAGTTCGACGACCTCGAGATCATGAGGGTGCCGCAGGGCACCGGCGTGTTCGCCGTCCTCAGGCCCAACGAGTACGAACCGCACTTCCTGAAACGAAGCACCGCCGGTGTCTTCAAAAAGAAGATCCCCACGCTGCCGGCCGAAACGCTGTTCCAGGAGTGGGTGGACGGTGCGGACATTCTCTACATCGGCAAGGCGGGGCCGGGAAGCAAGGGCAACCGGGGCCTTCGCAGCCAGATCAAGGAGTTCCTGGACTTCGGCCGGGGTTTGCCGCCGGGACACTGGGACGGCCGGCTCATCTGGCAGCTGACCCACACGGACGAGCTGATCATCGCGTGGAAAGAGCTGCCCGCCGAAGAAGTGAACCAGGCCGAGGCCGCCTATCATGCTGCCTTCGTGGCGGACCACGGCCGGCTGCCGTTCGCAAACCTCGTGCAGGCCAGGTTCAAAACAGGCCAGGCTTAGGAGCCTTTGAGCCGTTCCATCTCGCGCCGGTCCTTCTTGGTGGGCCGTCCGGCGCCGCGGTCACGCTGCGGCAGCCCCAGCGCCGGTGCCACGGGGCGGGGCGGGGTGTGGTCCGTGAAGCAGTGCGATGCGGCCTCGGCCCCCACCCGTTTGGCGATCAGGCGGCGGACCTCAAGGATGCGTTCGAAGCCGGACATGCGGATGGTCACGGTCTCACCCGTCACCAGCGTGGCCGAAGCTTTCGCGTGGCTGCCGTTGAGCCGCACATGGCCGGCCCGGCACGCGGCAGTGGCGGCGGAGCGGGTCTTGTAGGCGCGGATGGCCCACAGCCACGCATCAAGGCGGACGCTGGCGGGGGAGGCGGGAAGGCTGGTCATGGCTGGCACCGAGTATACGGCGTGGCGCATGCGTACCGGCAGTTCAGGGCGTGACCAGCGGCAGGACGATCCGCATAGTGGTCCCGCCCGGGCCGGTCCTGGCGATCTCCACCGTCCCCCCGGCGGCAGCAGCCACATCGCGGACCAGCGCCAGCCCGATGCCGAAGCTGCGTTGCGCCCGGGTTCCGTCCGGACGCGCTGTCCTGACGAAGCGTTCAAAAATCCTGTCGCGTTCGACGCCGGTGATCCCGTTTCCCGTGTCCGTCACCGTGATCACCGCGTGCCGTTGGTCCGCTGCAGCGGCCAGGGTGATGGTCCCGCCGGCCGGAGTGTGCGCAAGGGCGTTGTCAGCCAGGGCAAGGATGGCCCGGCGGAGGCTGCTTTCGTCGATCCGGGCCAGCGGACGCGCGCCCGCGGTGACGGCCACGCTGACATCCTGACCGTCTGCGATGGTCCGGACACTTTCCGCCACAGCCTCCACCACTCCCGCCACGTCAATCGGCTCCGCCGGCATTTCTGCGGCGTCTCCCGTGGCCGCCAGGAGCAGTTCGTTGACAATGGCCGTCAGGGCTGAGGTGTCCTGGCGGATCCGGGCCAGCGCCTGCCCCGGCTTTGATTGGGGCGGGGTATCGCGCTGGGCCAGCTGGATCCGGGCATCCAGGATTGCCAGCGGCGTCCGCAGTTCGTGGCTGGCGTCCTGGACGAACCGGCGCTGCAGGGCCATCGCGGCACCCAGTGGTTCGATGGCGCTGCGGGCACTGAACCAGCCGATTACCCCGGCAAGGACGATCCCTGCCGCACCGGCGATGATCAGGGCTTTGAGCAGGTCCTTGTAATCAAGGTAGGCAAAGTCGGCGGCCGGGTTGGAGGTGCCGGGAAGTTCCGGGTGGGACAGCTGGTTGGTCAGGTAGATCGCGGCTCCTGCGAGCAGGCAGAGGACCATCACGGCGCAGGCGGCACTGATGCGCACGGCGATCCGCAGTGAGGCCTTGCGGAGGGTGGCCTGGTCCGGGTCTGCCGCGGCCCGGCGTCGTTCATTCATGACCGTCCCCGATCTGGTAGCCCACGCCGTGGACGGTGCGGATCACATTCCGGGAAATCTTGCGGCGCAGGTGGTGGACATACGTGTCGATCACGCCGGGCTGGTCGGTGGAGGGGAACACGGCGCCGATGAGCTCGTCCCGGCTGAAAACGCGGTCCGGCTCCGTCGCGAGGGCTGCCAGCAGCTCGCACTCCTTCGCGGTCAGCGTCACCAATGGACCATAAACGGACCGCACGGAACGGCCCACGGCGTTCAGTTCCCAGTCGCCGATACTCATCGTGGGCTGTGCGTAACTGCGGGTCAGCGCGCGCAGCCGCGCACCCAGCTCGCCGGCGTCGAACGGTTTGGTCATGTAGTCATTCGCGCCGGCGTCCAGGCCCCGGACCTTCTCATCCGTTGCGCCCAGCGCCGTGAGGATCAGCACCGGCGTCGAAATCCCTTTCGCCCGGAGGGCGCTGATCAGGGCGATGCCGTCCATGCCGGGAAGGCCGCGGTCGATCACCATGACGTCCCAGGGTTCCCCGAGGGCGGCCCCCAGGCCGGTCCGGCCGTCCGCTACCAGGCTGATCCGGTAATCGCTTTCCAGCAGCTCGGCAATAAGCGGGCCCAGGACCGGATCGTCCTCGACCAGAAGCAGGGACGGCCGGGCATCTGTTGTCATGGGGCTATTCTTCCGTGATCAGCTCTTCCACGGGCTGATTCCCGGGTTCTTCGGCCGGTTCGCCGCTGGTGCGCTTGTTCTTCCGGCTCTTAAGGTACTCAATGCCCCACGGGATGACGGAGATCAGGACCATGGCCACCGCAATCAGGTCGATGTTGTTGGCGATGATGTCGAAGTGCCCCAGCCAGGAACCCAGCAGGATCACCGACGCCGACCACGCCACCGCGCCCACAACGTTCCAGAGGGCGAACTTCCGGTACGTGTAGTGGGCTATGCCTGCAGCCAGCGGGGCGTAGGTGCGCACGATCGGCACGAAGCGGGCCATCACCACCGCGCCACCGCCGTGCCGGTGGAAGAACTCTTCAGTCCGGGTCAGGTGCGAGGTCTTCAGGATCCGGGCATCATCCTTGAACCACCGGCGGCCGAACTTCCGGCCGAGGAAGTAGCCCACCTGGTCACCTGCCACCGCCGCGACGGAGACGACGCCGATCAGCAGCGGGAGGGTGAGGTTCAGCTGCTGATGGAGCAGCCCCGCCGTGAAGAGGAGCGAGTCCCCGGGCAGGAACGGGAAGAGGACACCGGATTCGATGAAGACCATCCCGGCGATGACCGCCAGGGCGGCCGGCCCCAGGCCCTCAAGGAGGCCCGCCGGATCCAGCGGTGAAGAGGCGGCTACCGTGGCCAGTGCATGAAATGTCTGCATGATGCCTTTCTAGGGCTGAAAAGTCTTTAGGGCAGGAACGGACGCGTGACCGCGTTCACCGGTACCCGCTGCCACACCCGGGGCGCCAGCCAGTTCCAGCACCCGCTCACCAGGATCACAGCTGCGGTGCCCGCCAGCAGTGACCCGGCGACGTCGGACGGGTAATGGACGCCGATGTACAGCCGCGACCACGCCACGAGGGCCACCACCACCACGCCGGCAACGGCCGCAAACTTGGCCCGGCGCGTCCCGCGGGCCAGGAAATACACGGCGAAGGCAAGGGTCACGGCGAACGTGACGTGGCCGCTCGGGAAACTGTCCGCACCGTTTTCCGGGGCCAGCGGATCGAACAGCAACGCGGAATCCGGGCGCTGCCTGGCCACCAGGACCTTGAAGAATTCGCTCGCCGCCCAGCCGGACACGGCCACCAGGCCAAACGCGACAGCATTGACGGGGGCCCGGCGCACCAGGAGCAGGAACAACGCGACGGCGGCGATCAGCAAAACCCCGGTGACGGGTCCAAACAGCACATTCAGGGCCATGGCCACGCCGGTCAGCAGGGCAGCGTGATGCCGGCTGAGGCTCTGGTCCACGCCGAGCTCGTCGGTGCTGATACCCGGAACGTCGGCAACGGTGATGCCAAGAGCCACCACGGCAGCCGCCAGGACGATCCCCCACAGGGCCCAGAGGCGGGGCCGGGGCAGGGCAAGAAGCCGCGTGCTTGCGCCGTTCGGGGTGCGGGCTCGGCTGGCGTCCGTCCGGGTGGCGGTGTCTGCAGAAGCAGTGGGCAAACTCTGGCTGTGGACGGTCTCAGGCATCAAATACTCCGGCTCGCTTTCTGCGGCCGGCCGGCCGCTTCAGGACCAGTCTTTCCCAGGGCCCTTAAGGAATCCTTAAGAATGAAGTACGCCATGGAGTGCCCGGCGTTTTCCAAGGAACGTCCCTTAACCTTGGCCTGTGCCCCCCTTCGAAGTTGTCTTAGGTGCCTGGCAGGCCGACTGGGCCGCCCTGATTCTCATTGTTTCCGCCGGCGTGCTGTACGCGCTCGGTATCCGGACGGCAGCGGCCCGTGGCCGCCGGTGGCCGTGGTGGCGGACCGTGGCGTTCTACCTGCTGGGCCTGGGATCACTGACGGTCCTGACCTGCGGCTTTCCCGGCGTCTACAGTGCGGAACTCCGGTGGGCGTTCACGCTGAAGATCTCCCTGCTGCTTTTTGTGGTGCCGCTGCTGATAGGGCTGGGGAAGCCCATTTCCCTGGCTCGTGCGGCGCTTCCGGCCGCGGGCATCGCGCGGCTGAACGCCGTGCTGTCCCACTCGATGGTGCGCTTTTTCAGCAATTCACTGGCCGCCCCGCTGCTGGGGCTGGCCCTCTTTGCGACGTTCCTGACGCCGTTCTTCTACACCCTGAGGACGGATCCGGTGGCGGAGGCCCTGCTGACCGTAGGTGTCCCGTTGCTGGGCCTCCTGATGGCGCTGCCGATCATTGAGGAGGCGGACTTCCAGCGGTCCAGCGCCTTCATCACGCTCGAATTCGTCTTTGTCTTCATCGAGCTGCTGGTGGACGCCGTCCCCGGGATCCTGCTGCGCCTCAACGGCCAGGTGCTGGACCATGTGACGGCAGTGGCGGGCTCGGCGCCGGCCTGGTTCCCGGGCGCCCTCCGGGATCAGCAGCTTGCCGGGGATCTCCTCTGGTTCATCTGCGAAATTGTGGACCTGCCGCTGATCATCCTGATGTTCATGCGTTTCTCACGGAGCGACAAGCGCGAGGCCCGCAGCTTCGATGACCTCACGGACCAGGAACTGGACGATCTCAACGCCGAGCACCTGAGGCGGGGCCGCTAAGAGACCAGGTTCGCGGCGGCGGTGTCCATGTGTTCGCGGATGGTCTTCCGGGCCAGTGAGGCGTCACCGGTCTCGATGGCGGCAACGATCTCGTAGTGCCGGTCCACGCTCATGTTCTTCATGCCCTTGTCCTGCCCCGCGAACATGATGGACATCCGGATGGACCCCTCCAGTGACTCCCACGAGTGCAGCAGGGTTTCGTTGCCGGTCAGGCGGCATAGGGTCCGGTGGAACTCCAGGTCGGCTTCGATCCGTTCCTGCAGGCCGGCCTTTTCCGCCGCGGCCATGGCCTCGATGGCGGCCTTGAGCGAGCGGATGGCGTGCTGACGGTCGGGGAGTTCGCACAGCGTGCGGGCAGCCAGGGACTCCAGTGCCGCCCGGACCGAGTAGATATCCCGGATCTCCTTTGCGTCCAGGTGCCGCACGGAGAGCCTGCCGCGCGGCCCTGCGGAAAGCAGCCCCTCCTGTTCGAGCTGGCGCAGCGCTTCGCGGAGCGTGCCGCGGCTGATCTGGAGCATGTCGGACAGTTCGGTTTCCACCAGATGCCTGCCGGGTTCCAGCTCACCGCTGGTGATGGCGGCTCGCAAAGCGGCGAGGGCCTGCTCGCGGAGGCTCCTCTTCTGCAGTCCCAGCAGCGGTGCTGTAGCTCCGGCCATGATGTATGTCCTCGATGTCAGTGGTCGACTGTTTACAGTCGATCTGTTAACAGTCGATGTTACGGCAGAAGCGCGGCGCCGGGGTGGGTTCGGCGCCGCGCTTCTGGTGGATTTCTTCCTACTTCAGTTCTGCGAGTACTTTCGCCACGATTTTTTGGATGCTGAGTCCGTAGCGGTCGTGGAGGGTGGGGAGGGCCCCGGCGTCGAGGAACTGGTCCGGCAGCGCGATGGGCACCACCCGCTTTCCCAGCCCTGCGGTGACGACGGCGGAGGCCACGGTTTCGAAGAGGCCGCCGATCACGCTGTGGTTTTCCAGGGTGACGGCCAGGCGGTCGGTGTTGAGTTCGGCGAGGACGGTTCCGGCGTCGAACGGCTTGATGGTGGGAGTGTGCACGACGGCGACGTCCACGTTGTGTGCCGCCAGGGCCTTGGCTGCGTCCAGGGCGCGCATGGTCATCAGCCCGGAGGAGACGAACACGACGTCGTTTCCGCCGCGCAGGACCTTGGCTTTGCCCAGTTCGAAGGTGTAGCCGTACTCGTCCAGGACGGTGGGCACGTTCCCGCGCAGCAGCCGGAGGTAGGTGGGGCCTTCGGCGGCGGCGAGCTGGGGGACGGCCTGTTCGATGTCGATCGAGTCGCAGGGGTCCACGATGGTCAGGTTGGGCATGCCGCGGAAGATCGCCATGTCCTCGGTGGCCTGGTGGCTGGGTCCGTACCCGGTGGTCAGGCCCGGCAGGCCGCCCACGATGTTCACGTTCAGGTTCGGCTCGGCCGAGTCCAGGCACAGGAAGTCGTAGGCGCGGCGGGCGGCGAACACGGAGTAGGTGGACGCGAACGGGACGAGTCCGGTTTCGGCCAGGCCGGCGGCGGCGCCGAAGAGCAGCTGTTCGGCCATGCCCATCTGGAAGAACCGTTCCGGGAAGGCCTGGGCGAAGATGTGCATGTCCGTGTACTTGCCCAGGTCCGCGGTGAGGCCGACAATTTTGTCGTTCTCCTGTGCGGCTTTGACCAGGGCGTGGCCGAACGGTGCGGACGCGGTCTTCTGGCCGGGTTCGGCGAAGGACGCGATCATCGCCGAGGTCTTGAGCTTTGGTTTGGCGGCGGCGGCGGTGCTCACTTGGTGTCTCCTTCGGCGGTTTCGTATCCGGCCGTCAGCTGTTCGCGGCAGGTCTGCCATTCGTGTTCCTCGATGCGCATGAAGTGCGCTTTCTCGCGCTCCTCAAGGAGCGGCACGCCGCGGCCTACCTTCGTGTCGCACAGGATCACGGAGGGGCGTCCGACGGCGGCGGCCTGGTTTGCTGCGTTGTCGAACGCTGCCAGCAGCGCACCGACGTCGTTTCCGTCCACGCGCTGGGTGTACCAGCCGAAGGATTCCCACTTTTCGGTGACGGGTTCGGTGCGGAGGACGGTGTCGGTTTTGCCGTCGGCCTGCAGGGCGTTGATGTCCACCATGGCGGTGAGGTTGCCGAGCTGGTGGTGGTGGGCGCCCATGGCCGCTTCCCAGGTGGAGCCCTCGTCCAGTTCGCCGTCGGAGAGGAAGTTGTAGATCCTTGCCGTGGAGTTCTGGTAGCGCAGGCCCAGGGCCATGCCCACGGCGATGGTCAGGCCGTGGCCCAGGGAGCCGCCGGAGATTTCCATGCCCGGGGTGTAAGTGGACATCCCGGACATCGGCAGGCGGGAATCGTCGGAGCCGTAGGTTTCGAGTTCTTCCACGGGGACGATGCCGGCCTCGGCCAGGGCTGCGTAGTGGCCGATGGCGTAGTGGCCGGTGGAGAGCAGGAACCGGTCCCGGGCTTCCCATTCCGGGTCTTGGGGGCGGTAGCGGAGCTGGTCCGAGTAGACAGCGGCGAGCATGTCCGCCGCGCCGAGGGCCTGGCCCACGTAGCCCTGGCCCTGGACCTCGCCCATGTTCAGGGCGTGGTGGCGGATCCGGTAGGCGGCGGCACTGACGCGGTGCAGGCGTTCGGCGGCAGTTTCCTGGGTCATGCGTTCCTTCTGCGGGAGTTCAGGCGTGTGCGGTTCGTGAAGCTTCAGGTCCGGGGTGGTGGTCATCAGACGCTCACCGTGTTGGGGGTGCTTTTGGTGGCCTCATCCGCGAGCTGGCGCTCACGCTTGCCCCAGGTTTCGCGGGTGGCTACCGCGGCCCAGAGGCCGATGGCGGCGTAGGCGCCGAAGAGGAGCGCCGGGCCCATCCAGCCCAGGGCAACGAACAGCAGGGTGGTGATGAACGGGGTGAACCCGGAGACCATGGCCGAGATCTGGTAAGCCAGGCTGGCGCCGGAAGCGCGGGTCCTGGCCTGGAAGAGCTCGGGGAACCAGGCGCCCTGGGCGCCGGCAAGGGAGTTCTGGCAGACGGCGTAGGAGATGACCAGGGTGGCGATGATGAAGAAGAACATGCCGGTGTTCACCAGCAGGAACATGGGGACCGCAAACACCACGGCGAAGGCGCAGGACCAGAGGTAGACGGGCCGGCGGCCGATCCGGTCGGTCAGGCGGGCCCATGCCTGGGTGGCGAAAATGCCGATGGCGGAGGCGATGCAGAGGGCAACCAGGGTCTGGGTCTTATCGGCCAGGTGCTGGCTGTTGAGGTAGGAAATCATGTAGGTGATGGAGACGGCGTAGCCTGCGGTCTCGGCCACGCGGAGGCCGATGCCCTTCACAATGTTGCGCCAGTCGGTCTTGATGACCTCCACGATGGGGGACTTGACGATGTCGCCGCTGTCCTTGACCTCATCGAAAACGGGGGACTCGGGCACCTTGGAGCGGATGATCAGGCCGACGATCACCAGGATGATGCTGGCGAGGAAGGGGATGCGCCAGGCGAGTTCGCCGCCGAAGTTCACACTGACCAGGAAGACGAGGTTGGCCAGCAGCAGGCCCACGGGGAAGCCTGCCTGGACGATGCCGGTGTACTTGCCCTTGGATTTCCACGGTGCGTGCTCGTAGCTCATCAGGATGGCGCCGCCCCACTCGGCACCGAATGCCAGGCCCTGGACGATGCGGACGAAGACCAGCAGGGCCGGAGCCAGCAGGCCAACCTGTCCGTAGGTGGGGAGCAGGCCGATCAGGAACGTGGCCACGCCCATGAGGATGAGCGAGGCGACCAGCACGGGCTTGCGGCCCACCTTGTCGCCGAGGTGGCCGCCGATGATGCCGCCGAGGGGACGGGCGGCGAAGCCGACGCCGAGGGTGGCGAACGCTGCCAGTGTGCCCGTCACCGGATCGCCGGTGGGGAAGAATGCCGTGCCGAAGTACAGGGCGGCTGCCGTGCCGAACCCGATGAAGTCGTAGGTTTCGATGACGGCGCCAACGCCGGAGCCGATTGCGACGCGCCTGGCGTCTTTGGTGCCATGCACGTGGCCGCGCATTTTCAGAGCTTCATTGCCCATTGCTGGATCCCTTTCGAAAAGCGTTCCCGTGCTTCCGCCGGGCCGCTGTGTCGACTGTTAACAAATGATATGCCAGTGTGACCCGCGTCATGCGTCAATGTCAACAGTCAATGTTTGAGGTTGACTGTCAACAATGAATTGGCCTACAGTGATTCACATCACCACCCGCTTATCCAGAGGATCAACGACGATGTTCAACTCCCGACTCGGCTGCTCGTCCATCAGCTTCAGGCACCAGGACCTGCCGGCCGCCCTGCGGACCATCAGCGGCCTGGGCTTCGAAGAGATCGATCTCGGCGCCCTCCCCGGTGTCTGTGACCATGTCCCGTACAGCCTGGATCAGGCCGCCGTCAGCGCCGTGACCGCGGAAGTGGCCGCCTCCGGGCTCCGCGTCCGTTCAGTCAACGGGGATATCGGCGATCTCAACGTAGTGCTCGACGCCGATGCAAGCGAAGCCCGCGAACGTCACCTGGAGGCGCTGCTCACCCTCGCCGCCGGCACCGGTGCGAAGGCCCTGGTTCTCCCGTGCGGGGCGCTCAGCCACGAACCGGTCCGAAGCCTCCGGGAGGACCTGGACCTCATTGCAGCCCAGCTCACCCACGCCGCACAACGCGCGGCGGAGTTCGGCGTCGAGCTCTGGACCGAGTCCCTGCACTTCCTGCGGTTCTGCTGGAACCTGGAGCGCGCGGAACTGCTGGCCCGGCGGCTGGCGGGGACCGGCGTCGGGATTGTCATGGACTTCAGCCACATCGTTGCCGCCGGCGAGGATCCGCTGGAGTACCTCGAACGGCATCAGGGCCGCATCTCCCACGTCCACCTCCGCGATGCGGTGCCGGGCAACATCAACCTGAGCATCGGCAACGGCCAGGCAGACTTCGCAGCCGGCCTCCGGGCGCTCGCCGCGAGCGGCTACACCGGGCACTTCTCGCTCGAACTCGAAACCCGGGACGTCACGCACGACGAACGCCCCGCCGCCGCAGCCAAAGCGGCAAGCTTCATCACCGACCTCATCTGACCCCTCACTTCTGAACCACCACCCAAGTAACCCAAGGAGCATCATGACTACCACGACTCAGCGCACCGCAGTCCTCACCGGAGCCACCTCCGAGCGGGGCATCGGCATCACCACTGCCCGCCGCTACGCCAGCCAGGGCTGGGGTGTGGTGATCCTGGACCTCGACGGCGAGAAGTCCGCCAAGGTCGCCGCCGACATCGGCAACGAGTTCAACGTCCCGGCGTTCGGCCACGAGATCGACGTCGCCAACGAAGCCTCCGTCACCACCGCATACGCAGCCGTCAAGAAAGAGATCGACGCCGGCATCCTGCCTGCTGTGGGCGCCCTCGCCAACATCGCCGGAATCACCTCCCCGGTCCCGTTCCTCGAAACCACCCTGGAACTCTGGCACAAGGTCATGGACGTCAACGCCACCGGCACCTACCTGGTCACTAAAGCGTTCCTGCCGGACATGATCGAGAACGGCTGGGGCCGGATCGTGAACATGTCCTCCGTCTCCGCGCAGCGCGGCGGCGGCGTGTTCGGCAAGGTCCCCTACTCCGCTGCCAAGGCCGCCATCCTCGGCTTCACCAAGGCTCTGGCCCGCGAAATCGGCGCCACCGGCGTCACGGTCAATGCCATCACGCCCGGCGCGGTGGACACCAACATCCGCGTGGGCAGCACCGAGGAGCAGGAAGCCGCCATCAACGCCGGCATCCCGCTGGGCCGCAACGCCACCACCGAGGAAGTCGCCGCCGTCATCACATTCCTGTCCTCCGAGGAATCCGCGTACCTGACCGGCACCACCATCGACATCAACGGCGGAAGCCACATCCACTAGCAGCGGCAACCCCCAAAGCCCAGGCACGTTAGAGAGCCCACCATGACCAAGATTTTCAACGACCCCTCCGAATTCGCCGAAGAAGCCCTGGCCGGATTCTGCGACATCCACTCCGGCCTGGTGCGCCAGGTTCCCGGCGGAGCCGTGCGGCGCCACCGGCCGGCCAAACCCAAGGTGGCCGTCCTCGCCGGCGGCGGCTCCGGCCACTACCCGGCGTTCGCCGGGCTGATCGGGCCCGGACTGGCCGACGGCGCCGTGGTGGGAAACATCTTCACCTCGCCGTCCGCGCAGCAGGCCTATGCCGTGGCCAAGGCCGCTGATTCGGGCGCCGGCGTGGTGTTCACCTACGGCAACTACGCCGGTGACGTGATGAACTTCGGGATGGCCAGCGAACGCCTCGCCGCCGAGGGGATCCAGGTGGACAACGTCCTGGTCACGGACGACATTGCCAGCGCACCGCCGTCGGAATCCGAAAAACGCCGCGGCATCGCCGGTGACTTCACGGTCTTCAAGATCATGGGCGCCGCAGCCGAAGCGGGGGCGGAGCTCGCCGAGGTGGTGCGGCTCGGCCGGAAGGCCAACGGCCTCACCCGGACCATCGGCAGCGCCTTCCACGGCTGCACGTTCCCGGGCGCGGACGCGCCGCTGTTCGCGCTCAAGGACAAGCAGATGGGGCTCGGCCTGGGAATCCACGGTGAACCCGGCCTGTTCGACACCGACCTGCCCTCCGCCAAGGAACTGGGCCAGGAATTCGTCACCCGGCTGCTGGCCGAGACGCCCGAGGGGGCCGGCGACCGGCTCGCGGTCATTCTCAACGGACTGGGCTCCACCAAGCATGAGGAACTCTTTGTCCTCTGGCTGACCGTGGCACCGCTGCTCCGGGAGGCCGGCTACACGCTGGTGCAGCCCGAGGTGGGTGAACTGGTCACCAGCCTGGACATGGCCGGGGTGTCCCTGACCATCACCTGGCTGGACGAGGAACTCGAGCCGCTGTGGACCGCCCCTGCCGAGACGCCGGCCTACCGGCGCGGGAACACCGCGGTCCAGTCGGGGGAGGCCTCCGGAGAGGAAACGTCCGACGCCGGCGCCGCACCCACCGCTTTCGAGGCCACCGAGGATTCGCGCGAGTATGCGGCCCGGTGCCTTTCGGCGCTGGATGCCGCCCGCGACAGCCTGCACGCAGCCGAAACAAAGCTCGGGGACATGGACGCCATCGCCGGAGACGGTGACCACGGCCGCGGCATGGTCCGCGGCATCGACGCTGCCACCGCGGCAGCCGCGGCTGCCGCCCGGCAGGGCGCCGGCGCAGGATCGGTCCTCATCGCCGCCGGCGATGCGTGGGCGGACAAGGCCGGCGGCACGTCCGGGGTCCTCTGGGGTGCCGGCCTGCGGGCTTTCGGGGAAGCGCTGGGGGACCAGGTCAGCCCTGACGTATCCCAACTGGCGGCCGGGGTGGCCGCCTTCACGGACAGGATCACCGGCCTGGGCAAAGCCGCCCCCGGCGATAAGACCATGGTGGATGCCCTGGTGCCTTTCACGGAGACGTTGACCCGGCTGGCTGCGGACGGTACGGAACCGCACCGGGCGTGGGCTGCCGCCGCCGTCGAAGCGACGGTTGCGGCCCAGGCCACGGCATCGCTGCGGCCGTTGAAGGGCCGCGCCCGGCCGCTTGCCGAAAAGAGCGTGGGCACGCCGGATCCCGGTGCCACGTCCCTGGCAATGATTTTCACCGTGATGGCTCCGTCCCTGGCAGGCTCGGGCCAGCCAACCCCTGCCGCCGCCGCCATCAGCCAGCCGCAAGGAGCACTCTCATGATCACCACGCAGGAAGCATCCACGCCGGAAGCAGCCACGCCGGAAGCAGCCACATCGGAAGCAGCCACATCGGGGAAGCCCGGACTCCGCCTCGTTGTGGGGGCCGATGAAGCCGGGGTGGACTACAAGAACCGCATCCTGGCCGATTTGCAGGCCGATCCCCGGATCAGCGAAATCATCGACATCGGGGTCAACCGGACCGACGCCCCGGAAGACTTCACCAGGCCCTACCCCTACGTCGGCATCGCCGCCGGGGAACTGATCCGCGATGGCAAGGCGGACCGCGCCATCCTCTTCTGCGGCACGGGCATCGGGGTGGCGATTGCTGCCAATAAGGTGGACGGCATCCGCGCCACCACCGCCCACGACTCGTTCTCCGTGGAGCGCTCGGTGCTGTCCAACGACTGCCAGGTGCTGACCATGGGGCAGCGGGTCATCGGCGTGGAACTCGCCAGCCGGCTGGCCCGCGAATGGATCGGCTACACCTTTGATCCGGCGTCGGCCTCGGCGGACAAGGTCAAGGTGCTCACCGCCTTCGAAGGCTGCTGAGCGTCCGGTTCCGGGCGGGACCTATTCCACCGTGACGCTGACCCGCTGCACCACGTTGTTGCCCATCCCCTGGTAATTCCAGTTCTGCCCCAGGGGCTGGGTGGCGCCGGTGCTGTCCATGGCCCGGCAGGAGAGCTCGTGTTCGCCGGGATCCGCCACCCACGGCAGCGTCCATTTGCACCAGGCGAACGGACCGGCAGGCTTTTCCAGGTGCGCCGACACCCACTGGCCGTCGATCCCCACCTCAACCCGGGTGACAGCGCCCTCGCCGGACCAGGCCCTGCCTTGCAGCGTCACCGGCCCGTGCGGCAGCACCCGCTTGCGGGTGAAAAAGTCCGGGACGCCCGGCGGAACCATCAGCGAACGGATCCTGATCCGCGAAACCGGTACACCGGCATCGTGCGCGTCCGCCTGGTACTGGTAGGCCACCTTCTGTTGGAAACCCTCAAACGGAACCCTCACCACATCAATGGACTGGAGCCACTTAACACTGGCCATGCCGTACCAGCCCGGAACCACCAGCCGGAGCGGATAGCCGTGCTGGGGAGGCAAGTCCCTGCCATTCATCTTGTAGGCAAGCACGACGTCGGGCCGCAGCGCCTCACGAATCGGCAGGCTGCGTGCGTACTGCTGCCGGACGCCGCCCTGGATGCCCGCGTCCGCGCCGGTGAAAACAACCTCCACGGCCGAATCCAGCACCCCGGCCTGGGCCAGCAGATAGGCCAGCGGCACACCGGTCCACTCGGCAGTGCCCACCCCTTCGAGGATCCACGGCTGGCTCAGCGGCCGGGGCTGGAGCAGCGACCTGCCGTTGCCCGCACACTCGAGGGTGACTGGGACCGTGATGGCGGGGTCCCGGTGGAGGGCGGCGAGACTGAGCTCAAGCGACCGCTCAACAGCTCCGTTGACCATCAAGTGCCAGGGCCCTGCTCCGGGTTCGGGGATGTCGAAGTGCGTAAGGACATAATGCAGGCCCGGGGGAGTGAAATCCTGGCGAAGAGCCTCAAGCGGCAAGGAATGGTTGCGCACCGCCAGCTGCAGTTCCTCAAGGGTGAGCGGGCCGGTTGTAGGTACGCCCGAATGCGATGCCAGACGGGAGGACTGCTGGTGCTTGTAGATCTGCTTCATGGCGGTGCGATTCTGCTCGGTACGGCCGGGCGTCTCCCCTCTTCATAGGTTTACGCCCGGCCTCCCGACGGGTCAACGGCCGGGACGCATCCCGGCGGCAGAGAGCCCGATGACGTGCCGCTACTGGGCCGGCGGCTGGTAATTCGGCGGGTAGTTCGAAGGCGCTGCCGGCTGCTGGCCATAGGACGGGCTCCAGCCTTCCGGCGCCACCGGACTTCCCGCGCGGCCGGCCTGGGCAGATCCCGGAGGTGTGCCGCCCTGGAGCCGGAGGAGCTCTGCGGTGTTTTCCGCGGTGCGAATGCCTGCGACCAATGACTCAAGGCCGATCCGAGCCAAGGCCAGGTAGATGAGCACCACCAGCGGGCCGATGATCAGCATGACCAGGATGCCGAGCATCACGTTGCGGGAGGCGAACGAAGCAATCACCATGACGATGTAGCCAAGACCGAGGGCAACCATGATCAGGATGTAGACGATTCTGGCGATTGATGGCGATACGAATCTGGTGAATGACAGGTCGAACAGGTTTTTCATGGGTCCCCCATTTTTAAGTTTCCGCTGTTCAGGCGGTTATTGCTGACGGTGCCAGCCTAGCCGCTGGCGCTGATCGCCAGGCCCGCACGCCTCGCAGGGAAGGGTTAACCCCTGGCGGGGTTACAGCTGGGGCTGCGCCAGGAACCCGGCCAGGCTCAACGGGTCCCGGCCGGTCAGTGCATGCACATCCGGTGAGAGCCCGGCCATTTCCCCCGCGGCGATTGCCGTGTAGGTGCTGACCCAGGCGTCCACCTGCCAGGGCGGTGCCCCGTTGGATGCCCGGGAGGCGTAGGCCTCTTCCACCGTTTCCGGGTGATAGGTGACGGTGCGCCCGGTTTTTGCGGTCAGGATGTCGGCGGCGGCCGCGATGGTCAATTCCTCGGGCCCGGTGAGGTTGTACGTGGTTCCCACGTGGAGCGCGGGATCCCTCAGCACCGCCACCGCACACCGGGCAATGTCCTCGCGGGAAACCGCGGAGACCACGCCGTTCCCCGCGGGCCCGCGGATCACCCCGTCTTCGCCTGTCAGGAGCGGCAGGAAGTCCAGGTAGAAGTTGTCCCGCAGGAAGGTGTAGTTCATGCCGGAGGCCTTGATGCGTTCCTCGGTGGCGAAGTGGTCCCGGGCCAGCGTGAAGGTGGCGTCCGGGGCGGCACCATAGAACGAGGTGTAAACGACGTGCTGGACCCCGGCCGCAGCAGCCGCATCAATAAAGGTGTAGTGCTGCTGCAGCCGGTCCTCGGCCTCGGCCGCGGACACCATAAACAGGACCTTGACTCCCTCCAGAACCTGGCGTGCCGAATCCGGGTCCGCATAGCTGAACACCAGCGGGTCGGCGCCCTCGAGCTCAGGGGCGCGGCCGGCGTCGCGGACCAGCAGGCGCTGCGCCTGCCCCACGTCCGCGAGCTGCCGGGCCACCATCCCGCCCAGGCCGCCGGTGGAGCCGGTGACAGCGAGATCGGACAGGTTCGGAAGGGAAGCCAAGGGGTCTCCTTATGCTTCGCGGGTGGCGGGCGAGGTGGTTTTCGCCGGATCGCGCTCCGCGAGCGAGCCGATGGCGTCGTCGATCTTCTTCAGCACGTCAGGCTCGAGGGTCACCCCTGCGGCAGCCACGCTGTCGGCGATCTGCTCAGGGCGCGAAGCCCCCACAATGGCGGAGGCCACGTTCGGGTTCTGCAGGACCCACGCAACCGCGAGCTGCGGCATGGTCAGCCCGGCTTCCGCCGCGATCGGCTTGAGCGCCTGGACGCCGGTGAGGACGTCATCGCGCATCCAGCGTTCGATCATTTTGGCGCCGCCCTTGCTATCCGTGGCGCGGCTGCCTTCAGGTGCAGGCTGGCCGGGCAGGTACTTTCCGCTCAGGACGCCCTGGGCCATGGGAGACCAGACGATCTGCGAGATGCCCAGTTCCTCGGACGCCGGCACAACCTCAGCTTCGATGACCCGCCACAGCATGGAGTACTGCGGCTGGTTGGAAATCAGCTGGAAGCCCAGCTCCCTGGACAGCCTGTGGCCCTCGCGGAGCTGCTCGGCGGTCCATTCGCTGACACCGATGTAGAGTGCCTTGCCCTGCCGGACGATGTCCGCGAACGCCTGCATGGTCTCTTCCAGCGGCGTTTCGAAGTCGTAGCGGTGCGCCTGGTAGAGGTCCACGTAGTCCGTCTGCAGCCTGCGCAGCGAGCCGTTGATGGACTCCATGATGTGCTTGCGGGACAGGCCCACATCGTTCTTTCCCTTGGGACCGGTGGGGCCGAAGACTTTGGTGAAGATCTCCAGGGATTCGCGGCGCTCACCCTTCAGGGCCTCGCCGAGGACAGTTTCCGCTGCCGTGTTCGCGTAGACGTCCGCCGTATCAAAGGTGCTGATGCCGGCGTCGAGCGCCGCGCGCACGCACTGGGAGGCGACGTCATTCTCCACCTGCGAGCCGTGGGTCAGCCAGTTGCCGAACGTAATTTCCGAGACTTTGAAGCCGCTGTTTCCGAGGTATCTGAATTCCATGGTCCCCACGCTAACGGAGTTGGTTGCTCAGGGTAAGTGCCTGTCCGGTTGCGTGGCCGGGTTTTGGCGCTGGTGGCGTCCGACGGCGTTGCGCCCGGTTCCGGCGGTCAGCGGCGGCGGAGTTCCGCGTACTCCAGGGACGGGACCACCGCCCCGGCATCGCGCTCCACGAAGTTGGTCCCGGGCGGCACCAGGTCATCGATCGCATCCAGCACCGGCTCGCTCAGCAGGGTGTCCGCAGCCAGGAGCTTGCGTTCGCTGGAGGGCCCGGAGATGTCATAGCGGCCCGGGAGCGAATGCACCCGGGTGCGCGGCTTGCCGGCGTCCAGGACAAAATCGCCGGACAGCCAGGTCCCTTACTCCATGCTGGTGCGCGGCAACGAGCGGGATGCTGTCCGCGGCGCTGCCCGAGCCTTCGCCAAAGTTCATGGTGCCCAGGGTGAGCGGAGCCCGGGCCGTGACGAATTATGAAGACCCGCGCTGCGGGCTGAAGCTCACTTGTTGTTGTTGGCAGGCAGCTTGCGGAGCAACTTCGCGTGACCGGTCAACGAGACGAGCGAACCGGTGTCCAATGGAGAGGCCGGTGACTGCGGCTTCGTAAAGGAGCGGGCAGCGCCGGGGGCGGGGACCGCGTCGCCGGTCCCCGCAGTCTCTTCGGTGTCAGGAGTTCCGGTGCCCGCGGGCACATTCCGGGTTGGCCCGGTGTTCCCGGGACCGGGAAGGTCCTTGCGTGCGGGAACGTCCTGGTGCAGCGCGGACTGCACGAGCGGGGCCACCGCTTCCACCTTTGCCGCAGGAAGGGAGGGCGCCGGAAGTTCGCGGACTGTCACTTTGATCTCGGGGGCAGCGGCGCGTGCCCTGGCTACGGCGCGGGCATCGGCCTCGGCGACGGCCGCGGCCCAGTCTTCGGCCAGCGCCTGCTGTTCACGCCGCGGGGCACCGGGCAACGGGTGGCGCGTGGCGCCGTCCTGCAGCCGGGCGCCCTGGCTTGATGTTTTCAACCGGCCCCAAACATTAGGCCGGCCCATGCGTCGGACCCCGGCAACAAAGGCCGCCGCGCGGGGAACCCCGGCGCGGGGCGGCGTGGCGGCGGAGGGCGCGGCAGCGGCGTCGTCGTGCGTTGTCCGGGGTGCATCGGACGGATGCCCGGTCGCCCCGGTCAGGTGGACCAGCGGAAGGGTTTCGTTCCGGGGGAGCCGGCCAAACAGCGCCTGCACGGCGAGAACCAGGAGCCGCCCGACGCCGGCGAGCACCAGCGTGAGGATGACCAGCAGGAACAGCCCCACGAACATCAGGAACGCCAGCCCCAGGGTGCCGAAAAATGTCAGGTTGAGAGCGATCGTTGCTGAATCTCCCACGTCATCACTCCAATCTGCCAGCGGCGGAGTCCGTGCCGGCAGCCACCACCCGGGCACCAAACTCCTCCACTACCTTACGGACTATTTTCCGGACACGCGGCCGGTTGCGGGGGTGCGCTGGAGGTTGTTTCAAAGCTGTTACCGGATATGACAAGGCGCCGGGCCGCCTGTACCGCCACCTATAGTCGGTAGGAAAAGCAAAGCAGCCGGGCTGCAGCCAAGCCCACCCTCAAAAGGAGCGCCAGTGAACGCCAAACCGGGCCCTGCCGGCAACTGCCCCTGCCTGTCAGGGGAGGCCTATCCCGAATGCTGCGGACGCTTCCTCAGCGGCGCAGCGGATGCCGCCACCGCCGAGCAGCTCATGCGTTCGCGCTACACCGCGTTTGTGCTGCTCAACGCGGAGTACCTCAAAAATTCGTGGCACCCCAGCACCCTGCCGGCGGACCTGGCGCTGGATCCCGGGATGGAGTGGCGGCGCCTGGACATTGTCTCCACGCACCGGGGCGGCCCGCTGGACACTGAGGGCGTGGTGGAGTTCAAAGCGTTCTACCGGCACGACGGCGAACGCGGAGTTCACCACGAAACCAGCCGTTTTGTGCGGGAGAACCGGCGCTGGTATTACCTGGACGCCGTCGCTTAGCTTTCGCTGTGCGTCTCGTCCGGGGTGAACCCGGCCCGGTCAACCTTGCGGTGGAAATGCATCCCGGCCAGGCCGCCGAGCACGGCCCCCACCAGGGCAACCACGGCCACCACAACGGCGGCGATGATGCTGGTGACGGTCAGTTCGCCTTCGTTGATGGGGATGCGGGGGAAGCTGTTGAGATTGGCCAGGACGTTGAACTGCTGCCCCGCGATCAGGCCGAGCACGGCCACCACAACGGCGGCGATCAGGGCCCACACCCACACCATCATGCCCTGCTTGGCGCCATTGAACCGTGCCATCCGGCCGGCCACGTAGCCGCCTGAATAGTAGGAGACGAACAGGATGACCAGCAGGACAATGATGCCTACCAGCCCCACGGTGCCGTTGGTGGTCACCTGGTTGACGGCCGCGTTGACGTCCGTATTGTTCGCCAGCCCCACCGCGGTACCAGCCGCGGCAACAAAGGCCGTCAGCAGGACGGCCATGCCGGTGGCGGCCAGCCAGCCGAAAAATGCTGACCCCACCTTCACGCCGCCGAACTGTTCCTTCTCGCGGGCCACGGCGGTCTGCTGGTCAGTCAGGCGAGGATCCGTCAGGCGCGGATCGATGACGGGTGTTGTTACCGCCGGTTCCGCGCTGAGAGGTTCAGTGGCATACGCTTCCGCGCTGACCGGTTCTGCAGCGTACGGCTCCCTGGCCGGGGTTCCGGCCGGGTAGGCCGGTTCCGCCGTGTAGGCGCGCGCCTCGCGGGACCGCTCAGTGGAAGCCGGCCCGGCGTAAGACTGATCGGCGTAGGGCTGTGTCTGGTCCATGGCGCGTGTTGGCTCGCCGCCCGGCCCGCTGCCGGTGAAGGCTGTTTCGCGGGCAGTTTCGCTCCTCAGATTCTCCTTCCGGTTGCGCCGCGGAAGTCCGTCCCCTGGTTCCATGTGGTTGCTCATGCCTCAACTCAACCACTGGTCAGCGGCGATAACAAGGGTACTTACTATTGCCGGGGCCTGGCCTAGCGGTAGCTGCGGTGCAGGTTTTCCTTCGTGGAGGCCCGGGGCGTGGCGTCCGCGATCCACGGCCCGGTGCCTTCGGACTGGTCCAGGATTCCGGCCTCCAGCCAGGTGTAATCCCCGGCCAGGACCTTTCCGGTGAGCGCGTGATCGGAGTCGTCCGTGTTGCGCCAAAGCTGGTCAAAGTACTCGTCAATGCGGACGCGCGACTGCTCACAGAACGCCTCGGCCAGCTCGTAGGCTCCCGCGGCATGTTCCGGGGCGGTGCGGAGCAGCATCTCGGCCCGTGAGCAGGTTGCCGCCATGGCGAAGAGCTCGGCGCCGATATCCACCACACGGCCCAGGAACGCCTGCTTGTATTCCAGCTTCGCCTGCCAGCGTCCCATGCCGTAGAACGTTTGCCGGGCCAGCCGACGTGAGGTCCGTTCCACAAACCGAAGGTGCTTGGCCAGCCGGCCGAAGTCGCTGTAGGAGCGGGGGTCCATCCCGGCGCCGGCCACGAGTTTGGGCAGCCACTTCGCGTAAAAACCTGAGGCCCCGACGGCGGCCTTCGCCTTGTCCTGCAGGCTCGCATCCACGGAGGCAAGATCGCCGGCTGCGGCAAGGTGCGCGTCCACGGCCTCGCGGGCAATGAGGAGCTTCATGATCTCCGAGGAACCCTCGAAGATGCGGTTGATCCTCAGGTCCCGCAGCTGCTGTTCGGCCGGGACCGCGCGTTCCCCGCGGGCCGCCAGCGATTCTGCTGTCTCAAAACCCCTACCGCCGCGGATCTGGACCAGTTCATCGGCGATTCTGCAGCTGATCTCGGTGGACCACAGCTTCGCCAGGGCGGCTTCGATCCGGACGTCCTTCTGCCCGGCGTCCGCAAGTTCTGCAGACAGCTCAAACACGGCGTCAAGGGCGAAGGCGGACGCGGCGATGAAGGCGATCTTCTTGCCCACGGCTTCGTGTTTGCCCACCGGCTGGCCCCATTGGGTGCGGGCGTTGGACCATTCCCGGGCGATCTTCAGGCTCCAGCGGCCGGAGGCCACGCACAGGGCCGGCAGCGAGAGGCGGCCCGTGTTCAGCGTGGTGAGTGCGATCTTCAGGCCCTGTCCCTCGCGTCCCAGCCGGTTTGCCGCGGGTACCCGCACCTGATGGAACCGGGTCACGCCGTTTTCGATCCCCCGCAGACCCATAAACGCGTTGCGATTCTCCACGGTGATGCCGGGGGAGTCCATCTCCACCACGAACGCGCTGATGCCGCCCTTGTGCGCCGTGCCGTCGGCGTCGGTGTGGGCCGGAACCAGGGCCATGACCACCACCAGTTCGGCGATCACCCCGTTGGTGGTCCAAAGTTTCACGCCGTCCAGAACGTAACTCTCGCCGTCGTCCGTGGGAACGGCGGTGCTGCCCATCCGGGCGGGATCGCTGCCCACGTCCGGTTCGGTCAGGAGGAAGGCGGTGATGGCCCCCGCGGCGCAGCGCGGCAGGTATTCGCGTTTCTGCTCAGCGGTGCCAAACACTTTCACGGGCTCCGGCACGCCGATTGACTGGTGGGCCGAGACCAGGGCGCCGAGGCTTGGATGAACACTGCCCAGCAGCGCCAGGGACCTGCCGTAGTAGACCAGGGACAGGCCGAGCCCGCCGTATTCGCGGGGGATCTTCATGCCAAAGACGCCAAGCTCCGCCAGGCCGCGGATGTATTCGTCAGGGATTTTTGCGTCCCGTTCGATCACGCGGCCGGACATGGTGCGGGCATACGCCGTGAGCCGCTCCATGAAGGCTTCGCCACGTTCCACGTCCTCAGCCTGGGCCTTTGGCCAGGGGTGAATCAGGCCGAGGTCAAAACTTCCCAGGTACAGTCCCTTCGCGAAGCTGGGCCGGTCCCAGCCGGTCTCGCGGGACGCCTCGGCCAGTGCACGGGCATCAGCGGCGGTGGCTTCCGGGCCGATGTTGCCGGCGTCCACCGGAACATCGGCGTCCGGGGCGTCCACTGGAGGCGCCTCGGGGGCGGCCTGGGTAGCGGAACTGTCAGTGGCGGAGCTCATGGGGTATCTCCTTCGCCGGATGGCCGGTACTAGCCATGGATCCGCCGGGTTGGAGAACCCTTTAGCTGTCTCCCAACATTACCCGCGGGTAGGTTCCCGTGCTAGGGGCAGGCTGCCCTTGAAAGTCGCCGGGGAGTTCGACGTTGCCGGCTTGGCGGACCAGCCGCTCCCACCCCCGGTTGATGCCGTGGACCACTGCCAGCAGCGAGGTGGATGCCAGGAACCAGGCCAGCTTGCCCACCCCAACCAGGACCAGGGCAACGAACCCTGCGGTCAGGACAAAGGCCACGATGACCAAGGCGAAAATCATGGTTCCGATGAACACCATGGTCGCCGTTTCCACTGAACTTAAGTCGAACTGCATTCTTCCCCCTGCGCCATTGCTTCGGTCGAGCCAGTAGGACTGAGCGTAGGGGTTGCCGGCTGCCCCCAGCCAGACACGGGGCCGCCCCGGGCGGGGGTTGATATGGGATCGCAATGCTACCCGCAGGTAGGTCACGGGGCGGTCGCGGAAAGCCTGCACGCTCCTCCCAACGCGGGGTCACTTTGCGCCCAATAACGCTCCCCAATCCGGCGTCATGTGACTCCGCGTTGGTTGCACGGGCGGCTGCGTTAACCTTGTAGTTGGCAGTTTCCTGCCGAAACCAACCCCCAGCTGTTGAAGGAGAGTGCGTGCCCCGCTCCGCCAGGTCATCCGCTGACGCGATCAGCGCCCGGCTCCGGGACCTCGAACTCCTCACCAAGGGCCCCGCCTGGGCGCTCACCCGCTCCGCACCGTGGGTGATCGCGGTGCTGCAGGCATCCTTCACCCGCACACGCCCGCAGCTGCCGCTCGAGGAGTTCCACGCCGACGTCGACTCCTTCCTTGAGCAGTTGCGGCGCCAGGAGCCCGGCGGGGCCGCCGCCGGGACCTCCACCGGCAGGAACTATGCGGACGAATGGACCCGCAAGAACTTCCTGACCCGCCGCAACCAATCCGGGCAGATCGTCTACGAAGTCACCGAGCCTGCCGCACGCGTGCTCGCCTTCCTGGACAGCCTCTCCAGCGAACGGTCCACCCTGAACGGGTCCCGGCTGGGAACCCTGCTCGGCGATGTGGAGAAGCTCGCCAACGAAACCAACCCGGACCAAAGCGCCCGGCTGGAATCGCTCGAGGAAGAGATCGGGGAACGGCAGCAGCTGATCCAGGACATCAGCAGCGGGGATTTTGACGGTCTGCTCGATGACGACGAAGCCGTGGAGGCCGCCGGAAACATCCTGGACCTCGCCGCGAGCCTGCCCGCCGACTACAAAAAGATGCGCGACCGCATCGAAGAGCTGGTGGGTGAACTGCGCAACCAGATCATCGAGGAGTCGCTGAGCAAGGGCGCCACCATGGCCCAGGTGCTGGAAGCGGACAAGCGGCTCCGGCAGAGCCCCGAGGGCAGGACCTTCCGTTCCTTCACCGCTTTCCTGGACGATCCGCAGCAGCAAATGCGGTTCCGCTCGGCCATCGGCGAGGTCCTGAGCAGGCAGTTCGCCGATGACCTCACGCCCGAGGACCGCGAGACCCTGAAGAACCTGGTGGCCGAACTCCGCCACCAGCACGGCCAGATCCAGCGCATCTACGGCAAGCTCAGCGAAAGCCTGAACACCTACGTCCAGAGCGACGACTTCCGCCAGTCCGTCCGGCTCCGGAAGGTCCTGCGCGAGGCCGAGCAGGCCATCAGGTCCCTGCCGTACGAACGTGAACGGGCCAGCCTGGTCCGGGGGCCGGTGCTGTTCAACGCCGGCTTCGAATCCCTGGCCATGGTCAAGCTCTATGACCCGGACGAGTTTGCCGTCCCGCCGAAGCTCGCGGACCCCATCGCCTTCAGCGACTCGGACCGTGTGCGCTCGCCGAGGACAGGCAAAGCCCGGCCGGAGGCGATCCGTGCCGCCGTTGCCGGTGCCGCTACCCTGGCCGAGGCCTGGGCGCAGCTGCCCGCCGAAGAGCAGCACATCAACTCCATCCGCGCGCTCCTTGCGCATGCCCTCCAGGAAGGCGCGGCCTTCGACCGCGAAACCTGGGACGGCCTGGACTTCGAACAGATCGACGGCACCACCCGCAAGGCATACCTGCCGGTGGTCACCCTCAAGAAGGATTCATGATGACTGAAGACATGACGACGGCGGCAGCTTCCGTTGAGGAGGATGCCCGCTTTGCGGGGGTGGCATCGGGCGCTGAGCGGACCATTGCGGCAGCCCTCACCCCGCGCGATACCTTTGTGGACGGTGCGGCGCTTTTCCCGGGCGACACCGGCGTGCTCCCGATGAAGGTGCGCCAGGCGCTGGTGAAGCTGCTGAAGGGCCCCTACGTGGACGGCGGCCGGGACGAGAAACTGTGGACCACCCTGCTGGATAACCAGCTGATCCTGCGCAGCCGGCTGTCCGAGGTCTTCCTGACCCTCCAGCTGGACCACGAACGCAAGATCGCTGTCCTGCGCCCGGTGGACCCGGACGCCATCGGCGGCAGCACGCGTTCCAGCATCCTGCGCCAGCAGAGGGCGCTCAGCCGGGTGGAGACCATTGTGCTGCTCCGGCTGCGCCTGCTGCTGGACCGCCACGTCACGGCGCAGACCGATCCCACCATTACCCGCGAGGAGATCGCGGATCTGGTGGCCCACTACCAGCCCGCCGGCCAGCAGGACGCCCTCCGCGACTCGGACGTGGTGAACCGCGCCATCACCAAGCTCCTGGCCCGCCAACTCCTCCTCACCACCGGCCTGGAAGACGTGTACGCCATCTCCAACGCCCTGCCCCTGGCACTCCCGTTCGAAAACATCGGCGACATCCCGGCCCAGATCGAAGCCCTGGTAGCAGCCACAACAGACCCCACCGGCACCGAGCCGCTGCTGGAGCTGGACCACGACGCGGAGACTGAAACCGCCGAAACCGAGGAGGACAAGTGAGCGTCGCGACCATGCTCCCCATGGGCGAGCTCACGAACCCGGGCCAGATGCGGCTCGCCTTGGTGCAGGTGGTCAACTGGGGCACGTTCCACGGAGCTCACACCATGCACGTGGACCGCAACGGAACCCTGCTGACCGGCAACTCCGGCGTCGGCAAGTCCACGCTTTTTGACGCCATGCTGCGGGTGTTTGACGCGAGGCCACGCTCCAACGAGGCCGCCGCCCAGCGCGCCGGCGGGGCTGTGGAGGACAAGAGGACCACGTTCACCTACATGCGCGGCAAGGTGGGCGACAAGGCGGTGGGCGAGGGCTCGGCCAGTGCGTTCCAGCGTCCGGGTGCCACCTGGTCCGCCGTCGCGCTGACCTTCGATAACGCCGCAGGCACCCGCGTCACCGTGTCGGCCCTGTTCGATGTGCCCAAGAACGGGACGGAGTCCAGCGTTGGACGTTTCTACCTGATCGACAACAAGCCGCTGGACCTGCCCGCCATTGAGGACATCGCCGAGAGACGCTTCACCAAGGCCGCACTGGAAGCGGTCTTCCCCGACGCCCAGATCTTCGACGTCCACAAGGCCTTCGCGGAGCGTTTCCGCCGCCTGCTGGGGATCAGCTCGGACCAGGCCCTGCCGCTGCTCCGCGTGATCCAGGCCGGCAAGGGCCTGGGCGGAAGCGTTAACACCTTCTTCCGCGATCAGGTCCTGGACGCCCCGGCCACCCTGTCCGCGGCGGACGCGGTGGTGGAGGAATTCAGCAACCTGATGTCCATCCGGCAGCGGCTCGAGGACGTGCGTCAGCAGCGCGACCAGCTGGCCCCTGTGCCGGGCCTGAACAAGGAATACGCACAGTCGCTGCTGGACGCCAACCGGCTCCGTGAGCTGGCCGGCGAGGAGTTCGAGGCCTACAAGCAGCAGCTCGCGGTCACCGTGCACCAAAAAACCCTCGCCCGCTTCAAGGAGCTGGCCCAGGCCAAAGCCAAGGAACTGGGCGCCGAACGGACGGTCCGTGACGGGCTCGCCAAAGAGCTCCGGGAGCTCGAGGCCGACTACAACAACCAGGGCGGCAACGCGATCTCCGCGATCGAACAGTCATTGGAGAACGCCAGGGTTGGCCTGCGGCTCCGCGAACAGGTGGAGGAAGCCGCGCGCACCGCCCTGTCCGACGCCGGCCTGCAGCTTGACTGGTCAGCGGAGGGCTGGGAACAGGCCCACGAGCAGGCGGCCACCCGGGCCGCTGAGCTCAAGGACGATTCCCAGGCGTTGCAGGACCTCCGGTTCGAAGCGTTCGACGGCCACGCCACCAAAAAACGCGAGCTCGCGGCTGCCCAGCAGGAGCTCCTCTCGCTGAAGACGCGCAAGTCCCTGCTGCCGCCGTCGAGCATTGAAAACCGGGCGGCGATCGCGGCGGCCACCGGCGTCCCCGAGGACCGGATGCCGTTTGGCGGCGAGCTGATGGACCTCGCCGAGGGGCAGGAACACTGGCGGCCGGCCGCCGAGCGCGCGCTCCGCAACCTGGCCACCACGCTGCTGGTCCCCGGCGAACACTTCGCGGCGGTGACCCGCTACCTCAACGACCACAAGGTGCGCGGCGCCCTCCGCGCCGTGGACGTCTCCAAACCGCTCGCGGGCGGCGCCCTCGCCGTGGAGGACGTGCGCGACGGCGACCTGCTCACCAAGCTGGATATCCTCGCCAGCGGCGCGGTGGCCGACGCCGGGGAATGGATCCGCGAGCGGATCGCCCTCGATTTCGCGTACCCGTGTGTCGAGGACCCTGACGAGCTGGCGAAGCTGGACAAGGGCCTGAGCCTGGGCGGGGTGGTCAAGCGCAACCGCCACACGGTGGAAAAGGACGACCGTTTCACCGGCCGCCAGGACTACGTGCTCGGCTTCGACAACGCCGCCAAGCTCGAACTCGTGGCCGCCCAGGTGGCGGACCTGCAGCAGGAACTGGCCAAGGCCGCCGAACTGGCCCAGAGCCGCGAAGAGTCCCATCAGGGCATGAGCCGCCAGCTCGACGCCCTCCGGCGCATCGCCGAGGACCACCGGCCCTGGGAACAGGTGTCCGCTGCCGTGGCTGCCGAGGAACTCACCAGGATTGAACAGCGGCTCAAGGACGCACTGGCGGCCCAGGCGGACCTGGAACCGCTGCGGGCCAACATCGAAACGGCGCGGCAGAAACACCAGGCAAGCACCGAGGCCGCGGCCGTCCTGCAAAGCGAATACAAGGCACTGGACCGCCAGCTGAGCACTGCCGATTCACTGCTGGAAGCCGCACGGACCCGCCTCGCCCAGGCGCCGCCGTCGGAAGCTACCGTCACGGCACTGGAGCCGTACTTCGCCGATTTCGGCGAGGTCAGCGAAATGCATGAGCTGGACAACCTGGCCAACCGCGTCCGCACCGAACTGCTGGGGGAGCTGCATACCGCAGAGACACGCGGTCAGGCCACGTCCGAGCGGCTGACCAGGATCTTTGAGGGTTTTGTGCGCGAGTGGGGATCCGCGATCTCGGCGGACCACGGCACTTCGATCGGCGCGGCGGGGGAGTTCGAAGCCCGCTACCACGCGATCGTCAGCGACGGTCTGCCCGCGCAGGAGAGCGAATTCCGGCAGTTCTTCAACCAGCGCACGCACGAATCCTTCAGCACGCTGCTGCACCTGCTGGATGAGGAGCGGCGATCCATCACCAGCCGCATCCTGCCCCTGAACGGCATCCTGTCCGAGGTCAACTTCCACGAGGGAAGCTTCCTGGAGCTGGACATCAAACAGACGCTGCCGGCCACGGCGAAGCAGTTCAAGGACGCCATCCACAACGCGCTGAAGGCCCGGCATGCGCGGCCCGCCCGAGGCCCCGCGGGGCCGGCTTCAGGGGCGGAAGCCGATGACGATGCCGAGCTGACCGCGCGCTACAAAACCCTGGAAACGCTGGTGAAGCGGCTCGGATCGCCCACGCCCGAGGACCGGCGCTGGCGCGCGGAAGTCCTGGATGTGCGCGGCCACCTGTTCATCCAGTGCAAGGAGCACCGGAAGACCGGCAAGAAAACCGACGTCTACATGCACGCCGATACCGGGTCCATGTCCGGCGGCGAGCGGCAGCGGTTCACGGCGTTCATCATGGCCGCCGCGTTGAGCTACCAGCTGGGCATTGCCGAGCAGGGGTTCACCACGTACGGCACGGTGATGATGGACGAGGCCTTTGTGCTGGCGTCGGAGGAGTTCGCCGGTGCCGGCATCAAGGCGTTGCACGAGTTCGGGTTCCAGCTGCTGCTGGCCGCGCCCGAAAACGTCATCGACCTGTCCCGGCACCTGGGCTCCGTCACCGAAATCCTCCGCGACAAGCGCACCAACCGCTCCGGGGTGTTGACGGCACCGGTGATCCGGCGCAGCCCCGGCTCCGAGGGCGAATGGCGGTCCGAGGCCAACCCGGTGGACATCGTCCTCCGCTAACCCTGCCGCCACCCAGGACGCTCTCTCACTTAATGTGGATTTTTGACCATCCCTCTCTCACTTTCTTGAAGAGAGTGAGAGAGCGTCGCCCAGAAGGCGCATTAAGTGATGGAGCGTTGGGAAATTTCACGCATTAAGTGAGAGAGGGTTTCCAGGGGGCGGGGGGCGCGGCGTCGATCTGGGCTTGGATGATGGGCCCGAAGTGGGCCACGAGCTCGTCAAACCCCCAGTGGTCGAACAGGCCCAGCGTGCGGAGCGTCTCGCCGAACCCGGTCATCAAGGCGATCACCGTCGCGGACGCACGCCTATCGGGCGAGGTGTCGCCCATGGCGCGGGCGACGGCGGCGAGGTAGCGTTCGCGGATCTCGGCGCGGGCAGCGTCGGGGTCCGGGGCGTCCTGGATGGCGAACGGGATCATGGCCCACGGCTCCTGCACGCCGCGCTCCCGGCGCATCAGGACCCGGAACACCAGCGCCCGGCCAAGTTCCGACGTCGGGACGTCCAGGTCGGTGAGGAGCGATTCGTCCGGTTGGGCCGCGGCGAAGAGTTTTTCCTTGGAGCGGAACAGCTTCATGACCAGGGCCGCCGAGATGCCGGCGTCGGCAGCGATGTCCCGGACTGTCACACCCCGGTATCCGCGTTCACCGAAGAGGCGCCTGGCGGACTGCAGGATGGTGTCATGGCTCGGGCTGCTCATGCCCGCACCGGTTCGTCCGTGTTTTCCTCTGAAAGCGGCGCGGCGAGGTCCAGGGTGACGGAACGGCTGTCCACGGCCAGTTTGCCGGCCAGCGCCTGGTGGGTCACCGGATGCAGCATGCTGACAACGTAGCGCCCGGCCGGCGGCAACGGAAAAGCGTACGTGCCGTCGTTGCCGGTGTGCGTGGTTGCCACGTGCTCGCCCGTCGCCTGCAGCAGCGTCACCACGGCACCCGGGACTGCGCGGCCGCCAACACTGACAGTGCCGCTGAGTTCCAGGCGCTTCGCCAGGAGGAAGTTGTGCTGGAGGGTGCGGCCGTCGAAGTCGAAGACCTGCGCCAAAGGCGCCCAGCCGCCCGCATTGGCCACAACGAGGTATTTCCCGGCACCGGGCAGCGCCACCGAATAGTTGCCTTCCGCGTCCACCCGGCTCCAGTCCACCGGCTCGCCGCCGGTCCGCAGAACGGTGACGACGGCGGGCGTGAGGGGGCGGTGGTCCGCTGCCAGTACGCGCCCTTGGACCACGAGTTCGCTGACCGCGCCCACGGGCACCGCCGGGCGGGGTGCCGCCAGCCGCGGGATGAACACCGCGGCAAGGATGGATCCCGCCGAGGCCAGGGCTGCCATCCAGAAAACGTCCTTGAACGCATCGAACGAGGGAAGGTGGGCGGCGCCCACCGTGAGGGTCACGGAGGTGAGGACGGCTGCGACGGCGGCGCTCGACGTCGAGGTGCCGATGGACCTGACCAGGCTGTTCAGTCCGTTGGCGGACGCCGTCTCGGTGATGGGAACCACGCCCATGATCAGGGTGGGCATGGCCGCGTAGGCGATGGCCGTTCCGATGCTGACCACGGTGGAACCGATGATGACTGACGCGATGGAGTCGTAGAAGAACACGCGGCCCACGTAGCCGGCAATCATCACGGCGGCACCGGCAATCAGCGCGGTCTTGCCGCCAAAAACGCGGATCAGGCGGCCGGAAACGGGTGCGAAGATCACCATGGCGAGTCCGGACGGGACCATGCACAGCCCGGCTGTGATGACGCTCAGCTGGAAGCCATAGCCGGTGGACGCGGGCAGTTGAAGCTGTTGCGTCGTGAGCAGCATGTTCGCGAACATGGCGAACCCGATCAGCAGGGAGGCCACGTTGGTCATCAGCACCGGGCGGCGGGCGGAAGTCCGCAGGTCAACCATCGGATGGCTGACCTTGAGTTCGTAGGGCACCCACATGGCCAGCAGCACCACGGCGCTCAGGAACAGCAGCAGGACCGGTTCCGAGCCCCAGCCCCACGAACCGCCCTTGGAGATGGCCAGCAGGAGGGCCGCCAGCGCACCGGACAACACCACGGCCCCGGCGTAATCGAAGCGCCCCGGCGTACGGACCTTCGATTCTGGGACCACCAGCACGACGGCCAGGAGCAGCAGCGTGCCGGCCGCGGCGGAGACCCAGAAAATGGACGCCCAGCCGAGGCCCTCGTACAGCACGCCGGCCAGCGGCAAGCCCAAGGCACTGCCGATGCCGAGGGTGGCGCTCATCAGGGCAACCGCCGATCCCATCTTTTCCTTCGGCAATTCGTCCCGCATGATGCTGATGCCCACGGGAATCAGCGCTGAGGAGAACCCCTGGAGGGCCCGTCCGATGATGAGCCACAGGAAGGACCCGCCAACGCCGGCGATGACGGAGCCCGTCACCATGATGGCCAGGCAGATCACCATCATCTTGCGCTTGCCGTACATGTCCGCGCTGCGGGACACGATCGGTGTTGCCACCGCGCTCGAGAGCAGCGTCGCAGTCACGAGCCAGGAGGCGTCGTCGGCGGTTACGCCCAGGATGCGGGGGAAATCCGGAAGCAGCGGGACCACCAGCGTCTGCATCAGTGATACCACCGTGCCGCTGAGCGCCAGGACTGCGGTGATGAGCGACGGCGCTGGGCTGCGTTGGGGACGGGCGGCGGTGGTACGGGGCATCTGCTGCTTTCGAAGGGAGCGGGGCGTGGGAAGCCGGGGCGGGAACGCGGCCAGCAATCCACGCGAGGCGGTGAACGGGCGTTTACCCTTCCACCAGTGAACCACCGTTCACCCCCGAGTCGCAATCTGCGGGGCGCGTTTTCTTCGTCACATGAGTAATTACGCAAGGCAAAGCTTTCGTAATTGCCATGAGGGTAGGCTAGCCTTATTTAGGTTTGCTTCACTGACCTAAGGAGTTTCGTGACTTCCCCCCTCTTCCGTGGCCCCAGCGCCACACGCCGGACCCTGTTCAAAACAGCCGGCAAGGCCTCTGCGGTGCTGGCAGCAGCGGCACTCAGCCTTTCGGCCTGCTCCACAGGTCCTGCCGCGGGTCCCGCGGCGAGTACGCCCGACGCCGGAACCTCCAGCAGCTCCCAGTTCCCTGTCACCATCAAGCACGTCTTCGGCGAGACCACCATCAAGGAACGGCCCACACGCGTGGCCACCGTCTCCTGGGTCAATGACGATGTGGCCATCGCCCTCGGCGTTGTACCCGTGGGTGTGCCCAAGAACGAATGGGGCGGCAACGAACAGGGCTCCACGCCGTGGAAGGACGCCGCGCTCAAGGAACTTGGCGCCGGATTCGGCACGGCCAAGGCGCCGGTTCAGTACTCGGAGGCCGACGGCATCAACTTCACCGAGATCGCCAAGCTGACCCCGGACGTCATCCTCGCCGCGTACTCCGGGCTGAGTGAAGAGGACTACCGGAAGCTCAGTGAGATCGCCCCGGTTGTGGTCCACCCCGAGGTTGCCTACGGGACGTCCTGGCAGGACTCCACCGCCATCATCGGCAAGGCGCTGGGCAAGGACGCCGAGGCCACCAAACTGATTTCGGCCACCGAAGCCACAGTGAAGAACGAAGCTGCCAAGTACCCGCAAATCGCCGGCAAGAGCTTCATCTACGGCTACGCAAATCCCGCAGATCCAACGGCCACAGGCTTTTACACCGCCAACGACAACCGTCCGAGGTTCCTATCTGCGATTGGTATGACGCTCGCCCCGGTCGCCGAAAAGGCCTCCGCCGGCTCCAAGGAATTCTTTGTACCCTGGTCCGCCGAAAAGGCCAACGAACTGGAGTCCGATATCTTCCTGAGCTCGGTGGAGGACACCGCCGCCGGCGAGGCCGTCAAAAGCGACCCGCTGCTGGGCCAGATCCCGGCGGTCAAGCATGGCGCATTCGTTGCCGATGCGGACAAGAGCCTGGTGCTGGCCATCTCCGCGTCCTCGCCGTTGAGCCTGCCCTGGGCGCTGGACACGTTCCTGCCGCAACTCGCCACCGCCGCGGACGCAGCCGCCGGCGCGACGAAGTAGGCACCATTTCATGACGAAAAGTACGACGGCGGCACGCGCCGAGGGGCGGGATCTCGGCGCTTTGGTACCCCCAGAGCGCCGAGATCTCCCCTTTCGGTGCCCTCCGGACGCCCGCGCGGCCTCCCGGACGCGCTCCCGGGGCAGGCAGGCCGCGTGGCTGCTGGCCGCCGTCGTCGTTCTTGCTGTGCTGACCGCCGCTTCCCTGGCCATCGGGGCCCGCGGGCTTCCGGTGACCACGGTGTGGCAGGCCCTCACCCAGTTTGATCCCGGCGACGGAGATCACGCTGTGGTCCACGCCCGCATCCCCCGCACTGTCCTGGGGCTGCTCGCGGGCGGGGCGCTCGGGCTGGCGGGCGCGGCCATGCAGGGCGTTGCCCGCAACCCGTTGGCCGACCCCGGCATTATGGGCGTCAACGCCGGCGCCGCGCTGGCCGTGGTTACCGGCATCTATGTTTTCGGAATCTCATCCCTGACCGGCTACATCTGGTTCGCTTTCATCGGCGCCGCAGCGGCCGCCGTCGTGGTCTACCTCATTGCCTCCCTGGGCCGGGACGGCGCGACGCCCGTCAAGCTGGCCCTCGCCGGCGCGGCCCTCAGTGCCGGGCTGTTCTCGCTCATGAACGTCATCCTGGTCTCCAGCCAGGACACCCTGGACCGCTTCCGCTTCTGGCAGGTGGGCGGAATCGCGGTCCGCGACTGGTCTGTGGTCCTCCCCGGGCTGCCGTTCCTCGCGGTCGGGGCCGTCCTGGTCCTCTTCACCGGCCGCATCCTCAACAGCCTGGCCCTGGGTGACGACGTCGCCCGCGGCCTTGGCCAGCGCGTGGGCCTCGCGCGGGGGATTACCGCCCTGGGGGTTGTGCTGCTCTGCGGTTCGGCAACGGCACTGGCCGGTCCCATCGGCTTTGTGGGCCTGATCATCCCGCACGCAGTCCGCTCCCTCACCGGGCCGGACTACCGCTGGATTCTCCCGTTCTCACTGGTTCTGGCCCCGGCCCTGCTGCTCGGCGCCGACATCATCGGCCGTGTGGTCCTGCTCCCGGGCGAAGTCCCCGCCGGCATTATGACGGCCCTGGTGGGTGCGCCGGTGTTCGTCTGGCTGATCCGCCGGGGCAAGGCGGTGGGCCTGTGAAGTACCTCGGAAAAAGGGGGCGGACCGCACTGCTGGCTGCCGCCGCCGTAGCCATGTTCGGCGTGTACGTCCTGCTCGGCAGCTACACCGTGACCATCCCGGACTTTGTCCGGATCCTGGTCGCGCACCTGACCGGCGGCGAACGGATCCCCGGCGCCGGCTTCATCGTGATGCAGAGCAAGCTCCCGCGGGCAGTCATCGGCACCCTGATCGGGGCGGCCTTCGGGCTTGCGGGCGGCCTGTTCCAGACCATGCTCCGAAACCCGCTGGCCAGCCCGGACGTCATCGGTATCAGTTATGGCGCCAGCGCGGCAGCCGTCACCGCCATTGTGGTTTTCGGAGCCTCCGGCGCGGTTGTTTCCGGAGCTGCCCTGATGGGAGCACTGGGGGTGGCCGCCGTCATCTATTTCATCTCCCGCGGCAGCTCGCTCAGTTCGGACGGTGGCAACGGCGGACAGGCAGCCGCGAACCGCCTGATCCTCGCCGGGGTGGGCATCGCCGCCGCCCTGCACGCCGTGGTCAGCTTCCTGATGACCCGGGCCGACATCCGCACCGCCGCCGACGCCCTCGTCTGGCTCAACGGCTCCCTCAACTCCGCCAACTGGGACCGTACCGGCACGCTCGCCCTGGCTCTGACGGTGTTAATCCCGTCCGTGGCCGCCCTCGCCGGCCCGTTGCGAATCCTGGAACTCGGCGACGACACCGCTGCCGGGCTGGGCATCCGAGTCGGGGTCACGCGGCTTGCCGTGGTAGCAACTGCTGTGGCCCTGGCGGCGGTGGCGACGGCGGCGGCTGGCCCGGTAGCGTTTGTCGCCTTCCTGGCCGGTCCCATCGCGCGGCGCGTCACGAACAGAGCCAGCCTCCCGGCGTCGGCCTTTGTCGGTGCACTGATTGTCCTGGCGGCCGATTACTTAGCCGCCAACATTGCCCCCATGCTGCTGGACGGCACCGTGCTGCCCGTCGGCGTCATTACCGGCGCCCTCGGTGCCCCGTTCCTGCTGTGGCTCCTGGTCACGGCCAACCGAAAGGATGCCTGACATGGCCATTCTCAGTGCACAGGAGCTGACGCTCAAATACGATCAGCGCTGCGTGGTGGACGGGCTCACGGCGGAAATCCCCGAGGGCAAGGTGACCGTGATCGTGGGCGCCAACGCCTGCGGAAAGTCCACACTCCTGCATGGCCTGTCCCGGCTGCTCAAGCCTGCCGCCGGCGCGGTGATGCTGGACGGCAAGGACATCCACTCCCGGCCGTCCCGGGAACTGGCCCGCACCCTGGGCCTGCTTCCGCAGCACCCAACTGCCCCCGACGGCATCACCGTCCGTGACCTCGTGGGACGCGGGCGCTACCCTCACCAAGGCTTCTTCCGCAGCTGGAGTCAGAATGACGACGCCGCTGTGCAGCGCGCGCTTCAGGCGACCGAAACGCTGGAACTCGCTGGGAGGAACGTCGACGAGCTCTCCGGCGGGCAGCGCCAGCGCGTCTGGATCGCCATGGCACTGGCCCAGGAGACGGAGGTCCTGCTGCTGGACGAACCCACCACCTACCTCGACCTGGCCCACCAGGTGGAAGTCCTGGACCTGGTCACGGACCTGAACCGCAAACGCGGCACCACAGTAGCCATCGTCCTGCACGACCTGAACCTTGCCGCACGCTACGCAGACCATGTCATCGCCATGAAAGCCGGCGCCGTTGTTGCGCTTGGCGCGCCCCAGGACGTTGTCACCGAAAACCTGGTCCTGGACGTCTTCGGACTGCAATCCCGGGTGATTCCTGATCCGGTCTCAGGCACCCCGCTGATCATTCCCATCGGCCGCCACCACGCCCCCGCCAACCAACTGGAGCCTGCCCTATGAAGACCCGCGAAACTGCCGCCGCAAGGACGACGAACACCGAGCCCATGACCCTCGCTTTCGAGGTCACCGTTTCCGCGGTCCAGGAGCTGAGCCCCAATTTCCGCCGCATCACCTTCGGCGGCTACTCGCTGCGGGACTTTGGCCTTTCCGGGGACACCCGCGACCTCCGGATCAAACTGATGATTCCCTCGCTCGGCCGGAATGGACAGCAGATCCCGCTGCCTGCCTTCAACACGAGCGCCTCCGGCTGGTACCAGGAATGGCTCGGGCTGGACCCCGCGGTTCGCGGCGCCATGCGGACCTACACCGTCCGCGGGTCGCGGCTGGATGCCGTCTACCCGGAAATCGACGTCGACTTCGTGATGCATTTCGATGCCCCGGGGCACGTGAATGAAACCGGGCACGTGAATGAAACCGGGCGGTTGACCAACACCAGCGGGCCCGCCGCCAACTGGGCCCTCAACGCCAAACCGGGCGACGCCCTCACCATCATCGGGCCCAACAACCGGGCCGCCCAGTGCCGCACGGCCGAAACCTACGGCGGTATCGAGTGGCGGCCCGGCCTGGCCCAGCAGGTGCTGCTCGCCGGTGACGAGACAGCCGTTCCCGCCATCTCCGCCATCCTCGAAAGCCTGCCGTCCTACATGAGCGGCCATGCCTTCCTGGAGGTTCCCGAGGCCGGTGACTTCCTCGACCTGAAGACCGATGCCGCCGTCGACATCACCTGGCTCGCCCGCGGGGCCGGCATCGGCCGCTCCCGCCAGCACGGCGAGTTGCTGCAGCACGCCGTGCGTCAGGCCGTGCCGGTACCCGGTTGGGTAGGCATCAAGGCGGCCAGCGGCGGTGGGGGCCCCGAGCCCGAGGACGTCAACGTGGACCTGGACATCCTCTGGGAGACTCCGGCGCGGATGGAGGCAGCGGTGCTCGAGGCCAGCAGGAACCCGGACATGCCGGCGGGTGCCATGCCCTTCTACGCCTGGATCGCCGGCGAGGCCGCCGTCATCAAGGACCTGCGCCGGTACCTCGTGCGCGACGTCGGCATCGACCGGAAGCAGGTTGCCTTCATGGGCTACTGGCGGCGAGGCAAGGCAGAACTCTAAACCCGTCCTGGCGGTGGAGGGCAGACATCCTCGGCGTGCTCGCTCGTTCCTCGCTTAGACGCACGCTGCCGGATGCCTCCCCTCACCCCTTCTCAACGCTCTCGCACTTAATGTGGGTATTTCCCGCACCCTCTCGCACTCGTGTCGTCCGGCGTTAACTTCGGCGATGCTTTCCGTAGCTAGGGTGGCGGGGTGTGCGCTGAATCTTTGCTTCCTTCGAGCGGCCGGCGCGTTTTTGTTGCCTTGGGGGATTCCTTCACAGAGGGCGTCGGCGACAGGGACGAGCGGCTGCCCAACGGGGTGCGCGGGTGGGCTGACCGGGTGGCTGAAAAGCTGGCAAAGGCCAACCCGGGCTGGGAATACGCCAACCTGGCCATTCGGAGTAAACGGCTGCGCCACGTGGTGAGCGAACAGCTGGAGCCGGCGCTTGCCATGAAGCCCGCCTTGATCACCCTGTACGCCGGCGGAAACGACATCCTGGACATCGGCACTGACATGGCTGTCCTGATGGATGACTACGAAAAGCTGGTGGCACGGCTTGCCGGGAGCGGGGCAACGCTGGTCCTGTTCACGGGTTTTGACGTCAAGGTTTCGGCCGTGCTGGAGCTGCTGAAGAAGCGGAACACCGTCTACAACCAGCGGGTCCGGGAAATCGCGGCTCAGTACGGCGCCGTGCTGGTGGATTACTGGTGCCTGGATGCGTTCCATGACCAGCGAATGTGGGACTCGGACCGGCTCCACATGTCCAAAGCGGGCCACAAATACCTCGCGGGGCAGGTCTTGGACCAGCTCGGCGTGCCGCACAAGATTCAGCCCAAGGAATGGGAGCCGCTGCCCCGGCTTAGCCTGCGCGAGTGGGAGCAGCGGCAGCGGCGCTGGGTCAATGACTGGGTGGTGCCGCTCTTTGGCCGCAAGATCAGGGGCATCACGCTGGGGGACTCGCTGGCGGCACGCTGGCCCGAACCGGTCAGGGTACCGCGGAAGCGTGGCCTGAAGAAGGTGGCGGAGAACCGCGCAAAGGCCACAGGGGCTTAGGTGTCCAGCAGGTTTTCGTAGCCCTCGGCCACGGTGGTGGCCGTGAACTCGATGACCTCGAACTCGGCCACCCCGTTGCTGTAGAACGGGTCCCTGGCCAGGGCTGCATCAAGGGTGGCGCGGCTGGCCTTGGACAACAGCACACCGCCCACCGCCGGAACCAGGCGTCCGGACGCAAGGAACACGCCGTCGTCGAACGCTTCTTTGACCCAGGCCATATGCGCGGGGCGGTGATAGTCAACGATGTCTTCGGGCACTTTGTAGGTGAGCGACACAACAAACATAGGCCCAGCCTACCGGCGCGCGGACCCGGCACTTGAACTGTCAAGAGTTTGTCCTCCTAGAATGGAGTCATGACCGAACCGCGCTGGCTGAACGCCGACGAACGCCGTGCCTGGCTGGCGATCCTGAGTATCAACACCCTTCTCCCCGCCGCCCTGGACAGTCAGCTCCACACTGCCGGCAAGGTATCCCTGTTCGACTACAACGTCATGGCGATGCTTTCGGAGGCCGAAGGGCATTTTCTTCCCATGAGTGAGCTGGCAGCCCGGACCAGTTCGTCGCTGTCCCGGCTCTCGCATGTGGTGTCGAAACTGGAAAAGCGCGGCTGGCTGGAGCGGCGCCCGCACCCGCGTGATGCGCGGGTGACCACAGCGCACCTGTCCGACGACGGGATGGCCACTTTGGTGAACCTCGCCCCGGGGCACGTAGAGGCAGTCCGGACAAAGTTCCTGGATGCGCTGACGGACCGCGACGTTAATGATTTGGCCCGCATCGGGGAAAAAATTGTGGCCCGGCTCGACGATGACCACTGGATCCTCCGCGAAAGCTGATTCTTGGTTGCTCGCGGCAACGGATGACAGACTGGCGCTATGGATTTTTCGGCCCGGTACGTAGCCCTTGGTGATTCCTTTACGGAAGGAGTCGGTGATGATGACGCCACCCGTCCCAACGGAGTCCGGGGCTGGGCCGACCGCGTGGCTGAGCAGCTGGGCGCGGCGGATCCCGCCTTCGGCTACGCCAACCTCGCCATCCGCGGCAGGAAGCTCCGCCAGATCATGGCAGAGCAGGTGGACGCCGCCGTCGAGCTTAAGCCCACCCTGGTAACCATTTATGCAGGGGCCAACGACATTCTGCGGCCCAGGATCGACATCGACGATCTGCTCACTGAGTACGACGCCGGCATCCGCAAGCTGACCGCCACCGGAGCCACCGTGGTGATGTTCACCGGCTTCGATGCACGCGGTTCCAAGGTGTTCAGCACCATGCGCGGGCGCACTGCGATCTATAACGAGCTGGTGCGCGGCATCGCGGGTGACCACGGCGCCCTCCTGGTCGATTACTGGCGCTTCAGCGAGTACTACGACTGGGGCATGTGGGCGAAGGACCGGATGCACATGTCCGCCGCAGGCCACGCCAACATGGCCAGGCGCGTCCTGACGGTCCTCGAACACGACCATCCCATCGACGTCCCGCCCATGACCCCCGTCCCCGAACTCAGCAGGGCCGAAGCGATCCGCGCCAACGCCCGCTGGGTCCGCGAATTTGCCGGGCCGTGGGTGGTCCGCCGGGTCACGGGCAGGTCCTCCGGCGACGGCCTGGAGCCCAAGTACGGCCGGCTCACGCACCTCTGAACCGGGCCCGACGCTTCTAGCGGCGGAAGCCCGGCGTCCCCAGCAGCTCCCCGTCCGGGGCGACGGCCAGCACGGCGACGTCCCAGCCATCGGTGGCCCGGTCCAACATGGGCATGCCGCCGGCTACGATCGCGGTGGCCAGGACGTCGGCGGTAGTGATGTCCGCGGCGCCCACGGTGACCTGAACAAAGTCAGCGCTGCTTCCCACCCGCCAGATGTGCTCCCCGCGTTCAGCAGAGCCGGAGGTGGCGACGGCGCTGTGCCGGCTGCTGCCACCCAGCGCGTACCCGGTAAGCAGACTTCGGCGGTCCGCCGGGTCCACGATGCCGGCTTTCCAGGACTCGCCGCTGCCGGGGCGGGGCGAGCCGCTGACCAGGACGTCGCCGCCGGCATTGAGGCACCAGTCCGTGCTCCCCAGCGCCAGCAGGGAGAGCCCCGCCTCCCGGATTGCCTGGGCCTTGATGAGCCCGGAAAGGTCCAGCACGCCGTCGGGCCGTTCCGGCGTGAAAGCCCCGTGCGTCCGGAGCCGCCATTCGTGCGCCTCGGCATACCGCTCGCGCATCTCGGTTGAGGCGCCGCGCAGCGTCAGTTCGCCCCGGGCCAGCCTGGCCGCTTCGGAATCCACGCGGTAAAGACTGAATCTTTCGTCCAGGTCCCGGAAAAGGCGTTCGACGACGGCGGTGGCGGCAGCGAGCTCCTCGAACCCTGACTGCCCTTCCGCGGGGGAGCCGATCGGCAGCGTCAGCCCGATGACCGTGCCCATGCATTCAAAGGTGCGGGCCTTCAGGACGACGCCGCCGGCTACTGCGTCCAGGGGGTTAGAGGTGGGCTGCATCAATGGCCGCCTGGACTGAGGTCAGGTACGCGTCGCTGGTAATAGTGGCGCCGCTGACGGTCTGAACATCCGCCGACTGCGCCGCGAGGACCTTGCTCCGGAGCAGGGGCGCCGCGCGGTTGCTGATCTGGATGGACTTGCCGTCGGTGTTGGTCAGCTGGAGGGCGGTGACATCCGTGATCTTCCCGTTGGCTACCGTAATCTGGACCTGCACGGGACCGAACCGGGTCTGCACGGCGGTTCCCTTATACGTGCCGGAGGCGGAGTTTCCGGTCGAGCCGGAAGCGCTTGAGGAACCCGACGAACCCGACCCCGCCGCCCCGGACGAACCCGACCCGGACGAACCGGTACCTGTCGCACCCGTGGTGCCTGCCGCCGTCGTACTTGACGCGACGGTGCTGATGCCGCCTGCCTGGGTGCCTGTTTGCCATCCCGCCAGGAGGATCCCGGCGGAGGCCAGGGCCGCTGCAACTGTTCCGCGTATTTTCACCAGTCAAACCTTTCGTGATGGATCTGTTCCTCGGTAACGCCGGCTTTGCCGGCATCCGCTATGACGTTGGCCGCCCACGCCGCCGGGCCGCAGACGTAGACGTCCGCATCCGCGATGCCCGGCACATAGGAGGTGAGGCTGAAGCCGTTTCGCACGGCTTCCTCGGGGAGCCAGGTGGAGTGGCCGTGGGCCCTCGGGCCGGTGAGGTGGAAGAGCCGGACCCCCCGGGCCTGGCAGAGGTCGAGGATTTCGCTGCCCAGGTAGAGCTCCTGGTCGGTGTGGCCGCGGAGCAGGACGGTCGCCTCACCCGGAGCAAACGGTGTGGTTTCGAGCAGTGCGCGCAGCGGCGTTATGCCGATGCCGGCTCCGATCATCACCACCTTGTTCCTGGTCCTGGCAGCCGTGCTGAGCAGCCCGTACGGACCTTCCAGCGCAACCTTGGTCCCCTTCCGCAGCCGCAGGAGTTGGGCGGACCCGTCGCCAAGGTTCCGCACGGTGACCCGCAGCGTCCCCTGGCCTTCCGGGCCATTGAAGACGGGTTCGGCGGACAGGCTGAACGGGTGGGGATGCCACCACATTCCCGGGGCCAGGAAGCGCCAGATGAAGAAGCGTCCGCCCGTGCCGGCCAGCTGTTCCAGCTTCCGGCCCTTCATGACGATGTTCACCACGCCCGGCGCCACGGCCTCCACGCGGGCCACTGACAACTGGTGCCGTGCCGAGGCAAGCACCGGCTCCAGTACCCGGAAGTACACCAGGGCCGTGCCCGTGTAGATGCAGATGGCCAGCCAGTACCATCGCTGCCAGGTGCCCGCCGCGAAGAGGCCGCCCACGCTGAACTGGTGGGGCAGTGACGTTGCCACCGCGGCATAGGTCAGCAGGTGCACAACGTACCAAAACTCGTAGGGAAAACGACGCCGGACAGCCACCAGGGACGTCACGACGACAGCGATGAACAGCGCCATGGAGACGAACGCCAGCCACATGTCCGGGACCTGCGCCCACAGGTTGACGGATTCGGTGACCGGATCCAGCCCTTCGGCCATGCCGTAACCGACCGCGATCAGGAGGCCGTGTGCCAGAAGCAGGTACAGGGATGGTTTTCCCAGCTTCCCGTGGAACTCCAAGGCGCGGTCGTGACCGATGGTGCGGTCTATGAAGGGAATCCTCGCGGCCAGGAGGAGCATGAGCAGGACCAGGTCCATGCCCGCCAGCCCGGCCACGATCCCGGCCGCCGTGAACAGGGGGGCGGGGGAGGTGATCTGGGCGGCCCCGCCGTCGGCAAGCCAGAGGGCAATTGCGGCGGCGACGGAGACCCAGGCAATGACGGTCAGGAGGTCTGTCCGAAGCATGCGTTGCCGGTACTGGCGGGCAAACCAGCCGGGGGCGGGCCTCTTCGCTGATGGTGGTGAAAGCTCCGGGCGGCCGGAGCTGCTTGCGGCCGGAGTCGCCGGCAGGAGCTGTGTGTTCATGTATCCAAGATGCTTGGCGAAGCTATGTCCCTGCTGTGAAAAGGACCAACCTGCGGCTGTGACCATTTGTTGGCCCTTATACACCGTTGTCCGCCGGATTGGTCTTTAATTGCCTCAACTCGTAGACTTGGTAGGCGCTAAGTGCGCGGAGCGTGCGCAATTGCTCCGGTGGCCCGGTAAATTCTCCAGGGTAGCCGGTAGTTAGGGGCTCAAGTTGCGTGACTAACCGTTCACCCTGATCACTTTGGGTCGCTCTTAGACGCATGATCCTGCAGCAGATATGCGGATCATTACTTTCAATTCTTGAGGAGAAGTCATGGCAGCACACTGCCAAGTGACCGGAGCCGAGCCGGGCTTTGGGCACAGCATTTCGCACTCGCACCGCCGCAACAAGCGTCGGTTCGATCCGAACATTCAGAAGAAGCGCTACTGGGTTCCGTCCCTGCGGCGTAACGTCACGCTGCAGGTTTCTGCGCGTGGCATCAAGACCATCGACGTACGCGGCATCGACGCAGTCGTCGCCTCTATCCTGGCTCGTGGGGTGAAGCTCTAGTGGCTAAGGACAAGGACGTACGTCCGATCATCAAGCTCAAGTCGACCGCGGGCACGGGTTACACCTATGTAACCCGTAAGAACCGTCGTAACGATCCGGACCGCATGGTTCTGAAGAAGTACGACCCCAAGATCCGCCAGCACGTCGAATTCCGAGAGGAGCGCTAAACCATGGCTAAGAAGTCCAAGATTGCTCGCAACGAGCAGCGCAAGGTCATCGTTGAGCGTTACGCTGCCAAGCGCCTCGAACTGAAGAAGGCCCTGGTTGACCCCAACTCAACCGACGAGGCACGCGAAGCTGCACGCCTCGGCCTGCAGAAGCTGCCCCGCAACGCCTCCCCGATCCGTCTGCGTAACCGCGACATCATCGACGGCCGTCCCCGCGGTACCTTCCAGAAATTCGGTATCTCCCGTGTTCGCTTCCGCGACATGGCTCACCGCGGTGAGCTCCCGGGCATCACCAAGTCTTCCTGGTAATTCAGCACCGCTGATTCCAGCAGCTTGAGAAGGGCCGGCAACCAATTGGTTGCCGGCCCTTCTGCATTTAAACGCCACGGGGCATTGATGAGGATGGTCCAGATCCGCACCTGTGTTGCAGCGTACAGAAGGAATGTACGACGGCGGGACTCATCCTGAGTGCCCATTGGCCGTATGTTCCCCGGAATCGCGGGGAACGGGGCCCCATCCGGGATGGATTTGCGGCAAGGCGTCACTGGGTGTATTGTTTTCTAAGTCGCCGCGAGGGGAACAGCGAGTAGCTGGTTACCGCGGGCGGCCAAACCCCCCACATTCAAGGCCATGATCTGGTTGTTCTTTTAGGGCGCTGGAAAGTGGCGGGGGGACGGTGTTTTCTGCCGGTGCGGGTCCTGGAAAATGGATTTGCGTCGGGGGTTGAGATCGGGTAAGTTTGAAAAGTTGCTCCGGAGCGATCCACGGCTGAGAAGTGCTGGTGGTGGTGCCGGGTGTGTCTGTTGTTTGAGAACTCAATAGTGTGCCAAGTTTGTTGATACCAATTTATTGTATTGAATTGGTTGAATTGGCCAGGCCTGTCCACCCCGTGGATGTGGTTTGGTTTTTACAGCTGGTTTCAAATTTTTGCGGCCTTCTTTTCCCGTTATTTCCGGGGGTGTTGGTTGTTTTCTGTTTTTGTTTTACTTCAACGGAGAGTTTGATCCTGGCTCAGGATGAACGCTGGCGGCGTGCTTAACACATGCAAGTCGAACGATGATCCGGTGCTTGCATCGGGGATTAGTGGCGAACGGGTGAGTAACACGTGAGTAACCTGCCCTTGACTCTGGGATAAGCCTGGGAAACTGGGTCTAATACCGGATATGACTCCTCATCGCATGGTGGGGGGTGGAAAGCTTTATTGTGGTTTTGGATGGACTCGCGGCCTATCAGCTTGTTGGTGAGGTAATGGCTTACCAAGGCGACGACGGGTAGCCGGCCTGAGAGGGTGACCGGCCACACTGGGACTGAGACACGGCCCAGACTCCTACGGGAGGCAGCAGTGGGGAATATTGCACAATGGGCGAAAGCCTGATGCAGCGACGCCGCGTGAGGGATGACGGCCTTCGGGTTGTAAACCTCTTTCAGTAGGGAAGAAGCGAAAGTGACGGTACCTGCAGAAGAAGCGCCGGCTAACTACGTGCCAGCAGCCGCGGTAATACGTAGGGCGCAAGCGTTATCCGGAATTATTGGGCGTAAAGAGCTCGTAGGCGGTTTGTCGCGTCTGCCGTGAAAGTCCGGGGCTCAACTCCGGATCTGCGGTGGGTACGGGCAGACTAGAGTGATGTAGGGGAGACTGGAATTCCTGGTGTAGCGGTGAAATGCGCAGATATCAGGAGGAACACCGATGGCGAAGGCAGGTCTCTGGGCATTAACTGACGCTGAGGAGCGAAAGCATGGGGAGCGAACAGGATTAGATACCCTGGTAGTCCATGCCGTAAACGTTGGGCACTAGGTGTGGGGGACATTCCACGTTTTCCGCGCCGTAGCTAACGCATTAAGTGCCCCGCCTGGGGAGTACGGCCGCAAGGCTAAAACTCAAAGGAATTGACGGGGGCCCGCACAAGCGGCGGAGCATGCGGATTAATTCGATGCAACGCGAAGAACCTTACCAAGGCTTGACATGGACTGGAAATACCTGGAAACAGGTGCCCCGCTTGCGGTCGGTTCACAGGTGGTGCATGGTTGTCGTCAGCTCGTGTCGTGAGATGTTGGGTTAAGTCCCGCAACGAGCGCAACCCTCGTTCTATGTTGCCAGCGCGTGATGGCGGGGACTCATAGGAGACTGCCGGGGTCAACTCGGAGGAAGGTGGGGACGACGTCAAATCATCATGCCCCTTATGTCTTGGGCTTCACGCATGCTACAATGGCCGGTACAAAGGGTTGCGATACTGTGAGGTGGAGCTAATCCCAAAAAGCCGGTCTCAGTTCGGATTGGGGTCTGCAACTCGACCCCATGAAGTCGGAGTCGCTAGTAATCGCAGATCAGCAACGCTGCGGTGAATACGTTCCCGGGCCTTGTACACACCGCCCGTCAAGTCACGAAAGTTGGTAACACCCGAAGCCGGTGGCCTAACCCCCTTGTGGGGAGGGAGCTGTCGAAGGTGGGACTGGCGATTGGGACTAAGTCGTAACAAGGTAGCCGTACCGGAAGGTGCGGCTGGATCACCTCCTTTCTAAGGAGCACCTACAACAACCCTGCCAGGCGTTATGTCTGTGTGGTGGTGTTGTCAGGAGTACGCCCGTTGCGCAGACGTTTGTTCTGCGGCGGGTGCTCACGGGTGGAATATCAACAAATAGCGGCCGCGTGTTTCTTCTTCTTGCCTAGTACGGATGGTGTCTTTGGATGCTTGTCGTGGAACGGTGCCGGAGGTGGGGGCGGGTGGTTTAGTGTTTGGCACACTGTTGGGTCCTGAGGCAACAGGACCGGGGTGGGATGCGTTGCGGCTTACGGGTTGCGGTGTTCTTGTTCCGGGGTTTGTTTGTTTCTGGTTTCCTGGCTGCACCGATCGCACGGTTGCTTGTTTCCTTCGGGGGCGGGTGTGTGTGGGGTGTGTGGTTTGGGGTTGTTGTTTGAGAACTACATAGTGGACGCGAGCATCTTTTATAAGAAGCAATTTCCAAGAATATGAACCTGGATCTGGCTGCGCGTGATGATGGCACCTCTTTTTGGGGGTGTGGTTGTTGGGTGTGGTTGGTTTTCGTGGTTCTCTCGAAAATTTCTGAATTGATCTTTTGTGGTCAAGTTTTTAAGAGCACACGGTGGATGCCTTGGCATTAGGAGCCGAAGAAGGACGTAGGAATCTGCGATAAGCCTGGGGGAGTCGATAACCGGACTGTGATCCCAGGGTGTCCGAATGGGGAAACCCCGCCAGGGGAGCGATCTGCCTGGTGACCCGCATCTGAACACATAGGGTGCGTGGGGGGAACGCGGGGAAGTGAAACATCTCAGTACCCGCAGGAAGAGAAAACAATAGTGATTCCGTTAGTAGTGGCGAGCGAACGCGGATCAGGCTAAACCGTTCCATGTGTGATAGCCGGCGGGCGTTGCATGGTCGGGGTTGTGGGACTTTCCATACCAGTTCTGCCGGACTGGTGGGGTGTGATGTGCAGGCATAGGTGAACGGTCTTGAAAGGCCGGCCAGAGAGGGTGTGAGCCCCGTAACCGAAATGTTTTGTGCCGCCTGTGAGAGTATCCCAAGTAGCACGGGGCCCGAGAAATCCCGTGCGAATCTGTCAGGACCACCTGATAAGCCTAAATACTCCCTAATGACCGATAGCGGACCAGTACCGTGAGGGAAAGGTGAAAAGTACCCCGGGAGGGGAGTGAAACAGTACCTGAAACCGTGTGCTTACAATCCGTCGGAGCAGCCGTGATTTATCACAAGTAGCTGTGACGGCGTGCCTTTTGAAGAATGAGCCTGCGAGTTAGTGTTACGTCGCGAGGTTAACCCGTGTGGGGAAGCCGTAGCGAAAGCGAGTCTGAATAGGGCGTTGCAGTGGCGTGATCTAGACCCGAAGCGAAGTGATCTACCCATGGCCAGGTTGAAGCGACGGTAAGACGTCGTGGAGGACCGAACCCACTTCAGTTGAAAATGGAGGGGATGAGCTGTGGGTAGGGGTGAAAGGCCAATCAAACTTCGTGATAGCTGGTTCTCCCCGAAATGCATTTAGGTGCAGCGTTGCGTGTTTCTTACCGGAGGTAGAGCTACTGGATGGCTAATGGGCCCTACAAGGTTACTGACGTCAGCCAAACTCCGAATGCCGGTAAGTGAGAGCGCAGCAGTGAGACTGTGGGGGATAAGCTTCATAGTCGAGAGGGAAACAGCCCAGACCACCAACTAAGGCCCCTAAGCGTGTGCTAAGTGGGAAAGGATGTGGAGTTGCGAAGACAACCAGGAGGTTGGCTTAGAAGCAGCCATCCTTAAAAGAGTGCGTAATAGCTCACTGGTCAAGTGATTCCGCGCCGACAATGTAGCGGGGCTCAAGTACACCGCCGAAGTTGTGGCATTCAAATATTGCTAAGCCCTTGTGGTTCAGGCGTTTGGATGGGTAGGGGAGCGTCGTGTGGGCAGTGAAGTCGCGGTGTAAACCAGCGGTGGAGCCTACACGAGTGAGAATGCAGGCATGAGTAGCGAAAGACGGGTGAGAAACCCGTCCGCCGAATGATCAAGGGTTCCAGGGTCAAGCTAATCTGCCCTGGGTAAGTCGGGACCTAAGGCGAGGCCGACAGGCGTAGTCGATGGACAACGGGTTGATATTCCCGTACCGGCGAAAAACCGTCCATGTTGAACAGGGGATACTAACCGCCCGAGACCTGCCCAATCACCCTTGTGGTGTGCGGGTTTTGGTGGAGCGCGGGACCTGATCCTGGGAGGCAAGCGTATTAACAGGTGTGACGCAGGAAGGTAGCCGAGCCGGGCGATGGTTGTCCCGGTCTAAGGATGTAGGGCGAACGGTAGGCAAATCCGCTGTTCATGATGCCTGAGATCTGATGGGACCCCCTTTAGTGGGGGGATTTGGTGATCCTATGCTGCCGAGAAAAGCATCGACGCGAGGTTTTAGCCGCCCGTACCCCAAACCGACACAGGTGATCAGGTAGAGAATACTAAGGCGATCGAGAGAATTATGGTTAAGGAACTCGGCAAAATGCCCCCGTAACTTCGGGAGAAGGGGGGCCCCAACCTTGAACACCACTTGCTGGTGGGAGGGGATCGGGGCCGCAGAGACCAGGGGGAAGCGACTGTTTACTAAAAACACAGGTCCGTGCGAAGTCGCAAGACGATGTATACGGACTGACTCCTGCCCGGTGCTGGAAGGTTAAGAGGACCGGTTAGCCCTTACGGGCGAAGCTGAGAATTTAAGCCCCAGTAAACGGCGGTGGTAACTATAACCATCCTAAGGTAGCGAAATTCCTTGTCGGGTAAGTTCCGACCTGCACGAATGGAGTAACGACTTCCCCGCTGTCTCAACCATAAACTCGGCGAAATTGCAGTACGAGTAAAGATGCTCGTTACGCGCAGCAGGACGGAAAGACCCCGAGACCTTTACTATAGTTTGGTATTGGTGTTCGGAGTGGCTTGTGTAGGATAGGTGGGAGACGTTGAAGCCCGGACGCCAGTTCGGGTGGAGTCATCGTTGAAATACCACTCTGGTCACTTTGGACATCTAACTTCGGCCCGTAATCCGGGTCAGGGACAGTGCCTGATGGGTAGTTTAACTGGGGCGGTTGCCTCCTAAAAAGTAACGGAGGCGCCCAAAGGTTCCCTCAGCCTGGTTGGCAATCAGGTGTCGAGTGTAAGTGCACAAGGGAGCTTGACTGTGAGAGAGACATCTCGAGCAGGGACGAAAGTCGGGACTAGTGATCCGGCGGTACATTGTGGAATGGCCGTCGCTCAACGGATAAAAGGTACCTCGGGGATAACAGGCTGATCTTGCCCAAGAGTCCATATCGACGGCATGGTTTGGCACCTCGATGTCGGCTCGTCGCATCCTGGGGCTGGAGTAGGTCCCAAGGGTTGGGCTGTTCGCCCATTAAAGCGGTACGCGAGCTGGGTTTAGAACGTCGTGAGACAGTTCGGTCCCTATCCGCTGCGCGCGCAGGAAATTTGAGAAGGGCTGTCCTTAGTACGAGAGGACCGGGACGGACGAACCTCTGGTGTGTCAGTTGTACTGCCAAGTGCACCGCTGATTAGCTACATTCGGATGGGATAACCGCTGAAAGCATCTAAGCGGGAAGCTCGCTTCGAGATGAGATTTCCATACACCTTGTGTGTGAGAGGCCCCCAGCCAGACCACTGGGTTGATAGGCCGGATGTGGAAGCGAGGACTAACGACTCGTGAAGCTGACCGGTACTAATAGGCCGATAACTTACACCACACACCACTGCGTGAACGGCATTCAAAAGACGTTCACACCCAGCACTGGTAAAAAGAAACAAGACTGCTTGCGTCCACTATGTGGTTCCCAACCAACAAACCCGCCACGGGTCCGTTGCGACAGGGAACAAAAAACACAACACAATACAAACAACACCACAATGTTGTAACCACAGATTTCCCACCCGGACACCACTGTCCAGGGTGCGGACATAAGGTTACGGCGGTCATAGCGTGGGGGAAACGCCCGGTCCCATTCCGAACCCGGAAGCTAAGACCCACAGCGCCGATGGTACTGCACCCGGGAGGGTGTGGGAGAGTAGGTCACCGCCGGAACACCATTAAAACGGTTGAGAGCCTCCAGACACAGTCTGGAGGCTCTCCCACTTTAACCACCCACCCCACCCGGCCAGCCCACAGCCGGCACCCGCCGCACCCAACCACCCACCGCAGGCACCGCCGTCGTGCACCACACCATGTCCGGCCCCCCGGCACCCATCCCCGGCACCGCCGTCGAACACCCCACACTGCGAGAGCGTCCACGGAAAACCCACATCAACTGAGAGAGCGTCGGCTGAAAACCCGCATCAAGTGAGAGAGCGTCCGCTGTGGGCGCAATTTCACCCGGGAAAGCCCGAAATTCCGGTGATTTAAGTCAAAAAGTCGCGGAAACACGCGGAATTTGCGGACCTCGCCGTCCCAAGCTGGTAAGTTTTCGAACAGTGGCTTGCACGCATGCCGCGTTCAGGCTCCAGAAATCGTGACCGTCCAGGAGGACATCAATGGCTAAGAACCGTAGCGAACTTGTTTCAGAGGTAGCAGGCAAGGCCGGCACCAGCCAGGCAGCCGTCAACTCCGTCCTCGATGCACTGTTCGAAGTTTTCGAAACGTCAGTCGCCTCCGGCGAGAAGATCACCATCCCGGGCTGGCTTGCAGTCGAGCGCACCGACCGTGCAGCTCGCACCGGCCGCAACCCGCAGACCGGCGAGACCATCCAGATCGCAGCAGGCCACAGCGTCAAGCTGACCGCCGGCTCCAAGCTGAAGGCTGCGGTAGCCAAGAAGAAGTAGTCTTCTTCAGCACCAGCTAAAGGGGCGGCAACCTTCGGGTTGCCGCCCCTTTGCATCTCCCCGTGAAGTACGATTCGCCGCCTCGGCGCGGGTAGCGGACAATGAATAGGTGCCTTCTGCAGCAAAGTCCCGTCCCACAACACCCTCACCGGCCCCCGGCAGGGGCGGTACAACGCCGGGCGCCGCGCCTGTGGGGGTTTCCCGGCCCTGGCAGCTTCTGGGGCTTGCAGCGCTGCTTCTGGGACTGGTCGCAGCGCTCCTCTTCTCCGGCGCGGCGGCGGCCCGAACAGTATCTGATCCCGGAGCGCTGGCCCGCTGGGGCCTGCCGATCAGCAAGGCCATCCACAACGTGTCCCTGGCAACGGTGATCGGCGGACTGATCTTCGCGGTCGGCATCCTTCCCAGGAGCGCCGGCCCACGTTCCCGGACCAACGATGCGCACGCGCCCGAACACCCTGCGTTTTCACGGGCCCTGGCCATAGCCGCTGCCGCCGGCCCGGTCTGGACGTTATCGGCCATCGCCGTGCTGGTCCTCACCTACTCGGACGTGGCAGGCCAGGGACTCTCCGGGGACGCTGAGTTCACGCGCGCCCTGGTCTACTTCATGACCGACATCGACACCGGCCGTGCCTGGCTGGCCGTCACCATCATCGGGGCCGTGGTGACCACCGCCCTGTTCGGTGTCAGATCCCTGGGCGGTCTGGCGCTCACGCTGATCCTGGCACTGATCGGGTTGGTCCCCGCCGCGTTGATCGGGCACTCGTCGAGTTCCTCGGACCATTCAGCTGCGGTCAACTCCCTGGGCCTGCACCTAGTGGGCGTCAGCGTTTGGGTGGGCGGCATCATCCTGCTGGCCCTGCTCTCAGGCATCCTGGCGGGACCGAAGCCGGGCGCGGGCACAGACATCACCGAACCCACCCTGCGGCGGTTTTCGGCCCTGGCCGGTTTTGCTTTTGTGCTGGTTTTTGCCTCGGGCGTCATCAACGCAAGCATTCGCGTCACCAACTGGGCTGACCTTTTTGGCTCTCCCTACGGGCAGCTCATTCTGGCTAAGGCGGCAGCGACGGTGGTCCTCGGCGGCATCGGCCTGATGCACCGGCAGTGGGTTATCCCGCAGCTGGGCCGCCAGGGCTCGGCATTTACCGCCCGCCGCGTGCTGTGGCAGCTGGTCATCGTTGAACTCCTGATCATGGGCGCCACCTCGGGCGTCGCCGTCGCCCTGAGCCGTTCGGCCCCGCCCGAACCCACCAGCTTCGCACCCAACGCTTCGCCGGCATTTATCCTGTCGGGCTATGAGCTGCCGCCGGAGCTGACCCCCGAACGCTGGTTCACGGAATGGCGCCTGGACTGGCTCTGGGTAGCCGTGGTGCTGTTCGCTCTGGTGGCCTACTTCCTCGGCGTGGCCAAAGTGGTGCGGCGAGGGGACAAGTGGCCGTGGTTCCGGTCCGTGAACTGGGTGGTGGGACTTGTGGCACTGACCTACATCACCTCCGGCCCGCCGACTGTCTACGGGATGGTGCTGTTCTCCGCTCACATGGTGGGCCACATGGCACTGACCATGGTGGCGCCGCTGTTCCTGGTGCTGGGCGCCCCGGTGACGCTGGCCCTGCGCGCCCTTCCGGCACGCGCGGACGGTTCCAGGGGACTGCGTGAGTGGGTGCTGGTTTTTGTCCACTCCAAGTTCTCCCAGGTGGTCACGCACCCGCTGTTTGCCGCGGCAAACTTCGCCGGCTCGATCATTCTGTTCTACTTCTCGGACGCGTTCGGCTTTGCGATGCGGGAGCACGTGGGCCACGAACTCATGAACCTGCACTTCCTGCTCACCGGTTACATCTTCGTGCTGAGCATGATCGGCACGGACCCGCTGCCCCGCCGCGCGCCCTATCCCATGCGCCTGCTCCTCCTGCTGGCCACCATGGCTTTCCACGCCTTCTTCGGCGTCACCATCATGGGCGGGACCAGCCTGCTGGCGGCGGACTACTTCGGCAACCTCGGCCGCCCCTGGGGACCGTCCGCCCTCCTGGACCAGCAACTGGGCGGTGCGGTGACCTGGGGCATCGGCGAAGTCCCCACCCTGCTGGTGGCGATCGGCGTCGCCATCATGTGGTCACGCTCCGATGAACGCGAGACCCGCCGCACCGATCGGGCAGCGGACAGGAATAACGACGCCGATCTCACCGCTTACAACGATATGTTTGCCAAATTGGCCGAACGCGACGCCAGATTGGCTGAACGCAACAAGCTGGAAGGACGCTGATGAGCGAAACCGTACGCACCCAACTCCGGGTCCGCGCCTCCGAACTGGTGGGCCGTAACTGGCTAAACACCGGCGGGAAGTCGCTGGACCTCGAAGCCCTGCGCGGCAAGATCGTGCTCCTCGATTTTTGGACGTTCTGCTGCATCAACTGCCTGCATGTCCTGGATGAGCTGCGCCCGCTCGAAGCAAAGTACGCAGACGTCCTGGTCACCGTGGGCGTGCACTCGCCCAAGTTCGAGCACGAGGCAGATCCGGTAGCCCTTGCCGCCGCGGTTGAGCGCTACGAGATCCACCACCCCGTCCTGGACGATCCTGAGCTGGACACCTGGAAGGCCTACACTGCCCGTGCCTGGCCCACCCTGGTGGTCATCGATCCCGAGGGTTACATCGTGGCGCACCTCTCCGGCGAAGGCCACGCGGACGGCCTGGCCGTGCTCATCCCCGAGCTGATCGCCGAACATGAGGCCAAGGGCACCCTGCACCGGGGCTCGGGCCCCTACGTGGCGCCGGAAGCGACCTCGGGTACCCTGCGCTTCCCGGGCAAGGCACTCTTCCTCCCCGCCGGACGGGGCACTTCCGAGGTGGGCACTTCCGGCGCGGGCGCCTCTGACACGGAAGCGTCCGACGCCGGCACCTGGCTTGTGACGGATACCGGCCACCACCGCCTCGTGGAGTTGGGCACCGACTTCCAGACGGTGCTGCGCACCTACGGTTCAGGTACCAAAGGCTACGAGGACGGCCCCGCCGCCGGTGACCCGGCCGCCGCCCGGTTCAACGAGCCCCAGGGCCTTGCGCTGCTGCCGGAAGACGTGGCAGCGAAGGCAGGCTACGACGTCGTCATTGCCGATTCGGTCAACCACCGCCTGCGCGGGCTCTCGCTCACAGACGGAAAGGCCAGCACGCTCGCCGGGAACGGCGTTCAGCGGCTCCTTGAAACGGGTCCCGCGCGCGTGGACGAGGACGCTGCCGGGTTCACCGGGCAGCTCAGCGGGCACCCGTTGGAGGTCTCGCTCAGCTCGCCGTGGGACGTTGTCTGGTCCACCAAGCTCAACGCCGTGGTGGTCGCGATGGCCGGAACCCACCAGATCTTCAGCTTCGACCCGCTCACCGGCGCTGTGGCCATTGTGGCCGGCAACGGATTGGAAGGCCTGCTGGACGGCAAAGCCCACGAAGCCTGGTTCGCTCAGCCGTCCGGCCTTGCCGAGGACGCCGACGGGAACATCTGGGTAGCGGATTCGGAAACGTCCGCACTCCGCAAGCTGGCCATCAGCGACGACGGCACGGTCACCGTGGAAACCGCCGTCGGCAAGGGTTTGTTCGACTTCGGGTTCCGCGACGGTGAGGCGGCGGAAGCCCGGCTGCAGCACCCGCTGGGCGTTACCGTCCTGCCCGACGGCTCCGTGGCCATCGCGGACACCTACAACGGTGCCGTGCGCCGCTACGACCCGGCAACGGGCAAGGTCTCCACGCTGGCGCGGGGCCTGTCCGAACCAAGCGACGTGATCGTGGACCATACCCGGGCTGCCGGCTCCGAACCGCTCCTGGTGGTGGTTGAGGCCAACAAGCATCAGCTCGTCTACGTGCCCATCCCCAAGGAGGCGCAGCAGGTGGACGAGGGCGCGTCGCAGACTCAGCGTCCCAAGAGCCCCGTGGCTCCGGGCCTGCTGGACCTGACCGTCCGCTTCACGGCCCCCACCGGCCAGAAGCTCGATGACCGCTGGGGCGATCCCACCCAGCTGAAGATCTCCTCCACCCCGCCGGAGCTGCTGGTGTCCGGTGGCGGCACGTCTGTGGGCCTGCTCCGGACCCTGGAGTTGGCAACGGGAATTCCGGAAGGCGTCCTGCACATCACCGCCCGGGCCGCGGCCTGCGACGGCCCCGAGAACGAGGACGGCGAGATCCCGGACCACGCCGCCTGCCACCTGTACCAGCAGGACTGGGGCATTCCCGTGCTGCTCACGGACGACGGCGACACGGAACTGGTCCTGGACCTGCGCGGCATGGACTAGCCACCGCCGTCGTACTTACACAAAAGGCTGCCTCCCGGGATATTGCGTCACGGGAGGCAGCCTTTTGTGTGCGCCCCCTAATAGCTCAGCAGCGGGGTGACCTTGATGGTGTCGCCCTCGACGTCCAGGCGGGTGGTGAAGCTGAAGTCCACTTCTTCGTTCAGCGGGAACCAGGCGCCGGTGAAGGAGCTCTGCTGCACTGCCTCCACTTTCGCCTTGCCGTCCAGGGGAGCAACCACCCAGCGGCCGTCAAAAGGCGCGATGGAGATTTCGGGGTACTCGGTGATGGTCCATTTGATGGTGCCGTCGTCCACGTTGTTGGTGCTGGAGAAATAGAAGGGGCAGTCGGGCTGCAGCCGCTGCTGTTTCACGGCTTCCGCGGCGCAGCCGTCCAGGAACTCCTTCACCCGCTGGCCCACATCTTTGCGCAGCTGTTCGGTGGCCTCGGTCAGAAGGTTCAGCGGGGCCACCGGCGCATCGCGGGACGTGATGGTGGCGCGGGTGGCCGGTGCGGCGAAGTAGACGCCGTTGAGGGAGGCCTCGTATTCGCCGGGATAGAAGACGGCAAAGGAGTTCCGGCCGCCGGGCATGTTCACCGGGACACCGTTCAGGTTGGCTTCGCTGGAGTTCACCACCGTGACGGGCAGGGTGGGTAGCCGCGACGGCACAAACGCCCAGGTCTTAAAGAACAGCCATTCCGTTCCTGTCTCCTCCAACAGGAACTCGGTGCGCAGGCGGCTGCCATCAATGGTGTACTGCACCGGGACCATGACCTGGCGGCCGGCCCGGTTCTCAGGCTCACCGATGGTGACGTTGGCAAGGCGCGAGGCGGCGGTCTTCAGCGCCGTCCCGTCAAGCATGGCTGCGTTGCTGGGCGGCACGCTGGCCCGCAGCAGGCCCAGGGCCTTGCCGCCGTTGCCCTGCTGCAGCGCATCCAGGTACTCACGGACCGGCTGCTGCGGGCTCGCGACGGTCTTGTTCACCACGTTGATGCCAACAATGGAGGCAGCCACGGCAAGCATGAAGCCCAGCAGCCATCCGGCCGCTATCTTCACCAACGCTTGACTCATCTGCACGCCCCTTACGTTACCTGCAAGCCCGCTGAACACTGGAGCTGGGGGCAGGGCGCAAGGCAGCTTAACGGCTTTGTTAACGTCCGACGGCGGGCGATCGGCGCGCGGGGCATCGTCCGGTCTGGCCTATCGGCGGCGCCGGGACGAGGTGCCGAACACGCCGCGCAGCAGCTCGCGGCCGAGCTGCGTTCCCATGGACCGCACCATGCTCTTGAGTCCGCCGCCCAATGCCCCGCCGAGGGCACCCGCGAGCTCGCCGGCAATCCCGCCGCCGGCAGGTGCAGGTTCGGGCGCGCGCGGTGCCCGTGCCCGCTCAGGGGCCCGGTCCGGAACAGGAACAGAACGGCTGCTGGGCCGGCCCAGGATCTCCTCCTCGATCCGCCGGGCCTCGGCGTCGACATCGGCCTGGCTGCCACCTGCCTGGCCGGCACTGCCGGATTCGGTGCCGCCGGGGACGGGCGGCTCGCCGGGAGCGGCTTCGCCCGTGGGCGCGGCACCCTTACCGGTGAGCTTTTCGTAGGCGGAGATGTTGTCCACCGCGGCGCCGTATTTGGCCAGCAGCGCCGATCCGGCCACGCTGCTCTTGACGAGGTCCTCGGTGCTGGGTCCCATGACCGATTCCGGGGCCCGGAGCCGGGTCAGGGCCACCGGCGTGGGGGCGCCTTTCTCGTTCATGACCGTGATGACCGCTTCGCCGATCCCCGCGGACGTGAGCGTTTCCTCGAGGTCGTAGTCGCTGACCGGGAAGGTGGAGACCGTGGCTTTGAGGGCTTTGGCATCCTCCGGGGTGAACGCACGAAGGGCATGCTGGATCCGGTTGGCCAGCTGGCCCAGGACATCGGCGGGCACGTCTTTGGGGGTCTGGGTGACGAAGAAGATTCCCACGCCCTTGGACCGGATCAGCCGGACGGTGGTGGTGATGGCGCTCAGGAAGGCCTTGGACGCGCCGTTGAAAAGCAGATGGGCCTCATCCAGGAAGAACACCAGCTTGGGCTTGTCCAGATCGCCGGCCTCAGGCAGGTCTTCGAACAGGTCGGCCAGCAGCCACATCAGGAAGGTCGAGAACAGCATCGGCTTGGTCTGCAGCGTGGGGAGTTCCAGGCAGGTGACCACGCCGCGGCCGTTCGGAGCCGTCCGGAGAAGTTCGGCGGTATCGAACTCGGGTTCGCCGAAGAACTTTTCCAGGCCCTGGGCCTCCAGGTTCACCAGTTCGCGCAGGATGACGCCGGCCGTTGCCTTGGAGAGGCCGCCCAGTTCCTCAAGCTCGTCCTTGCCTTCGTCCGAGGTGAGGAACTGGATGACGGCGCGGAGGTCCTTGAGGTCGATCAGTTCGAGGTTGTTCTTGTCCGCAAAGTGGAAGACGAGCTGCAGGCTGGATTCCTGGGTGTCGTTGAGTTCCATCACGCGGGAGAGCAGGATGGGCCCGAACGAGGTGATGGTGGCCCGCACCGGAATGCCGTTCCCGTCACCGCCCAGTGCCAGGAACTCCACGGGGTAGGTCTTGCCGGCCCAGGCCTGGCCGATGCTGTCAGTGCGTGCCTTCAGTTTGTCGCTGCCTGCCGCGGCGGTTGCGAGTCCGGAGAGATCGCCCTTGATGTCGGCCAGGAAGACGGGAACGCCGGCCGTGGACAGCTGCTCTGCCATCATGTGCAGCGTGACGGTCTTGCCGGTGCCGGTGGCGCCGGCCACCAGCCCATGCCTGTTCATCATGGCCAGCGGCAGCCGGACCTGCGCTTCCTTGTGAAGCTCGCCGTCAACAATGGCGGCGCCCAGCTCGATGGTGGCACCTTCCAGGGTGTAGCCCTTCTGGATGGTGGCAAGCTTTTCTGCAGTGGTTTTGTTGGCCATGCCGCTAGCTTAGTTGGCCGGGGCCTTCAGATGGGGTGTAGACGTACCGCTTTTCAGCCCGGTGTCAGCGCCGGCATGGTCCGCGTGCTCAAGCACCCGGGAAACCGCGTAGCCGATGACCAGGCCCCAGAACGCGGGGTGAATGTTGAAAAGGCTCATGCCGGACATGGTCACCACGAACGTCACCAAAGAACCCAGGGTGAACGTGGTGGCAAAGGCGGTGACAAAGGCTTGCTGGAGGGCCCGGAGCATGGCGATGCCGCCGAGGGCAAGAATAAATTCCGTGGGTGTGGCGAGCATGAGCCGGGTGAGGGCCGGAGCCAGCAGCGCGCAGATCATGGCCAGGACACCGAACACCACGGCAGCCGTGTACTGGCGTTCTTTGGCTCCCGATGACGTCATGAGCGCGTTGGTCGGGCCGGTAACACAGGCTGAGACGGCGCCGCACCCCGCGTTGAGCAACGAAAACGCGCCCGAAACGATGGCGAAGACGTTTACCGGCGGGTTATGCCCGGCGGCACGGAGCACGGCGATGCCTTGGCCATTTTGAACGAACAACACGGTGAGGGCCAACGGAACCACAAGTTCGAGCTGGGCAGCCCACGTGAACTCGGGTGCGGTGAAGACCGGCGCCGCCAGAACCGGGCCGCCCGCATGGAACGAAAACTGACCGCTTGCCGCCACGGCGAGGCACCCCACCACCAGGGTGCCCAGCACCGGTGGCAGGAACCGGCCGAGGGCCGGCACCGCCGTAAGGACCAGGAAGGCAACCACCATGGGCCCGGCCACGACGGGGTTCGCCTGGGTGGAGGAGACGATATCAGTGCCGAACTTGAGGAATACGGCGGCAACCATGGCCATGACTATCGGCATTGGAACCGCTGCCATAATGCGCCGCACGACACCGGAGGCGCCCAGCGCCAGGACCAGCACACCGGAGGTGAAGAAGGCTCCCACCACTTCCGCGAAGGACAGATGCTGAAGGGACGGCCCCAGGAGCACCGTACCGGGAATGGACCAGGCGAAGCCCAGAGGCTGCCGATACAGCAGGGACATCACCAAGGTGGCGGCCCCGCCTGAGAAAAGGATGCCAAACACCCAGGATGCGAGCTGGGCCTCGGTAAGGCCGCCCGCCGCTCCCACTGCCAGCGTGACGGCTATGGGGCCTGACGCGGAGAAGATGAGGCCGATCACCCCGTTGGAAACATAAGGCAGGCCCACATCACGGAAGACCTGGCGCAGACCTGCAGGCCGGACGCCGGGGCGTTCCAGCAGTGGCGGGGACAAGCGGGGTGCAGGGGTGTCCGCCTGGGGAGCGGCGGGCGGGACCGGACGGGATGGCTGCATTCTGGCTCCTGGAACGGGTGCAAAAAATACAGGCGCCCCGGAGTTTGCACTCCGGGGCGCCTTCGGGGCCGGGGCCGAGGGCGCCGGCCCCGCTTGTCAGCGGTGGCTCTTACTTGTGCTGGCCTTCTTTGGCGAGGACGTAGTCGTAGACCACTTCTTCACCGGAGCCGCCGTCGGTGCGCGGCTTCGGGTCCAGCATCAGTTCAGGCTTGACTGCCGAAGCAATGTCGTCCGCGTTGTGCGGGTCGCCGGGGAAGTACAGCTGCTGGGTTACGGGCTGGAAGCCGGGCGCGGAGACCTTGATGTGGATGTGCGCCGGGCGCCAGGCGTGCCAGCCCGCGGCGTCGATCAGCTGCCCGCAGGCCCCGTCCATAGGAATTTGGTAGGGCGCCGGGCGCATGGTGTTGATTTCGAAGCGGCCGTCGTCGTCTGCCTTGATCGTGCCCCGGAGGAGCCAGTCGGGCAGGCCCGGGGCGTACTGGGAATAGAACCCGGCGCTGTCCGCATGCCAGATTTCCACCTGGGCGTTCTGGATCGGGTTGCCGTCGGTGTCCGTGAATCGGCCGCTGAAGCGCAGCGGGGTGCCTTCCTCGTCCGCACGCATTTCCACGGTTGCAGGGGTCTGGAGTACCGGGGAGCCGGGGATGTAGTAGGGCCCCTCGATGGTCCCCACGGTGCCGGGGCGGTCCTGGGAGTTGACGTCCTCCACAGAATGCTCCAGCCATACGTCGAGGAACAGCGGCCATTCGCCGTCGGTTCCCACCTTGATGAGCCACGCCTTGAGTGCGTTGTATTCCTCGTAGGTGACCTGGTGCTCGACGACGATGTCGTTGGCGGCCTTGATGAGTGCCCCCGCCAGCAGGCTCACTCTTTCCTTGGGCACATCCAGGCCGGCAAGCTTGCCGGAGGCAGCGAAGCGTTCGGTGGCTTTGGAGCCGGCTTCGACTGCAGTGCCCTCGTCCTCTTTGCGGGTGTCTGCTTGGGTCTCGGTCATGGTGATGTCCATACTCCTCTTTGAATAGGGGACAGGAACTGCTCCTGAACCCGTTGCGAACCGGTGGAGGGGCAGGATCTGAACCTGTCGCGACGCAGTTCGCGTGATGACCGTCTCATCCTAGGCCTGAAATAAGGACGCTACAAATATCGATTTGGCCTGTTTTCTGTCATTAACCAGACATAAAGACACCCTTGGCCTAACCTAGGGGTTTGCCTGATGTGAGAGCGATCACGATGGGGAAGACTGACGTGACAACGTCCCCCCCTGGGCACCGCGGGTTGGCCCGGACCTCCCGCTCATCCGTCCAGCACCCTCCAATGAAGGAGCACGCCATGACCGAGAACCTGGCCCATGTCCGCGAGGTCCTTGCCGACGCCGTTATCGACGACCGTGAGAACGGCGTCATCCGTGCCAAGCGCGAGATTTTCACCGACGAAGAGATCTTCGAACTGGAGATGAAGCACATCTTCGAAGGCAACTGGGTTTATCTCGCCCACGAATCCCAGATCCCCAACGTGGGGGACTACTTCACCACCAACATCGGCCGCACGCCCGTGATGATCACCCGCGACAAGGACGAGAACCTCAACTGCCTCGTAAACGCCTGCTCCCACCGCGGCGCCATGCTGTGCCGCCGCAAGACGGACAACCGCACCACGTTCACCTGCCCGTTCCACGGCTGGACGTTCAAGAACTCCGGTGAGCTGCTGAAGGTCAAGGACTCACGCAACGCGGGCTACCCGGAGACCTTCAACAAAGAGGGCTCCCACGACCTCACCAAAGTGGCCCGCTTCGAGTCCTACCGCGGCTTCCTCTTTGGTTCCCTGAAAGCTGACGTGCTCCCGCTCGAAGAACACCTGGGTGATGCCACCAAGGTGATCGACTCCATCGTGGACCAGTCCCCGGAGGGGCTCGAGGTGCTTCGCGGGGCCTCGACCTACACCTACGACGGCAACTGGAAGGTGCAGGCGGAGAACGGGGCGGACGGCTACCATGTCACGGCCGTGCACTGGAACTACGCTGCCACGACGGCCCGCCGCACCGCCGGTGACTCTGCCAACAAGACCAAGGCCATGGACGCCGGCAAATGGGGCAAGGTCAAGGGCGGTTTCTATTCGTACGACCACGGGCACCTGCTGCTGTGGCAGGAATGGACCAACCCGGAGGACCGGCCGCTGTGGGACCGGCGGGATGAACTCGTGACGAAGTATGGCGAAGAGATGGCCAACTTCATGATCAACATCTCCCGGAACCTCTGCCTGTACCCGAATGTCTACATCATGGACCAGTTCTCCTCGCAGATCCGCCACTTCCGGCCCATCTCGGCTGACCAGACCGAGGTGACCATCTACTGCATCGCGCCCAAGGGTGAATCGCAGGAGAACCGGTCCAAGCGGATCCGTCAGTATGAGGACTTCTTCAACGCCACCGGCATGGCCACCCCCGATGACCTCGAAGAGTTCCGGTCCTGCAACAAGACCTACTGGGCCACCTCGGCGCCCTGGAACGACATGACCCGCGGTTCCACCCACGAGATCGCCGGTCCTGACGAGCAGGCCCAGGCACTGGGCATGACCAGGGTCATCGCCTCCGGGGTGCGCACCGAGGACGAGGGGCTGTACCCCATTCAGCACGGGTACTGGAAGGAAGTCATGGACCGGGCCCTGGCGGAGGAAGAGACCTCCGCGCTGGACGCCGTTCCAGTCACCGCCTGACCCCCCTCCACGTGGAACCAAAGAGAGTGCAGAACCCATGACCAACCTGACGATGCCCGCTGCCGCGCTCAAGAGCGCCGAGGAGATTGCCACCCTCGAAACCGTCCGTGCCTTCCTCTACAAGGAGGCCCGCCTGCTGGATGACCGCCAGTTCGATGAGTGGCTTCAGTGCTACCACCCGGACTCCGAGTTCTGGATGCCCGCCTGGGACGTCGATGACCGCCTGACCGAGGACCCGCAGAACGAGATCTCGCTCATTTACTATGACAACCGCGGCGGCATCGAGGACCGCGTCTTCCGGATCAAGACGGACCGGTCCTCGGCCACGTCCCTGCCGGAACCCCGCACCGGGCACAACATCACCGACGTCGAAATCATGGAGCGCGAAGGCAATCAGGTGAAGGCGCGCTTCAACTGGTTCACGCTCTACTTCCGGTACAACACCACGGACACGTACTTCGGGACCAGCCACTACACGATCGACCTCGCCGGCGCAGAGCCGGTCATCATGAAAAAGAAGGTCGTCCTCAAGAACGACTACATCCACCACGTTGTGGACGTCTACATGATCTGACGGCTCCCGCCGGTGCCCGGCCCGAGGCCGGCACCGGCTGAGGCCGTTTCACAATCCGTGCCCGCCGGGCACATCCGCACTTACCCGGGCCGCATCGACGCGTCCCAACCAGGAGGAAACCATGGGCCACAAAGTAGCCCTCAGCTTCGAGGATGGCGTCACCAAGGTCATCAAGGTCGGCGACTACGAGACCGTGATGGATGCCGCGTACAAGGCACGTATCAACATTCCGTCGGACTGCCGGGACGGGGCGTGCGGAACCTGCAAGGCCTTTTGCGATTCCGGTTCCTTCGATCCGGGCGACTTCATTGACGATGCCATGACAGAGGATGAGCTGGAAAAGGGCTATATGCTCACCTGCCAGGCGGTGCCGGAATCGGACCTGGCCATCCAGATCCCTGCCACGTCAGAATCCGCGAAAACCTCGGCAACCACCTTCACCTCCACCATGACGGAGCTCAACAAGCATTCGGAGTCGACGGTTTCCTTCACGTTGAAGGCGGAGAACCGGGACGGCCTGGCGTTCCTGCCCGGCCAGTACGTCAACATCAAGGTCCCCGGGACGGACGCCGAGCGCTCCTATTCATTCAGCAGCGGCCCCGAGGTGCAGGATGCTTCCTTTATGGTGCGGGTGACGCCGCAGGGCGCCATGTCCGAATACCTGCGCGACAGGGCTGCGGTGGGTGACACCATCGAGTTCACGGGTCCTTACGGCTCCTTCTTCCTGCGTGAGCCCAAGCGGCCCCTGCTCCTGCTGGCAGGCGGAACGGGCCTGGCCCCGCTCCTGTCCATCCTCGAGAAGCTCACCGAGAATCCGCCGTCGGCGCCGGTCCACCTGATCTACGGCCTGACCCGTGAGGCGGACATTGTTGGCCTGGACTGGTTGCGCGAGTACGAGGCGAAACTGCCCGCCTTCACGTGGGACTACATTGCCTCCGAACCGGGGACTTCTGCTCCGCACACGGGCTATGTCACCCAGATCATCGAGCCGAAGCACCTGAACGACGGCGACGTCGACATCTACCTGTGCGGCCCGCCCCCCATGGTGAACGCTGTATCGAAGTGGCTGGACTCTGAGGGCATCGAGCCCGCCAACTTCTACTTCGAGCGTTTTGCCCCCAAGGAAACCACCGGCGGCGACGCCGAAACAGGCGCGCCCGCAGCGGCAGCAAAGATCGAAGCCGAGGGCGACACGATGAGCCGCAGCGAGGCGGTCTCCTCCCTGGAAACCGGCCGGCTGGATTTCCGCAAGGAGGACAGCTTCGCCCAGCTGGATGCGCGCATGGGCCTCGAGCTCGCAGTGAGCGAACTGATGCTGGGCCGCCTCAGCGAGGAGCAGTTGCAGCAGTTCCGGCGGCTGGCGGAGGCCACCACGTGCTCCGTGGCTGCCGGGGCCGTCCAGGAACCGGAGGAATTCGCGCGGACCAATGAGGAGTTCCACGAATACCTGTTTGTGGTCTGCGACAACCCCATGCTGCTTGAGTCCTACCGCCGCCTGGACGTCCACGCGCAGATGGCCGCGGCCTTCGAAGCGGGAACCGCCATCTTCGAGCGGGTGACCCAGGACCACCTTGATGTGGTTGACGCCTTTGAGCGTCAAGACAAGGCGCGGGTGCGGGAGGTCATCATGGCCCACGCACACGATGCCAAGGAAACCATGGCCGGAGCGATCGACGCGAAGGCCGGCAGCTGATGGCGGCTCCCTATTCCGGCCAGTTCGTTACCCCCGGCCGGTACGCCGGCAAGGTGGTGCTGGTGACCGGTTCCGCCCAGGGAATCGGGCAGAAAGTGGCCGAACGGATCGGAGCCGAGGGCGGCGCCGTCGTCCTGGTGGACCGGGCCGAACTGGTCCATGAGGTGGCGCAAGGGATCCAGGAGGCCGCGCAGGCTTCCGGTTCAGGAGGCTCGGCCACTTCCGTGACTGCGGACCTGGAGACGTTCGCCGGTGCACAGCAGGCAGTGGACGCGGCGCTCGCCGCCCACGGCCGCGTTGACGTGCTGGTTAATAACGTGGGCGGGACCATCTGGGCCCGCCCCTACGAGGAGTATGACGAGGACAGGATCGAGAAAGAGATCCGCCGCTCGCTCTTCCCCACCCTCTGGACCTGCCGGGCAGTGCTGCCGGCCATGCTGGAGCAGGGTTCGGGCACCATCGTCAACGTCTCCTCGGTGGCCACCCGCGGCATGCACCGTGTTCCGTATGCGGCAGCCAAAGGCGGGGTCAACGCCCTGACCCAGTCCCTGGCGATGGAGGTGGGCGGCCGCGGAATCCGCGTGGTGGCCGCAGCCCCCGGGGGCACCGAGGCGCCGCCCCGCAGGGTTAAGCGGGGTCCGGAGGCCGAATCCCCCACGGAGAAGGCCTGGTACCAGGTGATCGTTGACCAGACCGTGGACTCATCCTTTATGAAGCGGTACGGGACATTGGACGAACAGGCCGCACCCATCGTGTTCCTCGGATCAGATGAAGCGTCCTATGTCACCGGAAGCGTCCTTCCGGTCGCCGGCGGGGACCTGGGCTGAGCGCACCCGTGATCGATGGCCGCCGCCGGGCCCGGCAGGGCCTCTCCGGTAGAGTTGCGGCCATGACGTCGGCCTCCACACACGGTGACATGGCGGAGGACTTGCCGCTTGTTGGCCGGGCGGGGGTCTTCGCGGAGCTGCTGGAAATTTTCCGGACCGTCCGCAAGGGCAACGTACGTGCTGTCGTGATCTCCGGTCCCGCCGGAGCCGGGAAGACCGCCGTCCTGGACCTTTTTCTGGAACACTGCCGCACGGGTGCCCGTGGTGTCCGGGTGCTGTCCGCCATGGGGGATGAGTGGGAGGCGCAGTTTCCCCTCGCCGGCTACTCGCAGCTGATGCTTACGGCGCCGCTGCGTTCGGCCAAGGATTACGACGGCGGCCCTGCCCTGCCCGCAGGCCCCCTCCCGGCGCTCACCCCGGCGCAGGTGGTTAATTACGCGTCCACGCTCAGCACCCACCTGGCGGGGCTTCAGTCCCATGGCAGCGTGGTGGTGGCCGTCGATGACGTTCACCGACTCGACGTCGAGAGCCTGCGCATCCTCACGTTCGTGATGCGGCGGCTGCACGGCAAACGGATCCTGTTTGTGCTCACCCTCAACCCGGACGACGCCCTACGCGTCCCCGCCGGAACGCTGGACTTCCTGACCGGCCACCAGGTGACCACCATCCCGCTGGATCCGCTCACCCCGGCGCAGGTGCAGGATCTCGCCAGGCGGATGCTCGGCATCGATCTGAGTCCGACGGCGGCGCACGGCCTGGTGCAGCACACCGGCGGGCTCGCCCAGCCGGTGGTGGAACTGCTCCAGGAGCTCCCGGCGGAAACCTGGCAGACCTGGTTCCCCTCCCTGCCTCCGACGTCCCGGGTGCGTGCCCGGGTGCGCAGTGTCCTGGCCGCGGCGTCCCCGGAGCTGGTTGCCGTTGCCGAGGCCGCGTCAGTGCTGGGGAGTGCCGCAGGCATGGCCGAGGTTTCCGAGGTCAGCAGGGTGGGCCCGGTCATGGACGCCCTTGACGAGGGACACCGTGCGGGGCTGTTGGGACTGGCCGTGGACCAGGCCCGTTCCGCCGTCGTCTTCTCCGGACCGGGCACCGCGGAGGCCATCTACGAACAGATCGTTCCCAGCCGGCGGATCGCGCTTCACCGGCGGGCGGCTGAGGCGGTGCAGGCTGAGGGCGAACGGCTGGGCCACCGGGTCGCCGCCACGCCCGGCGCGGACGAATCCCTGGCGGACGAGCTGGAGGACTATGCGCGGCGCCAGGCCCGGGTGGGCGCGTGGCAGGACGCCTCAACGGCGCTGTTCTCCGCGTCCAGGCTTTCCCGGGACATCCGCTCCCGGAATGACAGGCTCCTTCGGGCCGTGGATGCCCTGGTGGGCTCCGGCAACATTTCCCAGGCCCAGATGTGGACCGCGGCAGTGGACGCCTTGCCGCCGTCGCCGCTGCGCTCCTCCGTCCTGGGTTACCTCTCCACCGCATCCGGGCAGAACGACAGCGCGCAGACACAGTTGGAGATGGCCTGGCGCACCTCCAACCCCGAACATGATCCTTCTGCCGCCGCGCAGGTGGCGCAGCGCTTCGTCCTGCACGGGGTCGCGTCGTGGGACGGCCCGATGATCACCACCTGGGCCGAACGGGCCATGGAGCTTACGCTGCCCGACACCCCCGCCCACATTGAATCGGAGGCCATTTACGGCCTGGGCCTGTACGCCCAGGGCCGGGTTTCCGAGGCGGAAGCCTCCTACCTCCGGGCGTTCGAACATGCTGCCGAGAACGCCCAGAAACAGCGTGTCCAGATGGGCGCCGGCTGGCTGGCGCTGCGCCTGGACAATGTGGAGACGGCCCTGGTGAACTTCGAGTCCGCGGCCCCCACCGAATACCGGGGCGGGTCGATGCGCATCTCCCTGTGGGCTGAGGCGTGGCTGGCCCGCACCCACCTGGTGCTCGGCAATTGGGATGCGGCCGCAGCCACCGTGGCCCGCGCGTCCGTACGTCTCGAGACCTCGCGCATGCCGCTGATCCGCCCGCTGCTCTACTGGACCGCGGCCGAGCTCTGGTCCATGCGCGGAGACTGGGAACGGGCGCGGTACTACGTTTCCCAGGCCGCAGTGCAGCCCGGAACCTACCGCGCCATGCAGGTGCCGGCGAGCCTCGCCCGCGCCCGCTTCCACGAGGCGCGGGCGGACTATGAAGGCGCCTTGGCTGTCCTGCAGCCGCTGACCGAGCTGGACCCGTGGACCGAGCACCGCGTGTCCTTCTGGCCCTGGCAGGACACGTACGTCAACGCCCTGGTCATGACCGACCAGCTCGACGCCGCCGATGCGTTCCTCACGGCGTTCGAGCGGGTGCCGCGGGAGCGGGAAATACCCTCGGACATGGCGCGGATGGCCTGGGCCAGGGGCCGTCTGGTGGCCGCGCAGGGAGACCCGGACACCGCCAGGGAGCATTTCGAGGCGTCCCTGGGGCACCTGAGGGGGCTCAACAGGCCGTATCTGCGCGCCCGGATCAGTTTTGCGTTCGGCCAGAGCATGCGCCGGGCAGGCAAACGGCGGCTGGCCTCAACCGTCCTGCGCGCAGCCCGCGACCTCTATGACACCCTGGGGGCTGCCACGTACGTGGAACGCTGCGACCGCGAGCTCAAGGCAACAGGGCTCGACGTCGGGAACATCCCGGACCCCGCCGACCCGGTGCTGACAGCCGTCAGTGACCACCACCTCCAGCTCACCGCGCAGGAACGGGCGGTGGCCGAACTGGTGGCGGGGGGCGCCACCAACAAAGAGGCGGCCCGGGCATTGTTCCTCGCGGAGAAGACGGTGCAGTACCACCTGACCCGGCTCTACCGGAAGATGGGAATCCGTTCCCGCAGCGAGCTCGCCGCCGTGTTCCGGGCCAAGGACTGACCCGGAACACCGGCCGGGTGTGCCCTATTTGACGTCGGAGGGGTGCTTCGCGAGCGGCACCACCGAGATCTCCATGTACGGGAACAGCGGCAGGTTCTGCAGGATGTCGTGGAGTTCGTCGTTCGACTCGGCGTCGAAGATCGAATAATTGGCGTACTCGCCCACCACCCGCCAGATTTCGGGCCATTTGCCGGAACGCTGCAGCTCCTGTGAGTAGGCCTTCTCCGTAGCCTTGAGCTCTGCGGCTTCGTCCGCGGGCAGATCGGCGGGCAGGTTTACGTCCATGTGGACCAGGAATTTCATGAATGTCCTTTCAGAAAAGCGGTTGCTGGCGGAAAAAGCGGTGTTATCGGTCGGTGCGGTACAGGGCGAGCTTGTCCTCATCAACAGCGGTGCCCACCCCGGGGCCCTCAGGAACACGGATGCGTCCGCCGGTGATGGCCAGGGGTTCGGCCAGCAGGTCGTCGGTCATGTCCAGGAAGTTGGAAAGTTCCGCCGCCCGTTTGGCCGTGTGGGCGAACGCGGCGCCGAAGGTCACCGACGCCGCCGTGCCCACCTGGGTGTCGATCTGGTTGCCGATGTAAACATCGATGCCCATGCCCTCGGCCATCCCCACGATCTTGGCCCCCTCGGTGAAGCCTGAACGGGCGGTTTTGACGGCCAGCAGGTTGGCGCCGCCGGTGAGGATTTCCCGTGCGGCCTCGCCGAGGTTGGCGGCCGATTCGTCTGCGGCAATGGGGATGGGGGAGTTCGTGACGAGGCGACGGCGGCCCAGGACCTCCCGGGCGTCGTCGGGCTCTTCAAGGAACTGCAGCCCCAAGTCGGCTGTGCGGCGCAGGACCTCGGCCGCCTCATTGGCCGACCAGCCACGGTTGGCGTCCATGTAGAGTTCAGCCTCGTCGCCGAGGCCCTCACGCAGGACCCGGGCGGCTTCGACGTCGAGGTGGAGGGGCCGCCGGCCGGTCTTGAGCTTGAAAGTGTTGATGCCGTAGGTTTCGCGGAACTCCAGGGCCAGCGCCAGCAACTCCTGGGCCGGCTTGAAACCGAGCATGTGGGAGACGCGCAGCGAGTCGGTGTAGCCGCCCAGCAGTTTTGTCACCGGCTGACCGAGTGTTTTGCCGAGGGCATCCCACAAGGCGATGTCCACGGCACCCTTGGCGGTCTGGTTGTGCACCGTCCGGTAGAGGATCTCCTGGACCTTCTCGCGGTCAAAAATGTCGACGCCGATCAGCTGCGGAGCAAAAATGTCCTCCACCACGGCAACGATTGACTTCTGCGTCTCACCGTAGGTGTACGGGCGGGGCGGGGTGTCAGCGGTGCCCACTACGCCGTCTTCCGTCCGAAGCCTGATCAGCACGTGGTCTGCCTCGTGCACGGACCCTGACGCGAAGTGCAGGGGATGAAGGTAGGGGATCGAGTAGGGAATCGCCTCAATGGCCGCGATCTTCATGAGTTGGGGAGCCTTTCATCGGTGGGAAGCGGCGCATGGCCGGGGGAGGGGGCCGCGGCTCCCGCAGTCGCGGTCACCACCACCTCCAGAAAGTTGTGCAGCAGCGCCGACTGATGCCCGCGCAGCCAGGCGACGGCCAGTTCAACATCGGGGACATTCTCTATTTCCCGGTAAGCCACACCTTCAAGCTGGAAGGCCTGCACGCTGGACGGCATGATGGCCACCCCGCCGCCCGCAGCCACGAACGCCAACATGGTGGAGGTTTCCCCCACCACCTGGGTGATGCGCGGCTGGAAGCCCGCCTGGCGGCAAAGGTCCGCGGTGGTGCGGTAGAGCACGGACTCGGGTCCGTAAGCGATGAAGTCCTGGTCCTGCAGTTCGTGCATGGCCACCGGCCGGTCCACAGCCAGCGCGCTGAACGAGGGAAGCGCCACAACCAGCGGCTCCCGGGTCACTGTCCGGTAGTCGATGTCCTGGGACGCGACCGGAGGACGCAGCAACGCGGCGTCCAGGGTGCCGTCACGGAGCCCGGCTTCCATGGAGGGCGTGAGCATCTCACCGTGCAGGGCCAGGGACAGGCCGGGCAGCACCTGTTTGGCCACGCGGGCGATCCGGGGCATAACACCGTAGGTTGCCGACCCTGAAAAGCCCACCCGCAGGACGCCCGTTGCGCCCCGCCCCACCTGGTAGACGTCGGCCTGAAGCGTGGCGACCTCGTTGACGATCTGCCGTCCCCGGTCCAGCAGGAGCTGACCCGCCGCCGTGAGGTCAACTCTGCGGGTGGTCCGGTTGAGCAGCTTGACGCCAAGCTGATCCTCCAACTGCCGGATCTGCTGCGAGAGCGGTGGCTGCGCCATGTGCAGGCGCTTGGCGGCCCGGCCGAAGTGCCTCTCTTCAGCAACCGCAATGAAATAGTTCAGTTGGCGGATGTCCAAGGCAGTCCCGTCCTTCCGCTGGCCGGCCCCACGTTCCCGGTATTCATGATTGATTCAAAGAATAACCATAATAAGCCCTACTAGGTTACTTTAGCCACGTAATGAGACGGTACTGGCCGGCTGGACTAGGTGGGCTGGCCGGCCGGGACGCCGTCTTCTGTCCTGCTTTCCGCGATTTCCTCCACCTTGTGTTCGGCTTCCTCCAGCTTGCGTTGGCGGGGGACCAGCACGGTGACCACGGCGCCCACCAGGGCGACGGCCCCGTAGATGTAGAAGGCAGTGGATCCGCCGATGCCGGCGGCGGCCAGCCAGCCTCCGATGATGGGACCGAGCACTCCGCCCAGCCGGCCCACGCTTGCACACCAGGCCACGCCGGCCGCCCGGGCATTTGTGGTGAAGTAGTTGGACTGGAACCCATAGATCAGCACCTGGGTTCCCAGCGTGCCGACGCCTGCCAGGGCAATAAAGACAAAAAGCAGCGGCAGCGGAAAACTGAAAGTCATCAGGGCCAGGGAGATCGTTGCCAGCGCGAAGGTGGCGGCGATGACCCGCTGCGGTCCGCTCTTGTCCGCCAGGCGGGAGGCCAGCAGTCCGCCCGCCACGGCGCCGAGGTTCAATGCCAGCGGGAAGAACAGCGAGTAGGTCCGCCCGTAGCCGTAGCCTTCCATGATTTTGGGCAGCCAGGTGTTGAGGCCGTAGGTCAGCAGGAGGCCGCAGAAGGACATCAGGCCCAACAGGACGGCTGCGGCCGCGAACTGGCGGGAAAACACTGCGGCAAAACCTGACTTCTGCGGCGCGGCGCCGACCTGCTGGATGATCCGCTCTTCGATGAGCGGGACGCCGGTGCGCTGGGCGGCGGCGAGGGCCTCCTGCTCCCGGCCCCGGGACAGCAGCCACCGCGGTGACTCAGGAAGCTTGCGCCAGGCAATGGGCAGGAGAAAGAGCAGCGGCAGCGAGCCGATGATGAAAAGCCCGCGCCAGCCGATGCTGTCGAGGAACAGGATGCCCAGGATGGAGGCCAGGACTCCGCCTGCCGGGATGCCCGAGTACACGATTGCGTTGTAGAACTGGCGGCGTCCGGCCGGGGCGAATTCGGCCATGGTGGCACCGGCGCTGGCAATCACGATGCCCAGTCCGAGCCCGGTTGCGAAGCGCAGGGCTCCGAAGGCGGGGACGCTGGTGGCAAAGGCTGTGGCGAACATGCCGATGGAGAACCAGGCTATGCCCAGGAGCATCAGCCGGCGGCGGCCGAAGAAGTCACCCACCGCGCCGCAGATCAGGGAACCGACAAGGACTCCGATCAGGGCCCAGGAGCCGAGCAGGCCTGCGGTGACTGCATCAAACGCTCCAATCTGGCCCGGGTCCGCGAGCAGCCCGGGAAGGACGGTGCCGTAAATGACGAGGTCGTACCCGTCGAACAGGAGCGCGGTGCAGATGATGAAGGCCACCCAATTGGCAGTGCGCGTTTCCTTCTGCGGATTTTCGGCAATAACGGCATGCGGTTGTGACATAGTACCCAAGTCCTCTCTGACTTAAGTGGAGGCCTGCGGCACCGGGAGAATCCGAGGGGCCGTCCTCCGAGTTCCTTCAGCCTGACAGAGGTGTGATGCGCAACATATGAGGGGAAACCCCGGCTTTCCGCCCGGGGGGTATTCATATGCTGCGGATCTGAAATGGCCGTTTTTTGAAGGGTTTCCCTCGGCGCCGCCGGGCGTCTCAGTCGAGACGATCTGGGTATCGAACGGCGGCGCAGGAACGGTGGTCTGGAAACCGGCCGGTGGGTAGGCTGGCCAAATGATCAACCCTGCACGCCTTCACTCCGACCTGTCCCGCCTCGGCAGGGAGACGGACATGTTCCTGGCCACCGTTGAGTCCCTTGCCGACGACGAGATGGCGGTTCCCTCGCTGTGTGAGGGGTGGACCCGTGCCGACGTTATTGCCCACGTCGCCTCCAGCGGGCGCGCCCTGGTGAAGCTCATCGACTGGGCAGCCTCCGGGGAGGAACGTCCCCTGTACGCCTCCCGTGAGGCCCGGGCCGCGGAGATCGCCGCCTTGGCGGCCCTGCCACGGGAAGAGCTCATCCGGGAAGTGCGGGATTCCGCTCAAAACTTCGCCGAACAGGCCCGGCGGCTCAGCGGTGAACTGGCCGCCCCGGAGGTGCAGTTGAACGGCAAGCCGCTCTCCGCCACGTCCATCGTGGCGCTCCGGATCGCCGAGGTTGTGGTGCATCACCACGACCTCAACACCGCCTGGACCATCGAGGAGGCCGATCCGGACTCCCTGCTGAACGCCCTCGAAGCCGTGGTGCGGTCCCTGCGCGCCAAGGGTGCCCCCGGCATGACGCTGGTGACCGAGGAACGGGACGAATGGGTCATTGGCGACGGCGGGCTGCGCGTGGCGTCCGACCGCGAAGGCCTGCTCCAATGGCTGGCACGGGGCGACGCCGAGCATGTTGACGTTGACGGGCCCGTGCCGGCACTACCGGCCTGGTAGGACAAGGGCGCCGGTGTGCGCCTGATGCCTGCGGCGGGTTTGGGGAGAAAGGACGACGCCGGTACCGAGGCGCCGTCGTCGAACCTTCCCGTGAAGGTGCAGCTACCCGCGGCGCCGTCAGGCTGCAGCTGACGGTGTGGGAGCAGCTGCTGTAGACCTGTTGCGGGTCAGCGGGATGCGGTTGCCGGCTGCCTTTCCTCCTGCCCGGCAGCGGCCGGAAGGGGTGCGCCGCCGCGGGTGAGCGTGATCAGGCTGAGGAGAGCGATGCCCCCCGCCACCAGCATCACGATGGCCATGGGCGTGGCGCTGTCTTCTCCGGCGAGGCCCACCAAGGGCGACGCGATGGCGGCCAGGGTGAACTGGAGCGCACCCATGACTGCGGACCCGGTGCCTGCGTACTTCTTGACCTGGTCCGTGGCCAGGGCCGCGGCGTTGCCGAAGATGAAGCCCAGGGAGGAGATGCCCAGGAAGAGCAGCGCCAGCGTCGGGAACAGCGGCGTGTTCCCTGCCGTGACCACTGCCAGCAGCCCGGCACTGAACACCACCAGGCCCGAGACGCCGATGTACGTCATGCGCAGTGGGCTCAGGGTGCCAACCAGCTTGACGCCCACGACGCTGGTGATGGTGATGCCCAGCGCGTTCACGGCGAACAGCAGCGAAAACGCCGTGGGGTTGAGTCCCAGGATGTTTTGGTAGACAAAGGGCGAGGCGGAGATGTAGCCGAACATGGCCGCCATGGCGAAGGCGAACGCGAACGTGAAGCCAAGGTAGCGCCGGTTGCCCAGCATGCGTCCGGTGCTGGCGAACAGCTCTTTCACGCCGCCGTTGCTGCGGTGTTCCCGCGGCAGGCTTTCCTTCACGATGATGATCGAACCGATCACCATCAGCAGGTTCAGCACAGCCAGGGCCCAGAACACACCGCGCCAGCCGGCGAAGCCGATGACACCGCCGCCGGCCAGTGGTGAGAGGACCGGAGCGATGCCGCCCACGGCCATCAGGATGCCGAACTGCTTGGCGGCGTGCACGCCGCGGGCTGAATCGGAAACGATGGCGCGGGCCAGGACCACGCCTGCCGCCCCCGCGAATCCCTGCAGGAAGCGCATGCCGATCAGGGTCTCGATGTTGGGTGCCACGGCGCAGAGCACACTGGCCGCCAGGCATGCGAGGGCGCCGATCAGCAGCGGCTTGCGCCGGCCGAACTGGTCGGAAAGTGGTCCAATGACCAGCTGGCCGACGGCCATGCCGAGCATGAAGGTGGTGAGTGTCAGCTGGATGGAGGCTGCGGTGGTGTTCAGGTCCTGCATCATCTGCGGGAAAGCTGGCAGGTACATGTCGATGGCAAAGGGGCCCAGGGCGCTGAGGAGCGCCAGCATGGTCATCAGAGACACTGATGCTTTTGAAGTCGTGGTCATGTGGTGGGGCGGTTCACTTTCTCTGATTCAGCGAGTTAGTTATGTTGACATATGTATGTAAGCATAGCAAAATTGTGGAATGGAAAAAGTGCATGAGGCGGCGAAGGCGCTCCTGGAGCTGGCCTGGTGGGTTCAACGCAAAGGCCCCATCCGGGCCGGTTTTGAACCCCTGCCCGCCACGGAGCGGGTCATCCTCGGATACCTGGAAGGCAACGAGAGATCGAGCGTCACCGAAGTGGGGGCCGCGCTGGACATCAAGCCCTCGAACGTCTCCGCCGCCGTCCGCGAACTCAGTGCGCGCGGGCTGGTGGAACGGGTTGCGGATCCGGACGACAAACGAAAGTCGTTGCTGTCCCTGACCGATGAGGCCCGCCGGAACAAGAGCAGCATCGACGCGGCGGTGACGGGCTCCCTGGAGGAAGTGCTGGAGCAGCTCTCACCCGAACACCGGGAATCCCTCTTCGCCTCCCTCGATGCGCTGGGCGATGTTGTCCTTCGCCTCCGTACCGCGGACAGGTAGGCGGGCAAAAGAATCCCCGCCTCGCTGGAGCAAGACGGCGATTCTGCATCTGCAGGCTACTTCTTGTGAAGGCCTGCCGGGTTCAGTTCCGTCTGGGCAGCGACCGCGAGTCCGTTGCCGTTCCGGGTGGTGAACGCGATCTCCGCAGCCAGCGGCCAGCCGCGGTTCAGGGTGCCCACTTCCTTGGTCTTGCCGTCCTGGGCGGTCTTGTAGGCGGCCGATGCGTTCGGGCCGAACGTCAGGTCCGCGCGGCCCGACTGGAGGGCGAGCGTGGAGGCGGAGTCGTCGTCGTAATACTGGAAGGCGACCGGCTCCAGGCCCTTCGCCTTGTTCTCCTCGTCCCAGCGCACCAGGATTGCCTCCTGGTTGGTGCCGGAACCGACGATGATGCGTTTGCCGGCCACATCCTTCGCTTCCTTGATGGTGCCGATGGTGGAGTCGGCCTTGGCGTAGAAGCCCAGAAGGTCGTTGCGGTAGGTTGCGAAGTCGAGCTTCTCCTTCCGCGCCTCGGTGACGGTGACATTGGACAGGACTGCCTCGTACTTCCCGGACTCGACGCCCAACGGCCAGTCGGCCCAGGCGACGGGAAGCACTTCGACCTCCAGTCCCAGGGCCGCGCCCACCGCGTAGGCGATGTCCACTTCGCTGCCGATCAGGGTTTTGTTGTCCGTGGCGAAGAGCGTCAGAGGGGCCGAGCCTCCGGTGGTGACCACGGTGAGTTTTCCGTCCGCCTTGATGGCGGCGGGGACCAGTGCCGCCGCCTCCGGATCAACGTTCACCTTGAAGCGGTCCTGCTCGGGAGTCAGATTAAACGTCTTGCCCGCCGCGGTAGTTGTGGCGCCCGACGCCGGTGCTGCCGCGGCCGTTGCGCCCGGATCCGAGCAGGCGCCCAGCGCCAGGAGGGAGCTCAGTGCGAGTGCTGCGGCGGCAGCCTGTTTGGTTTTGACTCTGGTCATGATTGCCCCTTGAAAGTTGAAGGTGACGCAGCGGAAATAACGCCTGTGGCAGCTACTATCCGTGAGCATCAGCACCCGATCAAAGGCCGCCGAAACGGTGCGATATGAGGGGTAAGGGCCGTTAACCGGGCGTCAGGGGCCGTCACAAACCAAGTAGTGCCCCGGAAACCGGTTGCGAATGTGAGTACTCATCCAAAAAAGACGGGTGGCGACTACGCGTGTGCACCTCCGGCGATCCCTTTACGGTGAGGTAATGAGCGGCCAGAGGGCCGCGCCACCGGTCTCAATGGGGAGTTTTCTTTATGACTACTGCAGCGTCCAAATCCGTCTTTGCCCGTCGCCTTGCCGCTGCGGTTATCCTGCCCGGCCTGCTCACCAGCAGCCTGGTCCTGGTCCAGCCCGCCATGGCCGCTCCGGGCGGGGTCACCGGAATCTGCAACGGGGTGGTGAACCAGCTGGCGCACCGCGGCACCGTTCAGGAAAACCTGATGAAGGCTGCAGTCAAGAAGAACGCTGCCGCCATCGCCGCCCTGCAGGCGGAAAGGGCCACGATGCAGTCCTCCGCCGACTCGCTCACCTCCCAGGTTGCCGCAGCACAGAAGGAGCTGGACGGTCTTGCGAGCCAGGAGCAGCAGCTAGCTGACGACGTGACTGCTGCACAGGGAGAAGTGGACAGGCTGACTTCTGAGCAGAAGGCCGCCGCTGGTGCAGTAACGTCTGCCCAGGCTGACCTCGCCGCTCTGTTGGGCCACCAGGCAACCGTCCACAGTGAGCTGGCGCCGCTGCAGGATGAGTTGGCAGCGGCGCAGGATGAATCTTCGGGGCTGAAGAGCAAACTGGCCGACCTTGAAACCCAGCAGGCTGCGAACACCAAGTCCCTTGAGGCCGCCCGGACCGAGCTCGGCGCCGCACAGCAGGCAGCGTCCAATGCGGCCTCCGCCGTTGCTGCCAAGAACGCCGAAATCCAGCAGGCCCAGGCCGACCTCGCAATACTGAACACGAAGGCTGCCCAAGCGGCGGCGGATGTGGAAGCCGCGCAACAGGCAGTCACTGACGCGGAGACTCAGCTGAAAGTACTTGAGGCTGCAGGAGCCAATGCGGCTGCGGAGCTGCAGGCCCAGCAGGACAAGGTAGCCACGGCCAACCAGACGCTGGCGAACCTGCAGGCCGTTGCCGCGGCCGCCGACGTCGTTGTCACCAGCAAGAAGGACCAGATTAAGGCCGCGCAGGCGGAGTTGACGGCCCTGCAGTCCACGGCCTCCGCCGCGAAGGCGGCCCTCGACGCCACGAACGCCCAGATTTCAACAGCGCAGGGGGAGCTGACCACCCTTCAGGACAGCGCGGCGTTGGCGGCGACGGCAGTCAGTGATAACAACGCGAAGATCGCCGCCGTGAACGCTGACATCACCGCCCTGCAGGGCCAGATCAAATCCCTGAACGATCAGATCTCGGCCCAACAGGCGCAACTGACTACAGCTCAGGACGACCTGGCCGCCCTCACCGCTCAAATGAACACATTGACGGCCCAGGTCGCAAGCCTGGACAGCCAGATTGCCGCGATCAACAACAACGGCAACGGCCAAGGCAAGAAGGAACTTATCGCCAAGCGTGACGCCGCCCAGGCACAACTCAACACCGTGAACGGTCAGATCACGAACAAGAACGCGCAGATCTCCGGACTGCAGGGTGACCTCGCCGCGCTCCAGACGCAGGTCAATTCGCTGAACAGCCAATTGCAGACGAAGCAGGCGGAAAGCAGCACCCTGCAGCAGAAAGCTGCGCCCCTTCAGACGTCGCTCGACGCCGCCAACCTCGCCGTATCAACCAAACAGGGGGACATCGCAACACTCAAAGCCCAGGTGCCCGCCCTCCAAACCGCCCTGAACCAGGCGAACGGCGCGGTGACCACCAAACAGGCGGAGCTCGCCGCTCTCAAGGGCCAGCTCCCGGCACTTGAGCGGACGGCGACAGCGGCGGCAGACGCGGTGACGGCCCAGCAGCAGGTGGTGGCGGATCTCGAACGTTCCCTGCCGACCCTCACCGCAAATGTGGTCCAGGCCCAGCAGGACATCGCGGACCAGCGGGCGGTCCTGGAGGGCAAGAAAGCCGCGTTGGCTCAGGCTCAGGATGCGCTGGCCGCAGCCAATAAGGCCGTCGGGGACAAGCAGCTGGAGATTTCAGCGCTTCAGGATCAGCTCCCGGCACTCCAAAGTACCCTTGATGCGGCCAACGCTGCAGTTGCCACCAAGACCGGCGAAATCGATTCACTCAACCGGATCGGCGACACCTTGGTAGCTCAGATCACGGCACTCAATGCCCAGATCTCCACCGCTGAAGCAAACGTGCTGGACCTGCAGGCACAGGTTGCGCCGCTGTTGCAGCAACTCAACCAGCTGAATGGCGAGATCAGCGCCACGCAAGCAAAGCTGGCCACACTGCAGAGCCAGCTCAATGGGCTGGACTCGGAGCTGACAGCGGCGCAACTGAAGCTGGCCGGGCTACAGGCCCAGAAGAAACAGAACGGCGCTGACATCAAGGCCCAGAAGGACGTGGTCGCCAGCCTCCAGGCCCAGCTCGGCGCCGTCCAGTTGCAGATTGCGGGCATCGACGTAACCATCGCGCTCGGAGGCTGTGCCGCCTAAGCCGGCGCGGCGTCCAACGGCGTGCGCCGCAAGGAGGGGACCGGCTCATCGCGAGCCGGTCCCCTCTGCTATTGCCGTCGAACTTAGCCCAGCGCGCTGACGACTTCCTTGGCCACGTCCTCGCTGGACTGCGGGTTCTGGCCGGTGATGAGGTTGCGGTCGCGGACCACATTGGAGCTCCAGGACGCCGCGTTCTCGATGACGGCGCCCTTGTCCTTCAGTGCGTCCTCCACCAGCCACGGGGTGTTCTCCCCGGTGCCGCCGTTCAGTTCCTCATCGTTGGTGAAGACGGTGAGGCGGCGGCCTGCAAAGGCGAACGAGCCGTCGTCGAGCGTTGCGCTGAGCAGCCCGGCGGGCCCGTGGCAGAACGGGGCGATGATTTTTCCGGCACTGTCCGCAGCCACCAGGAGGCGGCCCAGATCGGCGTCCTTGTACAGGTCGGTCATGGGGCCGTGGCCACCGGGCATCACCACGGCGTCGTAGCCGGCGATGTCGACGTCGGCCAGCACCAGGGGAGCCGAGAGCTCGGCGTCGATGGTGGCCAGGTAGTCGCGGAAGCTGTCCGCCCGTTCCTTGCCGCCGGCCGACTCCGGGGCCAGGCTCACCTGGTCAACAGTGGGCTTTGTTCCGCCGGGCGTGGCGATGTGGACCGTGTGGCCGGCGTCCCGGAGGGTCTGGTGGGAGACCACCAGTTCCTCGGCCCAGTAGCCGGTGGGGTGTTCGCTGCCGTCCTTCATGGTGAGTGAATCGGCGGCCGATACGACCATCAAGATGTTTGCCATGCTGTGACTCCTGTCTGTGTGCCGGATTTCCGGCGAATGTGTTGCGGGATAAGCGGCGGTCAGGACTCGGCGGCTGCCTTGGAGGCAGCCTCAAGCTCCGCGTAGGTTGCGTCGTCGATCCGGAGCGCGGCCGCTGCCAGGTTTTCTTCCAGGTGCTTCACCGAGCCGGTGCCCGGAATCGGCATCATCACGGGGGAACGGCGGAGCAGCCAGGCCAGCGCCACCTGGGAAGCCGTGGCATCCAGCCGCTTGGCCGCCTCATCCAGCGGGCCGCCGGGCTGCGCGAGTTCGCCGGCGGAGATGGGTGCCCAGGGGATGAAACCGATGCCGTTCGCCTCCGCGTACTCGAGGACATCCTCCGAGCTGCGGTCCGTCAGGTTGTACCGGTTCTGGACCGTGGAGACGGTGAAGTGTTTTCCGGCCGCTTCCAGTTCGGCCACGCTCACCTGGGACAGGCCCAGGGCCTTGACTTTGCCTTCGTCCTGCAGTTCGCGGAGCACGCCGAACTGTTCCTCCGCGTCCACCTTCGGATCGATCCGGTGCAGCTGGAGCAGGTCCAGGGTATCCACCTTCAGTTTGCGCAGGCTCAGTTCGGTCTGCTGGCGCAGGTACTCGGGCCGGCCCACCGGAATCCACTTGTTGGGCCCGGTCCGGGTGAATCCCACCTTCGTGGCGATCTTCAGCCCCTCCGCATAGGGGTGCAGGGCCTCGGCGATGATTTCCTCGCTGATGTTGGGCCCGTAGGAATCCGCGGTGTCAATGAAGTCCACCCCGAGTTCGACGGCGCGGCGCAGCACGGCGATTGCCGCCTGGCGGTCTGCCGGTTCACCCCACACGCCGTTGCCGACGATGCGCATGGCACCGAAGCCGAGGCGATGCACGGTTCCGAGGTCCTTGAGGTCGATGGTTGCGGACGGTTCCGTCTGGTTCGTGTTTTGGCTCATAGGGGCGGCAACACGCTCAGCATGCTGAGTATTCCATTGCGGGATGAAATATCCCGCGTGCCGCCGTCGTTGTTCACAGTGTGCCGCCGTAATCCGGCGCGCCCACTCCTACGCAACGCATTTGAAAGGCCGGCACCGACGTGACGCTTCCCCTCTCCATCCTTGACCTGGCAACCATCGGCAGAGGCCAGACGGCGGCGGAAAGTTTCGCGGGGAGCGTGGCGATGGCCCAGCGGGCCGAGGAGCTCGGGTACCGGCGGATCTGGTACGCCGAGCACCACAACATGTCCGCCATTGCCTCCTCGGCCACCAGCGTGCTGATCGCCCATGTGGCCGCGCACACCAGCACCATCCGGCTGGGCGCGGGCGGCATCATGCTTCCCAACCACTCGCCCCTGACCATCGCCGAACAGTTCGGCACCCTGGAAACCCTGCACCCGGGCCGGATTGATCTTGGCCTCGGCCGCGCTCCCGGCAGCGACCAGAACACTCTGCGCGCGCTGCGCCGGGACCCGATGTCCGCGGACAGCTTCCCGCAGGACGTGCTGGAACTGCAGGGCTACCTCACTGGCCCCACCCGCATTCAGGGCGTCGAGGCCACCCCCGGCAAGGGCACCAATGTGCCGCTCTACATCCTGGGCTCCTCGCTGTTCGGTGCCCGGCTCGCAGCCCAGCTGGGACTGCCCTATGCGTTCGCTTCGCACTTCGCGCCCAACGCCCTGCAGGACGCCGTGGCCCTTTACCGCCGCGAATTCAAGCGGTCAGCCCAGCTGGACGCACCCCACGTCATCGCCGGCGTCAACGTGATCGCCGCGGATTCCACCGCCGAAGCGCAGGCGGCGTTCCGGGCCACCCTCCGTGCCCGCGTGGGGCTCTTCTTCGGCGGCGGACGCGAATTCACCGACGACGAAGCGGATATGGTGCTGGACTCACCGCAGGGGCAGCACGTCTCGCAGATGATGACGTACTCAGCCGTCGGCACCCCGGACGCCGTCCTGGACTACCTCGACGGGTTCGCCAAGCACTCCGACGCCGACGAACTGATCGTGGCGCACCAGAACACCGGCACCGACGCCCGGCTCCGCTCCGTGGAACTGCTCGCCGAAGTAGCCGGACTGGCCCGGGTCTAACCGCGGCTACTCCTCCCGGCGGGCGCCGGCCGAGGCGCTGACGGGAAAGATGCTGGGGGCCGTGAAGCCTGCGCGGGCGAATTCCCGGACGAGTCCTTCGGTGATCCCGGCCGCGTCCCCGTTGCGGACCAGGGCTATTGCCGCCCCGCCGAAACCGCCGCCGGTCATGCGGGCGCCGAGGGCGCCGAGGGACTGCGCGGTGGAGACGGCCAGATCCAGTTCCGGGGTGGAAATCTCAAAGTCGTCGCGCATGGAGACGTGTGATTGGTTAAGGAAGGACCCGACGGCGGAGGGGCCTTCCGCCCGCAGCGCAGCCACGGTGTCCAGCACCCGCTGGTTCTCCGTGACGATGTGCCGGACCCGCCGGAAGGTCTCGTCATCCAGTACGTCCGCCGCGCGGGGAAGGTCCCCGGGGCTGAGGGCACGGAGGCTGGGGACGCCCATCGCCGTCGCGCCCTCCTCGCAGGACCGGCGGCGGCTGGCATAGCCGCCGTCGGCGTGCGAGTGGCTGGTGCGGGTGTCGATGACCAGCAGCCCGAGACCTGCAGCGGCAAAACCCAGGGGCACGCTGTCCGCCCGCAGGCTTTGGCAGTCCAGCAGAATGCCGTGGTCCGGCTCGCCCAGCAACGAGGCGGACTGGTCCATGATCCCCGTGGGGGCGCCCACAACCCGGTTTTCGGCCAGCTGGCCGATCCGGGCCAGCTCTTCCCGGCCCAGCCCCAAACCCCAGAGCTCGTTCAGGGCAAGGGCGGCGGCGCACTCGACTGCGGCCGAGGACGACAAGCCGGCCCCGGCCGGGACATCCGAAGTGAGCGTGAGGTCGACGCCCGCCAGCCGGGCGCCCGGGATCCCCTTTTCGCCCGCCGCCTGTGACATGGCCCAGGCAACACCCAGGGGATACGCAGCCCAGCCCTGCAGGGCGTCCGGGTCCAGTTCGTCGAGGCTGACCTCCACCATGCCGGGGAACGAGCTGCTTGCCACCCGCAGCCGGCGGTCTGAACGGAGGCCGGCCGCTGCAACCGTGCGCTTTTCAATCGCAATCGGGAAGACAAAAC